>CALRXP010000308.1:0-3002 GCA_943372155.1 Candidatus Endomicrobiellum trichonymphae | reverse complement strand
GTTGCGGCCCTTGAGAAGCTCGAGCTTGATGCCGAGGACGAACACCGAGCCGCCCAGGCGCTCGCGCCAATCCTCGGGCAGGCGGACGAAATCCTTGTGGGTGGTGACCAAAGGGAGGCCGCCGCGAAGGTCCTCGATGGACTTAAGCTCGCGGCTCGTGTACGGATGGTGATCGGGATAGCGCCAGGACTGCGCGACCGACGCGCCCAAGGTCTCGAGCTGGGTCTCGAAGGACAACGGATCGCCGATGCCGGACAGGGCCACGACGGCCTTACCCTTGAGCTCCGACAACGGGTGCCGGACCTCGGTCTTTACATCGAGGAGGTGATCCGCCTTGTGGGCGGACTCCACGACCGTCACGCCGGGATGAAGGGATTCGATCTCGTCGCGCAAACGCGTCAGCTCGGCCGCGGTGACGCGATCGGCGTGCGTGATCACGACCAGTCCCGCCCGGCGGATGGCCGACACCGGCTCGCGCAGATCGCCCAGCGGCAGCAGGCGCCCGCCGCCGAACGGATCGCGGGCGTTGACGAGCACGACGTCGAGATCCCGGTGGAGGCGCAGGTGCTGGAACCCGTCGTCGAGGATCAGCACCCGGCTGCCGTACATCTCGACGGCGACGTCCCCGGCCTTGGCACGGTCGGGGCAGACCAAGACGGGCACTCCCTGGCCCTGGAGGGACTGATGGATCATCCACGGCTCGTCGCCGCACTCCCGCCAGTCGGTGTGGCGCCCGTCGACCAGCACGCCCACGGAATTCTTCGGCGCCCGGCGGCCGTACCCGCGGGAGAGGATCGCGACCTCGTGGCCGCGCTTGCGCAAGGTTTCCGCCGCGAGGAGGACGGCGGGGGTCTTGCCGGTCCCGCCGGCCGTGAGGTTGCCGATGCAGATGACCTTCGCCTTGACGCGCTTGCGCTTCAGGATTCCGGAGGTGTACAGGCCCCGGCGCGCGAGCACGCCGGCTCCGTAGGCCAAAGACGCCGCGCCGAGAAGGACTCGCCCGCCGGCCGAGCCCTGAAGCTTCTCGCGTCGCTTGGCCCAGGTCATTTCGGAACCTTCGGCGCCGTCAGGTTCAACAGCTGCTCGACGGCGGGCAGGACGCGCTCCGCCGGAAGCTGGCGCATGCACTCTAAATTGTAGGGGCAGTCGTTGGAGCGGCAGCCGATGCAGTGCAGCTCGTCGAGGCGCACGAAGCGGTGCTCGGGATGAACGGGCGTCCAGACGGCCGGATCCGAGGAGCCGTGGATCGTCACGGTGGGCACGCCGAGGGCAAGGGCCACGTGCTTGGGTCCCGCGCAGTTGCCGACCACGACGCGGCAGCTCGCCAGCTCGCGCGCCAGGTCGCCGATGGACCGGGTCTCGGGAATCGCCTTCGCGCCGGCGCCGATGCCGCGCACGACCTCGTCGGCCAGGTCCTTCTCGCCCGGCCCCCAGAACACCTTCAGCTCGCAGCCGTGCTTGTCGCGAAGCAGCCGTCCCAGCCGCGCGTAAGAGGGCGCCGGCCAGCGCCGGGTCTCCTTGCGGGAAGGGGGAACGAGACCGACGATATTGCCGATCACCGCCGGGCGCGGCGCCAGCATCAGACGGGGCAAGGCGGGCGCGTCGTCGGGCGAGACGCCGAGGGCCGACAGCCAGCGCACCTTCTCAAGCGCGGCGTAGCAGGCCTGCGGCGACTGGATCATCTTCACGTTATAGGCCCAGCGCCGCGCCACGTGCGCGGGGCCGGCCTTGACCTTCGCGCCCGACAGCGCCGTGAGCAGGGCCGTGCGCGGGTTCGCCAGAAAGTCGATCACCCAATCGTATTTGCGGGCGCGGATCTTAAGCGCCCAGCTCAGGGCCTGGACGGGACCCTCCGCGTCATAAACAAGCAGTTCATCGATCGCGGGGAGGCCGGCCACCGCTTCGGCGCCCGGGGCCTCCACGAGAAAATCGAGCTTCGCGTCCGGGTACTTCTTCTTGAGGGCTTCCAGGGCGGGCGTCGTCAGAATCACGTCGCCGAGGCGACGCAATTGCACGACGAGGATCGACCGGGGTGCCGTGAGCTCCATCAAAAGCGGGCTTTGCCCCGCGTCATGTTGAGATGGAAGTCGAACATGTTGTCGTCGCCCCGGATGAGCAGGCGTTTGACCGCCTCTTTATCGCGGCCCCAGGGGAGCTTGGAGATTCCCTGTTTGACGGAGAAATCGAAGCGGTAGCCGGCGTCGAGCGCGGCCTTGCGCACCTCGGGCTTGTACGCGCCCGAGCCGTACGGGTAGGCGAAGCCGACCATCTCGTGGCCGAGCTTTTCTTCGAGGCGGGCCTTGCTCTCGGTCAGCTCCCACGTCACTTCCTCGAGCGGAATCGCCGCGAGGTTGCGATGGCGCATGGTGTGCGAGCCGAATTCCACCAGGCCGGAGTCCTGCATCTCCTTGATCTGAGCCCACGTCAGCATCTTGAGCCAGGGCTCGCTCTTGGGATCGTGCCAGCCGTTGTGCTTCTCCATCGTTTCGTAGACGAGGAAGATGCAGCCCTTCATGCCGAACTCCTTCAGGAGGGGGAAGGCCAGGTCGTAGTTGTTCATGTACCCGTCGTCGAAGGTGATCATGACGGGCTTGGCCGGCAGGGGCTTGATCCCCTTCTCGGCGTCGCGCCAATCGCGAAAGTCGATGGCGGTGTAGCCGTTGTCCTTGAGGTACTGGAGCTGTTTGCGGAAGTCGGCGGTGGTGACCCACAGCTTCTGAAGCTCGGAGCCGGGGGGATAATCGCCGATCTTGTGGTACATCAGGACGGGCATGCCGCCGCTGACCGTCGGGCGCCACCAGTTCCAGCGGGCGCTGAGACCCGCGGCGACGACGAGGAGGACGATAAGAGCTGGAATCATTTAGATTTCTCCCGGTGCATCCGGCCCAGTTTTACATATTTGAGCCAGCTGTGGAAGGACGACAACCCGGCCCAGACCAAGCCCGGATAGCCGTCGAGAATGCCGAGCTTCAGGAAGGCGCGGGCGAAGAATTCCCAGGGGA
>CALRXP010000307.1:0-3010 GCA_943372155.1 Candidatus Endomicrobiellum trichonymphae | reverse complement strand
CGCGGAAAGGAGAAGGCCGCTCATCTCGACCCGGTCCTAAGCGGCCCGGCCGTCACTACGATCTCCGGCGCCTTGCTCGCCGCCGTCATCGACGAGAAAGGGGCGCTCGTCCACCCCTACACCAGCGATCAGGACGTGGACGAAGGATTTAAGTCCTGGCAGTTGAAGTCGTACCGCGCCGGCGGCGACGTTGTCGGCGCCGATGGGGATGAGGCTCTGACCAAGGTCCGCTTCAGCCAGTACGAGGCGGACGGCCTGCCCGTCTTGCTCGGCGAGAACTATCTGATCGAGCGTCTGGAAGGCGCTCAGTCCGCGCTGTGGAAGGCGAAGCACTGGTCGTACCTGCCCTTCAACTGGGGCAACATCGCCCTCGAAATTCCGCGCGGCGTCGCCGGCATCCCGTCGGAGTTCGCCGGCCGCGATCCGCGCCAGCACCATTACCTCGGCCGCGCCTACATGTACAAGACGGAGGGCGGCGCCACCGAGCATCACGGCTTCTTCCGCAGCGCACTGGGCGTCGTGGACGTCCTCAATCTCTTGCCGGATCGCGTGGACCGCTACTACGATCCGAGCCAGTTCCCGGACAAGGTTTACACCGAATCCGCATTGCGTCCGGGACAGGGCTTGTGGAACAAAGACATGAATACCGCGGCGAACGAGGACGGTAAGGACGTCCATCTCGGCCGCCAGGCCCTGCAGCGAGAGGTCACGCATGCCGCCGAGGATCTGGAGGCCGCGCGCGTGCGCACGTTGTCCCGTTTCCAGGGAGGCATTGAGCAGGTGACTTTGGAGACCCGCCGCGGTCGCGCGGGCTGGTATCAGGAGTCCACGCGAACCGCGGAACTGGGTGCGGAGGCGATCAACCGGCGCCTCGCCGATGGCACCATCTCCGCCGATCCGAATTCGGACGGCTCCGGGGTTGAGGGCCGCAAAGGCGACGTCGTAACGTCGGCGACGCCGGGCCATCTGTTCGTCGATGCCGTTGAGCGCCGCGTGCGCGTGCGCCCTGGCGCCGACGCCTACGCCCGCCAGGCCGCCGTGCTCGAAGCGCGTTCTCGCGAGAACGCGGCGGACCAGCTTGCGAACACCGACGCCCAGGGCGTCGATCTCGAGCGTGACCTGGCCGCGGTCGCGGCGAGGGTGAATTCGTCCTTGGCCGAGCGCGACCAGGCCCGGACCGAAGAGGACGCCTTGCGCGTGCGCTGGCATCGCCTCGCTCAGCGCATCGGCGAGCAGCGCGAGTTGGAGCGCCGCATCGCGGCGCTCCAGGTCGAGATCAAGGAGCTCGAGGGCCGCATTGAGTTCTGGAACCGTTACCTGCGCCTGCTCGAAGAAGCGCGGCGCCACCCCGGCGGCCCGACCGATCCCACCGATCCTCAGTATCCGCGTCCGTGGAGCCCGAACCCGATGTTCTGGGTGTGGATGATGGCGCTGGCCTTCTTCGGGGCGCTCGCCTCGGCCCTGTGGCACAGGCTGCGCGGAAATAGGCCCCTAGGCCCAGCCTGAGCTGGGCCTAAAGTCCTAGCACAAAAATAGCGAAAAATCGCTATTTTTACGGCTGAATTTCGCCGGGTCATTGTGCTAGACTCGGGCCGTGAGCGCGCTCTTTGCGTTGTTCTTTTTCATCGCCCCTGCCCGGGCGGGCGTCATCGCGCCCGTCGAGAGCGCGGTCGCGCCCGCGGGCCCGTCGATGAGCGCCGTTCCCGCGCTCGTGCCGGCGGCGGGCTCCTTGATCGCCCCATCTTACGGCGGCGCCGATCTGCGCGGCGGAATTCCGCTTCTTCCATCCCCGGTTCCGGGCCTGATCGGCATGCCCGCGATGAATTTCGTCGGCAACGCTCCGGAGTCGGCCGTCTCCCATCCGGAGGCCGCCGCGCCGACCGCCGCGCCCGCCCCGGCCTCGCCGTTGCCGGGACGAGCGGCCCAGGTCACCCCGACCTTGCCGGGCCAGCCGTCTCCGGGTTCGTCCGCGCTCGCGATTTCGCGCGACCGTCGTTCCGCCGGCGCGGCTCCCGAAAACGGAGCCTCGACGTCTGGCGCGCTCGCGCGGGGGACGGCAACGAAGCCGCTCGTCGACACGTCTCTCATCGAGAAGGCCCGTCCGGAGGACGCCGCCGGCCTCGGCCAGCGCTTCTTCGATCAAAGCTCCGATAAGAATCAAGGCGCGCTCGCGTCGCCCTCCGCCGGAGCCGGAAAAGCCGCGCCGTCCGCGAGCGCGGTCGGGACGCAGGGACAAACCGGAACCGTCGCCGACGGCGGCGTGCCGGCGAGCGCCGGCGGCGGACACGCGCGGCGGAACGATCTGCATGCGTACTCGCCCGAGGGGGAAACCCTTCGAGACGCCGTGGCCTCCGTCCTTCCGCCGGGTGCGGGTGCCGGCGCGCCGTTGTCCGGCGCCTCCGCTCAGTCCTTCCGCTCCGCCGCACCCAATGGCGTTCTGACACCGGGCCCCGCCGAGGTCCTGCCCGTCGCGGGCGCGCTCGCCGCACCCGGCGCGCCGAGCCCGTTAGCCCTCGACCTTTCCCGGTCCGGTCTGATCGTACGCGTGCGCTCCGCGGTGAACGAGGCCCTGTCTTTCGCGCCCGCGGCCGCGCCTCTTCCCGCGCCGGTGACGCCCGGGCCCTCCACCGCCTTGCTCGAGCGAGGCGCCATGCTCGAGGCCTTCTCGGTTTCGCGCGCCTACGCCGAAGCGGCCCCGCTGGCCGCGCGGGAAACGGTGTCACGCGTTTCGCGCGCGGCCTCCTCCTCCGTCCCGTTCGCGCCCGAGAACTCGCCGATCGCCGTGACGCTCTCCCTGTGGTGGGCGTGGCTGGTTCTGCCCTTCGCCGCGCTTGCTTTCCGCGGCCTTTAAAGCAGCCTTGACAGCCGTTGGGCTTCAGCCTATCCTTATAGCGTAAATGGGCTGGCTGCGTTCCGGGCTGTTTCGTCGCGTCGCGATGGTGATGGGGGCTTTGGCCCTCATTCCCGTCTCTCTCCTGTCGTGGAAAATTCTGCAGTCCAATAAGTCGGC
>CALRXP010000306.1:0-3018 GCA_943372155.1 Candidatus Endomicrobiellum trichonymphae | reverse complement strand
GCATCCTTGGACCCGGCGTCGAGCACGCCGTCGATCTCTAGATGGTATGGCAATTTCCATAACGCCATCTGCGTCCCGCCGCTAGCGGCGGGACGACCCATATCATGCCAGTACGCAGAATCACGAAGCACGGCGAAACGGTATTGAAGACCGTGTGCCCGCCGCTCGACTACGAGGCCTTCAAGGGCGAGCTCCCCGCCCTGCTCAAGGACATGTGGGCCACGATGCAGTCCGCTCGCGGCGTCGGCCTGGCCGCGCCGCAGATCGGCCTGTCGCTGCGCCTGGCGGTCATCGACGTGAAGCCCGAGGGCAAATCCCAGCGCCTCGTGCTGATCAATCCCGAGATCATCTCGCTCGAGGGCGAGCTCAACGATGAAGAGGGCTGCCTGTCCGTGCCCGGCATCTACTCCAAACTCAAGCGCGGCGCCCGCGCGAAGGCGCGCGCGCTCGATGAGAACGGGGTGATGCGCGAGATCTCGGGCGAAGGCTTGCTCGCCCGCGCGCTTCAGCACGAGATCGATCACTTGGACGGAAAGCTGTACATCGACCGGATTCCCTTTGAGGAACGCCTGCCGGTCCTCGACGTGATCAAGAAGGCGAAGCTCGGCTGGGATTGAGCCGTGAAAAAACTCAAAACAATCTTTTTCGGCACGCCGGAAACGGCGGTACCGTTTCTCGAGCTTCTCGCGAGGACCTCCGAGGTCGTCGCGGTGGTCTCCCAGCCTGATCGGCCCTCCGGCCGCGGCCTAGAAACGGCCCCGACCCCGGTGAAAGCCGCCGCGCTCAAGCTCGGCCTCACGGTTTTCCAGCCGGGGAAGCCTTCCGAGGTCGCTTCGGAACTGAAAACGCTGGGCGCTGACTTCGGAGTGGTCGTCGCGTATGGCCGAATTTTAAAAACCGACGTTTTAACGTCGACGCGCCTCGGCCTTCTTAACGCGCACTTCTCCCTCCTCCCCAAATACCGCGGCGCCGCGCCGGTTCAGTGGTCGCTCGTCAATGGCGAAACGAAAACCGGCGTTTCTCTGTTCTGGCTCGATGAAGGCATGGACACCGGGCCCGTTCAGGCCATGGTCGAAACCGACTTGCCGTCCGATGAGGACGCTCCGGCCTTGCTCTCGCGCCTGACCGGGCTCGGCGTGGAGCAGCTCGAGAAGACGCTCGCCGATTTGGCGGCAGGCAAGGTCGTCCGAAAGCCTCAGGAAGGCGTCGCGAGCGCCGCGCCGCTGATCAAACGCGAAGACGCGGCCATCGATCTGACCCGCGAGGCCCGCGACATCCATAATTTGGTCCGCGGCTTCCGCTCCTGGCCCCGCGCCACGCTCGATTTGGCCACCGGCAAGCTCCTGGTCCTCAAAACCGCCCTGGAAGAGGGGCCCGAGGCCCCCCCGACGGGTACCCCCGGACGCGTACTTTCCGTTGGACGAAATAGGGGGATTTTGGTAGAATGTGGGTCCCGCAGTCGTCTGTGGTTCCTCGAAGTACAACCAGAGGGAAAAAAGCCGCTCAACGCTGCTGAATTCGCCAACGGCCTTCGTTTGGCCGCTGGCGGGCTTTTGCCATTATCCGGAAAAACGATTTGACCACGAAAACGAACGACGTACTGAAGATTGAAGTCGCCGCCGTCGCGGCGGCTCTTCTCGCGTTCGCCTATTTCGCGTTGAATTGGGGCCTCGAGGGCGTGATTCACTCGCGCCGCACGCAGACTGTGCCCGACCTGAAGAGCCGCTCGATCGCGGCGGCGCTCGACCAGCTCGCGCCGCTCAATCTCGGCCTGCGCAAGACCGGCGTCGAGTTCGACGCCTCCGTTCCGATCTCTTCCGTCCTCCGTCAGGATCCCCCCGCCGGCACCGTCGTGCGCGAGGGCAAGACCATCCGCGTCGTCGTCAGCCAGGGCGGCCAGACCGTGCTGGCACCCGCCGTCATCGGCCTGCCCCTGCGCAACGCCGAAATGATGCTGCGCCAGTCCCAGCTCGCCTTGGGTGAAGTCAGCGAGTCCTACTCCCTCAAGCAGGAGAAGGGCATGGTCCTCTCGCAGGATCCGAAGGCCGAGTCCAGCGTCGAGCGCGACGCGCTCGTCAATCTCGTCGTCTCCGGCGGCGCGCCCCCCGGCGGCGTCGCCCTGATGCCCGACTTCCTGCGCAAGAACCTCGAGGAAGCCCAGTCCTGGGCCGCCGGCGCCGGCATCAAGCTCGAGACGAAGTCCGACAACACCTCTCTTTTCCCGAACGGCACCGTGCTGACGCAGACGCCCGCGGCCGACTCCGTGCTCTCCCCCGACGCCAAGGTGACCTTGCTCGTCAGCGGCCGTAAGGGCGCGGCCCCTACCGTCTCCGCCAAGACCTTCAAGTACGAGCTGCCGCAGAGCGGCTCCGAGAGCCAGGTCCGCATCGTCGTCATCGACAAGTACGGCGAGCGCGAGCTGTTCAACGGCGTGCGCAAGCCGGGCACGAAGATCGAGGTGCCGGTGCAGGAAACCGGCGGCGCCCGGGTCAAGATTTACATGAACGGCATCCTCGTCGAGGAGAGGGACCTGTGATCGTGGCGAACAAGACCCCGACCGTGGTGCCCTCGCTTCTCGCGGGCGATCTCGCGCGCCTGGGCGACCAGCTCGACCAGGTCAAAGCGGCCGGGTGCACGTGGGTGTCGGTCGACGTGATGGACGGCCACTTCGTTCCTAATCTTTCGTTCGGTCCCGATTTTGTGAAGCTCGCGAAAAAGAAAGGGTTCTACATCGACACGCACCTGATGGTGACCAATCCTCTCGAGGTCGCCCCCTGGTTCGTCGAAGCGGGCACCGACATCCTGACCTGCCATATCGAAGCGGTCAAGGACGGCAAAGCGGCCTTGCAGGCGATCCGCAAGCTCGGCGTCAAAGCCGGTCTTGCCGTAAAGCCCAAAACCCCCGTCGACGGTCTCGTCGCCGCGCTTGAGTTCTGCGACCTCGCTTTGGTGATGTCCGTCGAACCCGGTTTCGGCGGCCAGAAGTTCATGGCCGACATGATGCCCAAGGTCGCCGCC
>CALRXP010000305.1:0-3045 GCA_943372155.1 Candidatus Endomicrobiellum trichonymphae | reverse complement strand
GAAGGAGTCGCGATAGGAAGCCGCGACGAGCTCCTGGGCGGCCTTGCTGGCGCTGTAGGGATCGTGGCCTCCGAGACGGTCGTCCTCGCGGCGAGGCGCGACGTCTTCGTTGAGGTAGCACTTGTCGCTCGTGACCACGACGATCGCGCGGGGCGGGCGCGCGCGGGCGGCGTCGAGCACGCGCGCCGTGCCGTCCACGTTCGCCGACCACGTGGCGGCGGGTTGCGCGTAGGAGCGGCGCACGAGCGCCTGCGCGGCGAGGTGAAATACGATCTCGGGTTCGGCGCGGCGGAACGCTTCGTCCACCGCCGCCGCGTCCCGGCAGTCGCCGAAGGCCGAGTCCATGCCGTCGGCGACTTTCGCCGCGTGGAAGAAGCCGAGCTCGCCTTGTTCCGGAGGGAGAGCGAACCCGGAGACCTTCGCGCCTAAAGACTTGAGCCAGACGCTGAGCCAGCCGCCCTTGAAGCCGGTATGGCCCGTGACGAGGACCCTTCGCCCGCGGTAGAAGTCCGCGCCGCTCACCAGGTCTTCCAGGGCGCGTCCCCGCCGGCCCAGCGCGCTTCGAGGAGCTCCTTGTCGCGCAGCGTGTCCACGGGCTGCCAGAAGCCCTCGTGGCGATAAGCCATCAGCTGGCCGTCCTCGGCCAAGCGCTCGAGAGGGGCGCGTTCGAAGATGCTCGCGTCGTCGTCGCCGAGATAGCCGAGCACCTCGGGTTCGAGCACGAAGAAGCCGCCGTTGATCCAGCCCTCGCCCGTCTGCGGCTTCTCGGTGAAGCGCTTGACGGTCTCGCCGTCGAGCTCGAGGCCGCCGAAGCGCGCCGGCGGGCGCACGGCGGTGACCGTCGCGAGCTTGCCGTTCTTTTTGTGAAAAGCGAGCAGGGCGGCGACGTCGACGTCGCTGACGCCGTCGCCGTACGTGGCCATGAAGGTCCCGCCGGAGAGACGGTCGCGCAGGCGGCGCAGGCGCCCTCCCGTCATCACGTCGAGGCCGGTGTCGACGCACTCGACGCGCCAGCCCGTCTCGGAGGGACGCGCGAAATAATCGCGGATGATCTCGCCCTTATAGCCGCAGGCGACGATGAACTCGTTGAAGCCCCTGCGGGCGTAGCCGTGCATGATGTGCCACAGCAGAGGCTTGCCGCCGATTTCCACCATCGGCTTCGGACGGAGAGAGGTCTCTTCCGAAAGCCGCGTGCCGCGGCCGCCCGCGAGAAGGACGACCTTCACAGGCCGCGCGCGCGCAGGTCGTGGATCTGAACGAGGCCGACAGAGCGGCCGCTCTTGTCCACGACGGGCAGCACGTTGAACGGGTTCTTGCGGTCTTCCATCAGCTCGCGCGCCTTCTCCGCGAGCGAGTCCGGCCGCACGGTGGTGGGCTTGGCGTTCATGATCCGCTTAATCGACGAAGACAGAATGTTCTTCTGGTCCACGAGCATGCGCCGGATGTCGAAGTCGGTGACGAGGCCCAGGAACTTGCCGCGGGCGTCGACGACGGAGACGGCGCCCGCGCGCCCGGCGGTCATCACGTCGAGCATCTCGGAGACGGTCTTCTCGGGGCGGATCGTCGGATTGTCCTCGCCGGAGCGCATGATATCGGCGACGGTGAGCGTGAGGCGGCGGCCGAGGCGGCCGGCGGGATGGTTCTTGGCGAACTGGTCGGCGCCGAAGCCGCGGAGCTTCATGAGGCACACCGCGAGAGCGTCGCCGACGGCGAGCGCGGCGGTGGTGCTGCACGTGGGCGCCAGATTGTGAGGGCAGGCCTCTTCTTCGATCGGGGTGATCAGGACGACGGCCGCGGCCTTGGCCAAGGTGGATTTCTCGTTGGCCGTGATCGCGATGACGCGCGCGCCGACGGCGCGGATGCGGGGGAGGAGGTTGTTGAGCTCGTCGGACTCCCCGGACTTGCCGAGAGCGACGACGAGGTCCGCCTTCTGAACGAGCCCGAGGCTGCCGTGCTGGGCCTCCGCGGGGTCGAGGTGGACGGCGGGAGTGCCGGTGGAGGAGAAGGTGGCGGCCATCTTCTGGGCGATGAGCCCGGACTTGCCCACTCCGGTGACGATGACCTTGCCCTTGCAGGCGACGAGCAAAGCGACGGCGTCGGCGTAGCGGGAATCGACGGCGGAGCCGACGACGGACAGCGCCCGGGCCTCGAGGGCGATCACGCGGCGGATTTCGCGCAGGATCGTCGCTTGGTTTTTCGCCATGTCAGGCCACCCGGAAGTCGATGTTGTCGAAGTCGACGAGGCTCACGTAGCGGCGGCTCTCCTCATTCTTGGGGCGCTCCATCGTGGCGGTGAGGACGAGGTCGACCGTCGCGGGGACCTGGGCGTAATCCGTGACGAAGCGGAAGGAAGCGCCGGCGAGATTGAGATCCTGAACGGTTTCGCGCAGAAGCTCGAGGATCTCGTCCTCGGCGACCAAGGTGAAGTCGCGGCGGCCCGTCTTGTACTCGCGGGCGAGCACGGTGGTGATGTTCTCCTGGATCTGGCGGAACACGCGCAGCGTGTACAGCGTGTAGCGGCAGGCTTTGCGGGTCTTCTCCATCGCACCCTTGATCGTGAGCAGGTACTGCGTGCGCTTCCAATCGAGCTGGGTGACCTTGATCAGGCCTTTGCGCGCGAGGCGTTGGATGAGGAGGTTGGTCATCCCGAGGGACAGCCCGAGGCTGTTGGACAAATCGCGCTGCGTGCGCGTGTCTTTTCGGGAAATTTCCTGGATCAGCAGGAACTCTTTTTCGGCGAGGGAATCGTCGGCCATCAAGGTTGTTCGAAGATTGAACATTGTACCTTTTACGAGCTAAAACGGCAAGGCGCGGTACCACGCCAAGGTGTCGCGCAGGCTCGCGTCGAGCGTCGTTTTCGGGCGCCAGCCGGTCTCGCGGGCGAGCTTGGCGGCGCTGCCGAAAATCTTGGGAACGCCCGCGGCCTTGCGGCCGGTGGTGGGAACGATTTCGATCTCGCGGCCGGTGAGCGCGACGAGGCGGTCGAGCAAGGAGCGCATGGAGACGGCTTTGCCGGAGCAGACGTTGTAGGTTTCGCCCGGCCGG
>CALRXP010000304.1:0-3064 GCA_943372155.1 Candidatus Endomicrobiellum trichonymphae | reverse complement strand
CCGCAACCGACGGCGCAAACATTGCGGTCGATCTACGTCCCGCCAAACGTTGCCCCGTCGCCCCTCCTCAGTCAACGCTCAAGGTTCGCCGATCGCCGATCGCCGATCGCCCTCGCCCTATCGCCGAAGGCGATGGCGATAAGCTCATTTACCGCCTGCGTGTCAGCGGAGGAAATCACGCGACGTCGATGTGAGTCAGGGGAGCGGCGGGATAAGATCCGGAGGGGCGTAGGGTCGCCGCGATGTTTGCTCTTCAATCGCGGCCGACCCCCGAGCGCGGCTCAATGCCGCGCGTCCCCTACGGATCTTATCCCGCCGGTCCCGCCCATATCAACATCGACGTCGCGTGATTTCCGCCTACAGGCCCGCTAAGGCGGGCTTGAGGGCAGCGGCATCGCCGACGACGACGGTGACGAGCTTCTTCATGTCGAGCCGCGACCGGACCGCGGCAAGCGCGGACGCGGGAGTGGCCTCGGCCAGACGCGGTTCGTATTGCGCGATGGTCTCGCGAGGATCACGGCCGCTCTCGGCCACCGACGACACGTAGCCGGTGATCCGGTCGAGCGACGACAGGCGCATCAGGAATAAGCCGCGAAGATGGCGGCGGGAGTTGTCGAGCGCGGCGGCGGAGATTTCCTTGGCGCACAGCTCGCGAACCTCGCCCAGCATCTCGTCGAGCGCCGGGCGCGCGACCTCGGTGCGGCAGTCGGCCGACGCCGACCAGACGATGCCGCGGCCGTACAGCTCGATCGAGGAGTACGCCCCGTAGGTGTAGCCGCGCTTGGTGCGCAGGTTTTCGAACAGGCGCGAATTCGCCGTGCCACCCAGCACGTGGTTGGCCAGCACGAGGGACATGTAGTCGGGATCCTTGGGGCCGGCGTTGGCCGTCTGCGCGACCACAAGGCTCGCCTGCGTCGAACCGGGACGGTCGAGTATGATGGTGCGCGCGGAGCCCGCGTCGGGCAGGGGCGGCGCCTCGGAACCCGCGGGTCCGGGCTTCCAGGACGACAGGGCTTTCTCGAGAGACTTGATCGTTTTGTCCGGGTCGAGGTCGCCGACTAACACCAGGTGTCCGCCGTTGGGACGCAGGCGCGCGTCGTGGAAAGCCCGCATGCGCGCGGAGTTCACGGCCCCGATCTTTTTCTCATCGGCGGCGCCGCGTCCGTAAGGATGGCCGGGAAACAGTTCCGCCCGCAGGCGTTCTTCCGACAGGAAATGCGGCTGGGCCCGACGGGAGATCAGGTCCTCGATGGCGTTCTCGCGCCAGAGCTCGACCTCCGCCTCGGGATAGCTGGCGGTGTGCAAGGTCTTGGCGAGCTGGCCCAGAAACGGGTCCAAATTGCGCGAAAGTCCGGAGGCCGACAGCTTCAGCCACTCCGACTCGCACGACGCGCCGAGCGACCAGCCGAGCGCGGTGTAGGCGCGCGCGACCGCAGCGGCGTCCTCGCCCTCGCGGCCCTTGAGCAGAAGGTCCTCGGACGCCTGCGCCAGGGCTTCCTGACCCGGAGCTTCCTGTACGCGCCCGGCCCGCATGGCAAGGCGCGCTTCGACGAGCGGAAGGCGGGTGTCGCGCGCGAGCCAAACGGTCAGGCCGTTGGAAAGAGAGGTCTTCACGATGTCCGGGGGCCGCGCGAATCGCGCGGGTCCGGGGGGCGGCGGCGTCAGCCCCGGCTTTCGGGGCTCCTCGGGCGGCGTCACGGGCGCGGGCGGCTCGGCGGCGGCCTCGACGGGCTCGCCGGGCTCGACCTGCAGCACGATTCGTCCGCGCGCGCGTAGCCAGCGGCGGGCCGCCTGAATACAATCGCGCCGCGAAATCTTCAACAAACGGTCGAGATCCTTCCAAAAGCCATCGGGATCGCCGACGAGAGCGACGTACGAGCTCAGGGTCTGGGCGCGATCGGCCAAGGACTGCTGACCCTCGAGCCAGGAGCGCTCGATCTGGGTCTTGGCGCGGGCGATCTCGTCTTCGGTGGGCCCGGTCTTGAAGAAGCGCTCGAGCACGACATCGAGGCTGTCGGTCACGGCCTTGCGGCTGACGCCGAGACGGCCGGAGATGAAGAAGGCGAGCATGTCCGGGCCGCGGGCGGCGACATGGCTCGACCAATACGGGATGTGGCCGCCGGCGGAAACCGCCAATCGATCGTCCTTGACGAGCTTCTCGTGCAGCGGGCTGTCCTCCCCCCCGCCGAGGATGGTCATGACGACGGTCAGGGCCCACCAGTCGCGCGAGCCGCGCTCGGGCGTGTGCCAGCCGACGATCGTCAGAGGGGTCTTGGCCAACGGGTCCATCACGGTCTCGGCGCGCTCGCCCTTCAGGCGCGGCTCATCCAGGCCCAGCGGACGAGGACGCGGCTTGCGCGGGATCGGACCGAACAGACGCTTGACGAGCTTTCGCACCTCGGCGACCGAGGCGTCGCCGGCGATCGCGAGCACGGCGTTGTTCGGCGCGTAATGGCGGTCGTAAAACTTGCGGACGTCCTCGAGCGAGGCCGCGCGGATGTCCTCAGCGTCGCCGATCGTCGGATGGGCGGTCTCCCACTTGGTGAAGGCCAGAGAGCTCATCACCGCGTCGGTGGCGCGACGGTAAGGCTGGTTGAGGTAGGTCTGGCGAAGCTCTTCCAGGACGACCTGCTTCTCAACGGCGAGCTCGCGCTCGGAGATCAAGAGCCCGCGCATTCGGTCGGCCTCGGCCCAGAGCACCGACTCGAGCGCGTTCGACGGCACGACCTCGTGGTAGGTCGTGTTCGTTTTCATCGTGTAGGCGTTGTCCACGCCGCCGTGGGACTCGACCAAGCGGGAGACCTCGTTGGGCGCCAGGTTCGCGGTGCCCTGGAACATCAAGTGCTCGAAGAGGTGGGCGAAACCGGCGCGGCCCTTCTCCTCATCGAGCGAGCCGACGCGATAGGTGAGCGCGACGGCGGCGAGCGGGGCGGAGCGGTCTTGCTGGACCACGACCGTCAGGCCGTTGTCCAGCTTGAACACGCTGACGGGTAATCCGCGGCGCAGCTTCTTCTTTCTCACCGCGGAGAGTCTACAAAACGCTGATGTGGGACGGGGGGGGGGG
>CALRXP010000303.1:0-3066 GCA_943372155.1 Candidatus Endomicrobiellum trichonymphae | reverse complement strand
GTTGTTGCAGTATTTGTAGGGAATCTCCTTATCAAATACTGCAACAACGGGAGGCCTGACCCCATTTAGCGCCCTTCGCCGTCGAGCGCCGGGGCTAGGAACCAGCCGATGGTGAAGGTGCCGGCGGTGCCGATAATGACGAGCCAGCTCCAGCCGAGCGGGAGGTAGCCGCCCTCGGAGAGCAGGAGCAAGGTCGCGTTGACCGCGGCCATGATTCCCATCGCGATCGAGATCGCCTTGTCGCCCTTGCGCGTCGTCAGCATGCCCAGCAGGAACACGCCGAGCAGCGAGCCGTAGGTCACGCCGCCGATCTTGAACGCCAGCCACAGCATCTTGTCGAAGAAGCTGAAGAAGTAGGCGATTCCGGCGAGTGCCACGGCGAACAGGCCGACGCAGACGCGCGAGAGCTTCATGTAGTGCTCCTGCGTGTCCGACGGGCGCACCAGCGGCTTGTACAGGTCGTTGACGAACACCGCCGTTAAGGAGGCGAGCGGCGAGTCGATCGAGGCCATCACGATCGCGGTCAGGACCGCGCCGCGCAGGAAGCGCGGCATCACCGTCGCGGCGAAGTGAGGGTAGATCGTGTCGAGCTTGGCGGGCAAAGCCAGACCGGGATTTTGCTTGTAGAACACGAAGAGCAGGGTCCCCACCGCGACGAAGACGAACAAGGTCAGCAAGGACCCGGCGATGGAGAGCAGGATCGTCTTCTGGCTTTCGCGCCGGGTCTCGACGGTGAGCAATTTCTGCGTCATTTCGTGGTCCGTGCCGAACGCGGCGGTCGAGCCGACGAAGCCGTTGAGCACGGCGATCCAGATGATGTTCGGATTGCCGAAGAACTTGGCGAGGAAGCCGGGCTCCGCGATGTTCGGGCCCCAGTTGAAGATGTCGGATTTCCCGGCGTCGCGGGCGATCTGCAGGGCCGCGGACAGGCCGCCCTCGATGCGGTGGAGCAGGAAATAGATGGTCAAAGCGCCCACTCCCAGGAAGGTCAGGGCCTGAAGGACGTTCGTCCACACCACGGACTCGATGCCGCCGTAGGAGATGTAGGCCACGCTCACGATCGTGAACAGGATGATCGTCGGGGCGACGTGCCAGCCGAGCAGGACGCTGACCGCCACGCTTGCCGCCATCAGACGCACGCCGGAGGCGAGCAGACGGGTGGCGAAGAAGAAGCCGGTCGCCGTGTACTGGCTGCGCGGGCCGAAGCGCTGGCGCAGATACTCGTAGATCGTCGTGCTGTTGTACTTATAGAAAGCCGGAATGAACAGGAACGCGATCAAGATGCGCGCACCGGCGGAGCCGATGAAGAACTGGAGATAGCCCCAGTTCTCGCGGAAGGTCGTCGCGGGCACGCCGATGATCGTCATGGCGCTGATTTCGGTCGCGATGAAGGACAGCATCGCGGCCCACCAGGGAATGCGCCGGCCGCCCAGGAAGAAATCATTCGTGTTCTTGGAGCCGCGGCCGCCCCACCAGCCCACCAGAAACATGAGCCCGAGGGTCCCCAGCAGCACCAGGAAGTCCGCGGCGGTCAGGGCCGTTCCGGCCGAAAACCACGACGTGCTGTTTTCATTCATGATGGTCTCCCAAGAGTTCGGCGGCGGCGGCGTTTTGAGCCGCGTCGGCGCGCGAGTAGACACACAGACCCGCGCCCGGCAATCCGTCCAGAACGAACGGGCTGCCGAAGCTGACGGCGGTCGCTTCCGGCACGGCGCGAAGGGCGGACGCGAGAAGACCGCGCGTCTTCTCGTCGAGACGGATGCGCCCGGAATAAGCGCGCGGGCCGATGAAGATACCCGCGACGAGCGTCTCGCCGCGACGGATCTTTCCGTTCCGGGCGACGCGGACGGGTACACGAGCGCGACGCAGGGCGGCGACGAAGGCCTTTCCCGACAGCGGGCCCCGGACGCCGGACTGCGGCTCGTAATAGGCGACGCGACGCGGGACCGCGCCCGACGGCGGACGCGTCCAGGCGGCGCACGCCGCGAAAAGCGGAGCGGCGAGACGCGAGTGCGCGGCGCCGCCCACGACGGACGAGGCCGGGCGGGGGCCACGGACGCGGGCGAGCGCTACGTCCAGACGGCGGCCGGCCTCGTCGCAGCGGCGGCGAAGCGCGGCGTCGCGTCCCGCCTCCACGCGGAGCTCGCCCACGAGCAGGCGCGCGTCTTTCGGCACGAGCAGGACGTCGGCGCCGGCACGTAGCGCGAGCAGAGCCGCCTCGCGCTCTCCCCAGTGCTTGGCGACGGCGCCCATGTCGAGCGCGTCGGTGGCGATCAGGCCGCGGAAGCCCCAAGAGCGCAAAAGCTTCGGCCCGGCGGCGGACAAGGTGAACGGAAGCTTGGAGGCGTCGAGGGCGGGGACCACGAGGTGGCCGAGCATCACGGCGTCTGCGCCGCGAGCCAGAGACTTGAACGGGGCTAGCTCGCGACGGTTCAACAGGGCGCGCGGCGCGCGCACCGTCGGAAGATCGAGGTGGGAATCCGCGGTCGTCGAGCCGTGGCCCGGGAAATGCTTCAGACAGCCGAGCGCGCCGCCGTCCCGCAAGCCCGCGAGATAGGCCGCGGCGAGACGGGCGGCCTCCTCCGGCTCGGACGAGAACGCGCGCAGGTTCACGATCGGATTGCGGGGCTCGCTGAGCAGGTCGAGGACCGGCGCCAGCACCCAGTCCACGCCCATCGCCCGGGCCTCGCGCGCGGTCAGGCGGCCTTTCTCGCGCGCGACCGCGGCGGAGCCGGACGCGCCCACGCCGAGATTGGTCGGCAAAGGGGTCGAGCCCGGAACGTGGACCCAGGCGCCCTCCTCGTAATCCGCGCAGATGAGCAAGGGGCCGCGCGCGGCGCGACGAAGGCGGGCGGTCAACGCGGCGACGGTTTTCGGCGTGCCGCGATACAGGCAGAAGCCGCCCACGCCGAGCCGGGCCAAGGCCTCCGCCTCGCGCGGATCCTGTTTTCCGACGGTGAAGCCGGGAAAGACCAGACGCGCCGGATCGGTCACGCGGCGATCATGCCTTTTCCGGGCGTATCTCGGCAATAAAAGTATAATCGCCCTCCGCTACCCTTCCTAATA
>CALRXP010000302.1:0-3067 GCA_943372155.1 Candidatus Endomicrobiellum trichonymphae | reverse complement strand
TACCATTACCTCGCGGGCACGATCCACGAGGACGGCCGTCGTCCGGTCCAGGCGCTGAAGCACTACGAGTCCTTCCTGGCGTCCCGCCCCAAGGATCCCCGCTCCTGTGAAGTGCGCCTGCGCGCCGCCGAACTGTACCGCTCGACCTTCGGCCGCTGCGGCGAGGCGCGCGTCCACTTCGAAGCCGCCGCCCGCGACTTCCCGAAGCAGACGGCGTGCCTCGAGCGCGCCAAGACCGGGCTGCTTCTCTGCCCCGACTATTTCCCCACCGACGCGGGCCGCACCTGGGTTTACGTCGACAGCGCCAGCCGCGGCAAGGCCATGCGCCTTGAATGGGAGGCGCGCGCGTCTTCCGGCGCGGTGCGGGCCATCCAGTCGGCGATGTACGCCGGCAACCGCCGTATTCAGGCGAAGACCGAGAGCTATGTGAAGGCGGACTGGGCCGTGTGGCGTGTGGACAAGGACGGCCGTGAGGCCATCCTGCGCTACCCCTACAACGAAGCGATGACCTGGAGCGCCAAGCGCGGCAAGACCACGGTCGAGTACCTCGTGATCTCGGATTCGACCACGGTCAAGACCGCGGCGGCGACCTTCACCGGTTGTCTCAAGGTGCGCGAGCGCGACTCGGCGTTCAAGAACGCCTGGCGCTACGACTACTACTGCCCCGGCGTCGGCCGCGTGAAGACCACCATCGGCGGCCCGGGCTTCGAGAATCCCAACACCGAGCTCCTCCGCTACGACGGAGGTTTGGTAGAATACCCTCGGTGAAGCTCCCCCGTCCCCTGTCCCACTCGTCGATCACGCTCTACAACGAGTGCCCGCAGAAGTACAAGTTCAAGTACGTCGACAAGATCCCCGAGAAGCCGAAGCACTTCTTCTCGTTCGGCCAAAGCGTCCATCTCGCGCTTGAATATTTCTATGGTCCGAAAGAACCGAAGGCGCCGAGCCTCGAGGACCTACTCAAGCACTACCGCGAGATTTGGGTTAAACCCGGCTACCGCGACGAGAACCAGGAGGCCGAGTATTTCGAAGAGGGCCGCCAGATCCTCACCCGCTTTCACGACAAGCACGCCAAGTCCTTTCACGTGCCCTTCTCGGTCGAGTACAACTTTAATTTTGAGTATGAAGGCGTGCCGCTGACCGGCAAGGTCGATCGCATCGATGAACTTCCCGATGGTCGGCTCTCGATCCTCGACTATAAGACCGGCAAGAAGCTCGCGGCGGGGCGGCTCGACATCGACGCCCAGCTCACGATGTATCAGTTCGCGGCTGAAAGCCAATTAGGTAAAGAAGTCGGCGAGCTCATCTTCTACCACCTCCCGACTCTCAAAGAGCACCGCACGACCCGCCGCGACAAGCCGCTGGTCAAAGAGCTGACCACGCGCATCGTCGAGACGGCCGAAGGCATCACCAAGGACCGGTTCGATCCCAAGCCGACCGAGAACGCCTGCCGCTGGTGCGACTACAAGCCCATCTGCCCCATTTATAAAGACCAGTACGCCGGCATGCCCGCGCCCATCGCCAAGCCCGCGGGCGAGCCGGAGCTCGCGGCCCTCGTCGACGCCTATGGCGACGCTCTCGCCATGGCCGAGGCGGCCAAGCTCGAGGCCGAGGCCGCGGGCAAGGAACTCGCCGCAGCGCTCAAGAAGAAGAATTACGTCCGCGCCTTCGGCGAGCGCTTCGAGGTGTCCTCGGCGCCCGCCGTGAAATGGGAATTCACGGACAAGAAAAAGGTTCTGGACATGATCAAGAAGGCCGGCGAGTACGAGAAGGTGCTCGCGCCGTCGGCCCCGCTCGTCAATAAGCTCCTCGAAGACAAGACCGTGGATGCCGACCTGCGCGCCCGCCTCACCGAGCTCGGTGAGCGCGTCGAGACGACGGACTTGAAGCTCAAAGGTCTATGAAAACCCGCGACCTGCTGCTGGCGCTCGATCAGGGTTCCTCCTCCTCGCGCGCCGTGCTCTTCGACACGAAAGGCAAGATCGTCGCCCTCGCCCAGCGTCCCGTGCGCACCAAGCGCCCGAAGGCCGGCTGGGCGGAGCATGACCCTCTCGAGCTGGCGAAGACCCTCGAGGCGGCTCTCGATCAGGTGCTGTCGAAGCTCGGTCCGAAGGACCGCGTGCTGGCCGCCGGTCTCGCCGTCCAGCGCTCGACTATCGTCTTCTGCGAGAAGGGCACGTTCAAGCCCGCCGCCCCCGCCCCGTCTTGGATGGACGGCCGCGCCTCCGAGTTCGTGGCGGCATTGCAAGAGCGCCAGGGCGAAGTCCACGGACTCTCCGGTCTTTACGCGACCCCCTACTACTCCGCTCCGAAAATCCGCTGGTTCCTCGACCGCGACGCCAAGGTGCGCGCCTTGGCCGACGCCGGGCGCCTGCTGTGCGCGCCGGTCTCGACCTTCATCGCCGCGCGCCTGACCAAGGGCGCCGTCGTCGCCGCCGATCCGACGTGCGCCCAGCGCACCTTGCTGATGAATTTGGAGACCGCGTCCTGGGACCCCGGCTTGCT
This sequence comes from Candidatus Endomicrobiellum trichonymphae, assembly GCA_943372155.1. Lineage (GTDB taxonomy): Bacteria > Elusimicrobiota > Elusimicrobia > UBA1565 > UBA9628 > GWA2-66-18. The sequence continues at coordinate 562 of CALRXP010000302.1, read as the reverse complement.
GGGGCTCTTCGGGTTGTCCGCGGAGATTCTCCCTTCGATCCGCTCGTCCGCAGGTGACTGGGGCGTCATCGAGCGCAAAGGAAGAAAGATTCCGTTGCTGGCCACTGTGGGCGACCAGCAGTCGGCGGCCATCGGCCTCGGCGCGTCAGAAGAAGGGCGGGCCGTCGCCAACTACGGCACCGGCGCGTTCCTCCTGCGCCACACCGGTCCCCGTCCCGAGCGCGCGCCCGGCCTGCTCGCCTCCGCCGCGGCGACCTTCGGGGACCTGCGCGGCTACTACCTCGAAGGCACCGTTCACGCGGCCGGCACGTCGTTTGAGTGGCTGCGCGACAATCTGGGTCTGATGAAGGACACGAAGGCGATTAACGAGGCGTTTAAGAAGTCCAAGCGCCGCGTGCTCATGCTGCCCGCCATCGGCGGCCTCGGGGCGCCGCGCTGGGATTATAAGACCAAGACCGCGTTCTTCGGTCTCGACTCGCAGACCACGCAGCACGATCTCGTCCGCGCGACCGCTGAGGGCCTGTGCATGCTCCTCGCCGACGCCGCCGCGGTGATGACCGCC
>CALRXP010000301.1:0-3080 GCA_943372155.1 Candidatus Endomicrobiellum trichonymphae | reverse complement strand
GGAATCTCTGCTTCAGCACGCCCCGGTCGAAGGGCTCGGCGCGCGCTTCTCCCTCGACGACGCCTCCTTGCGCGCTGAGGCCTGCCTGCGCGCGGCCGCCTTCAAGGACCCGCGCTGGATCGACCGCCTGGGCGAACTGCTCGACGACGACGCCGAGATCGTCCGCCGCAACGCCGACTACGCCCTCTTCGAGATCGGGAAGAAGGAAGTCGACGAGGTTCACTCACGTCGCGACGCCTGGCTCGGCAGCGATAAGCCGCTCGTGCGCATCCGTGCGCTCAACCTCTTCGCCGACCTCGACGGCAAGAACGTCCTGCCCGCTTTGAGCACCGCCCTTCGCGACCCCAATCCGGCCGTGCGCGCCTTCGCTAAAATCATGGTCCTCGACCACTACTTCCCCAAGCTCCCGGAGGCCGCGAAGCTCCGCGCCCGCTACCTCGCCGAAGAGCACGACCCCGAGGCCCTGGCGCTCCTGTCCCGCTTCCCCGCGAGATGATTCAGTTCGTCGATACGCACGCCCATCTCGGCGACCCCCAGTTCGACGCCGACCGCGACGCGGTCTTCGCGCGCTCCGAGGCCGCCGGCATCTCGCGCATCGTCGAGATCGCCGATCATCCCGACGAGTGGAGCCGCGCGATCGCCATCGCCCGCGCGCGTCCCGCGACGACGCGATGCACTCTAGGCCTTCACCCCTATTACGCCGACCTATACGACGCCGCCTTCATCGCGAAGCTCCGCGCCGCGCTCGACGCCGCGCCCGAGGCCGTCGGCATCGGCGAGATCGGGCTCGATTACGCGCGCGCCGAGGTCGCGCATGACGTCCAGCGCCGCGCCTTCGAGTCCATCGCCGCGGCCGCGAAAGTCTGGGACGTTCCCGTCGTCGTCCACTGCCGGGACGCCTTCGTCGACCTGATCCCGGTGCTGAGGTCGGTGTACGGCGGCAAGCCCGCGAAGGGCCGCTTCTGGGGCGTCATCCACTGCTTCACCGGAACGGCGGAGGACGCCGCGGCCTGCGTCGCGCTCGGCTTCGCCCTCGGCGCCGACGGTCCGGTCACGTACAAGAAAAACGACGCCTTACGCGAGGCGTTCCGCCAGGCCGGCCCCGACGCCACCGTCCTCGAAACCGACTCCCCCTATCTTCCGCCGTTGAGCTCGCGCGGCAAGCGCAACGAGCCCGCGGCGATCGTCGAGATCGCGTCCAAGCTCGCCGAGGTGTGGGGCGTTTCCCTCGACGAAGTCTCGCGGCGCACGAACACCAACGCCGCCGCGCTGTACCGCTGGCCGTGATCCGTCCTCTCGCCGAGAGCGAGTTGTCCGCGGCCGCCGCGCTCGCCGCCGCCGCGTTTCGAGAGGACGCCGGCTTCTCCCACATCATCCCCGACGACGCGCTGCGGCGTTGGCGCCTTCCGGACCTGATCGAGGCCATGTTGCGAGTGGACGCCGCCTGCGGAGGCACCGTCTCGGGCGCCTTCGACGGCGACGCCCTCGTCGGCATCTCCTCCGTCACGCCCGGAGCCGCCGCCGGGCCCGATCTGGCGGACTGGACGCGCGAGCTTCCGCGGCTGGCCTGGCTCGCGCTCGAACCCGCGATCTTGCTGCGCGCCGTCGGCATCCGGCGCGCGATCGAGTCGGTACGCCCGAAGACGCTCGATTATCTGAACCTGCTTGCCGTGCACCCCGCGACTCAGGGACGCGGCATCGGCGCCGCGCTCCTCAACGCCGCTCCTAAGAAGCTTTATCTCGAGACCTTCGAGGAAAGGAACGCCGAGTGGTACAAAGCCCGGGGCTTCCGTCAGATCGCCGAGTTCCAGTCCGTCTTGCGCCCGAGCTTCTGGGCCCTGCGCCGCTAGACGTTGGAGATGAAGACGTTCTTGACCTCGGAATAGAGGTCGAGGGCCTTCAAGCCGAGCTCGCGGCCGAGGCCGGAGCCTTTGTAGCCGCCGAACGGCGCCTCGAGGTGCACGCTCGAGCTCGTGTTCACCGAAATCACGCCGCTCTGCACCGCGCGGGAGACGCGCAAGGCGCGGCCGATATCCCGGGTCCAGACGCTGGCCGACAAACCGTAGGGCGAATCGTTGGCCAAAGCGATCGCTTCCGCCTCGTCCTTGAAGGGGATCACGGCGGCGACCGGTCCGAAGATCTCCTCGCGGACGATCTTCATCTCGGCGTCCGCGCCGGCGAAGATCGCGGGCGTCAGGTAATATCCCTTCGGCGGCACGCCCTTGGGCCGGACGCCGCCGCACAGGAGCCGGGCGCCCTCGGCCTTGCCGGAGGCGATATAGCCGACGATTTTGTTGTACTGACGCGCCGAGATGATGGGGCCGATCTGAGTCCCCTTCTTTTCCGGATGCCCGACGACGAACTTTTTCGTCCGCTTCACGAGCGCGTCGACGAACTTGTCGTGAATCTTGCGGTGCACGAGCACGCGCGAGCGGGCGCAGCAGTCCTGTCCTGCGTTGTAGAACACTGACCACACCGATTTCTCGACGCACAGGTCGAGATCGGCGTCCTCGAACACGATGTTGGGAGACTTCCCCCCCAGTTCGAGCGAGACGCGCTTGATTCCGTCGGCGGCGGCCCGCATGATTCCGGTGCCGGTCGCCGTCGATCCGGTGAACGAGATCTTGCGCACCCGCGGGTGCGCGACGAGCGCCGAGCCGCAGCCGGGGCCCGGCCCGGGGACGACGTTGAGCACGCCCTCGGGGAGGCCGGCCTCAGCGCACAAAGCGGCGAGGGCCAAGGCGGTGAGCGGCGTCTCGGGCGAGGGCTTGAGCACGACGGTGTTGCCGCAGGCGAGCGCGGGGCCGAGCTTCCAAGCCGCGATCACGAGCGGGAAGTTCCACGGCACGATCAGGCCGCACACGCCGACGGGTTCGCGCGTCGTGAAATCGAGGCCGGCGCCGGCGACGGGAATCGTCTCGCCGAAGTGCTTGTTGGCGGCGCCGCCGTAGTACTCGAAGGTGTCGGCCGCCAAGCCCATCTCGTCCTTGGCGTCGCCGAGCGGCTTGCCCGCGGTGCGGCACTCGAGCAAGGCGAGGGAATCCAGGTTCTCGCGGATGAGGCCGGCGATCTTGAGGAGG
>CALRXP010000300.1:0-3101 GCA_943372155.1 Candidatus Endomicrobiellum trichonymphae | reverse complement strand
CCTCCCGCCAGGCCGCGATCGCCTTCGCCGAGGCCGCCGCGCTCCGGCCGAAGATCGTGGGCAACGCGCTGAAAGCCATCTCCTCGGCGCCCGACATTCTGCAGGCCATGTTCGAGATTCAGGAAGTTCAGCGGGTCCTCGACAGCGGCGCGGAGATCACCATGATCCCCCCCGGCTCCGACTATCTTCGTCAGATGATCGCCGCCCGCGGCGCGCCGCCGGCGACCGGAGCCTGACGCTCGCGCCGGTCGTCGTCGGCGGCACGGCGCTCATCCCCATCCCCGGGGCGGAGCGCTTGCCCGCGACGCTTCGCTTCCGGGGAGAGGACTACGCCCGCAAGCGCGAGCTTCACGTGACGGTCGCCTCTAAAAAGTCAGCCTTCCCCGCGGCCGCGGTCGTAGCCGCCGCCCGCGGCGTCGCCTTCTCGGTCGTCCCCGCCGGGACCTTCCGGCTGGCTCGCAAAGGAACCCGGCGCGCCCTCGTCGAGCTCGTGAACCTCTCCGGCCAGGAGGACTTCTGCGCGCGTCTCGAACGAGAGCTCGGCCTCGCCGCCGGGGACGTTCCCCGCCTGCCGAGCCACGTCACCTTATTCACCGAGCCCGGCGGCGGCGGCATCGGCTTCGCCAGCGTCGACGAGATGAACGCGCTCTCGATGGCCATCGACGACCGCGCGGACATCGACGCGCTACTCGCCGCGAGGCAGGCTTCATGGACGATCTGAAGGCGGGGATCGAGCATTTCAACGCCGGACGCTTCGACGAAGCGCTCCGGCGCTTCCAAGCCTCGCGCTCGCCCCAAGCCCGCGTCTTCACCGCCCACGCCCTGAGCGCGCTCGGCCGCCGCGACGAAGCGGTCGCCGCGCTCGAATCCGCCGGCGCGGACCGCTCAGCCCGCGCGGCGCTCGCCGCGATCCTTCGGACGCGCGCCCTCGACCGCCGCGCCGAAGGCGACCTGCGCTCCGCCGAAGCAGACTTCGCGCGCGTCCTCGACCTCGAGCCGAAGGACGCGGCGAGCCGCCGCGCGTTCCTGGAGGCTCGCCACATGCGGGAACAGGCCCTGCTCGCGGCCGGGGATCTCGCCGGAGCGGAAGCCCTGCTGCGCGAAGGCCTGACGCATCCGCTGACCCGCGCGGCATCGCGTGCCGCGCTGGCGGATATTCTCCGCCGCCGCGCGCGCGAGGTCCTCGACGGAGAAAAGCTTCTTCGCGAGGCCTTGGCTCTCGACCCGCGCGCCCCCAAGATTCGCCGCGCGCTCGCCGCCGTTCTCGGCACCCGCGCCGCGCGTTCCGAGATCAATCCTGACCTCGCCGAGAAAATCATCCGGGAGGCGCTGCGGCTCGTCCCCGGCGACTCCCGCCACCTCCGCCTCCTGCTGCGCATCGAGCGCGGGCGCGCGTTGCGGGCGTGGAGCGCGGGCCGCACGGCCGCGGCGGAAAGCGCGTTGCGGCGCGCCTTGATTCTCGATCCGCGCGACGCCAAGTCCCTCCGCCTGCGATCCCAGATCGCGGCCTTAAAAAAGCGCCTCGCCGTCGCCGCGGAGACGGCCGAACGCCTGAAGCGTGCCGAGCGCGTGCGCCAGGCGACAGACGAACTGCGGGCCTGCGCCCAGGCGTACAAGCCGGCCGCCCGGCTCCGCCACGCCGCCCTGCTGTACAATCGCCTGCTCCGCCTCGAACCTGGCAGCGCCCGGGCGCGGGCGATCGTCGGCGGAATCTTCTTCTGCGCCGGGAAAACCTCGCGCGGACGGTCTTACCTCAAGGAAGCTCTGCGCCTGGACCGGGGAACGCTCTCCTCGGCGGAACGCTTCATGGCGCTCATGAAGCTCGGCCGTTATAAGGACGCGCTCCGCTGCGCCGAACGGATATTAGACGGCACGCCGGGCCTCGACGACCTGCGCGCCTTCTGGGATCCGTGGGAATGGGACGAGCGGCGGCCGCGCGATGAACGGCTTCGTGAGCTCGCGGCCTTCACGCGCGCGGTCGGGACCAAGTCCTACGCGCCCTGGCTCGCCTATTACCAAGCCGATCTCGGCGGACCCGAGGACTTGAGCCGTTTCGAGCGCCTCGCCGCGTACTCTCTTCGGCGCTACGGCTGGATGTACGCCAAGTCGGGGCTGGCCGCCCTGTGCTCGGGCCGGTACGCGCTGGCGGCGGAGTGGCTCTCGACCGCGGTGCGCGGCGGGCCGATCGACTGGCGGACCTACGGCTTCCTTGCCGAAGCCCATCTCTGCCTCGGTCGCCCCGCGCTCGCGCGCTCCGCGATGAACAAGGCGGCCCGCTCCGCGCCGAAGAACGAAGCCGGGCAGGTCATGGCCTGGAAGGGCGCGCTCGAGCTGTGGTCCGGCGATTACCGCGCAGCGCGCGAGACGCTGACGAAGGCCGCGGGCCTGGGCGCGCCGTACGCGCTCGCCTGGCTGGGCGGGGCGCTCCTGAAGCTGGGCCGGCCCGCCGAGGCCCTCAAGCAGCTCGATGAGGCGCTGTCGCTCTATCCCCTCGATTACGAGGCATACGTCTGGCGGGGCGAGGCCAAGCGCGCGCTCGGCCTGCACCGGGAAGCCCTCAAAGACTTGAGCGAGGCGGCGGCGCCGGTCGGCATTTGGGCCCGCTTCAACCGGGCCTTGGCCAAGCAGGAGCTCGGCGACCTCAAAGGCATGAAGGCCGATTTCACTGCGATCCCGAGCTACGTCCTCGACTACGTCCGGGAGAAGGCGGGCCTGGCCACGGATTACGAGCCCACGCCGGCGAACATGGCGAAGGTGCTCGAGGCCGGGCTCGTCCTGAGCCGGGGCTTCCGCCGAGAGGAGTACCGTCAGGCCGTCTGGCTGAAGTAGCCGTTTTCGTCTGGCGGATCGTCCCTCCCGGGGCTATACTTCCGACGTGAGGCCCCTCCTCCCCCTCGCCGTCTGCCTCGGACTACTTTCCATTCGCGCGGCCGGCCAGACGCGCCTCAGCGTGGGCGAGGCGGCCACCGGGCAAAGCGGCCAGGCGGGGTCCGTGACCTCGACGTTGCCCGGCGGCGGCGCGCCTCAGCTCGTCAACCTCTCCCTCGCCGCCCCGTCTCTCGCTCTCGTCCCGTCCTTCGGAGTGTCCGCGTATAAGCCCG
>CALRXP010000299.1:0-3131 GCA_943372155.1 Candidatus Endomicrobiellum trichonymphae | reverse complement strand
ATCGTGGCCTTTGCGGTCTTCCACGCGAGTGACCAAGCCTTGCGGCTTGCCCATTAGTTTTAGGACTTTCTGAATGAGCTCTCGATTTTGGCAGGTGTACGACCCGCCGATATTGTAGATCTCCCCCAGAGTCCCCTTCTCTAACACGGTCAGAATCGCTCGCGCGTGGTCTCTCACATGGAGCCAGTCGCGGACTTGTTTCCCGTCGCCGTACTGGGGGAAGGGCTTATCCTCCATGAAGTTGGTGATCATGAGGGGCAAGGCCTTTTCGGGATACTGATAGGGGCCGTAGTTGTTGGAGGCGCGAGTGGTGAGCACCGGCGCCTTGTGCGTCACGAAATAGGAGCGGACCAGCAGATCCGAGGCGGCCTTCGAGGCCGCGTACGGGCTGTTGGGCTCAAGGTGGTCTCCTTCCTTCGAGTACCCCTTGGGGATGGAGCCGTACACCTCGTCGGTGGAGACGTGAAGAAAGCGCGTGACCTTGTGGCGAAGCGCCGCATCGAGCAGAACCTGGGTGCCGAGGATGTTGGTCTTCAGGAACGCGCCCGCGTCGAGAATCGAGCGGTCCACGTGGGTCTCGGCGGCGAAGTGGACGACGTAGTCGCAACCCTTCATAGCCGCGTCGACGGCCTTGGCGTCGCAGATATCCCGCTTAAGCGTCTTGACCTTGATGCCCGCGAGGTTGGCCGGATTTCCCGCGTAGGTCTGCTTGTCGAGATTGACGATCGTCCATTTGGGCCGCGCCTGAACCAAATGACGGATGAAATTCGACCCGATAAATCCGAGACCGCCGGTGACGAGGATTTTCATTTGGAGACGAACCAGTTCCAGGTATCGCGCATGCCGGGCTCGAAATTCGTGACCGGCTTGTAGCCGAGAAGGCGACGGATCTTGCGGTTGTCCGCCCAGGTGCGGCGCACGTCGCCGCCGCGCATCGGATGATGACGGCGCTTGAGCTTGCGCCCGACGATCTTCTCGATGACTCGAATCATGTCGAGCAAGGAATGGGTCTGATTGTTGGCCACGTTGAACACCTGGCCGACCGCCTTCGCCTTAGGCGCCTTCGCGGCCAGCAGGTTGGCGCTCACCACGTTGGAAACGTGAGTGAAGTCGCGGGACTGCTTGCCGTCCCAGTGCACGTCGAGCGGGACGCCGGCCAGCGCCTGCTCCATGAACTTGGGAACGACGGCGGAATAAAGAGACTCCGGATCCTGACGCGGGCCGAAGACGTTGAAGTAGCGCAGCGCCACGGCCTCGAGACCGAAGGAATTCGCGAAGACGAGGGCGTAGTGCTCGCCGGCGAGCTTGGAGACGGCGTAAGGCGACATCGGCTGGGGCCGCATGTCCTCGCGCTGAGGGAACACCTTGCAGGCCCCGTAGGCGGAGCTGGAGGACGCGTAGACGAACCGCTTCACGCCGGCCTCGCGCGCCGCCACGAGCATGTTGAGGGTGCCCGTCACGTTGGCCTCGTTCGAGGGCAGGGGCCGGTCCATAGACTTAGGAACGGAGCGAATCGCGGCCTGATGCAAAACGTAGGTGACGCCCTTGCAGGCCTTGGCGCAGTCCGCGGGGCGGGTGATATCGCCCTTCTGGAATTCGATCTTGCCGCGCACGGCGTCAAGCTTCTCGCGCTTGCCCGTGGAGAGATTGTCGATCACGCGGACGCGTTCGCCGCGACGGACGAGCTCAGCGACGATGTGAGAACCGATGAAACCGGCGCCGCCCGTGACGAGCCAAAGAGGTTTTTTCATGCTGGAGACCATCTTAGCATTTCCGAGTTTAGCGATTGTTTGGTGGCCCGAAACCGCCCCGCCTGCTATCCTGATTTCGACGGTCAACAGGAGGACTCATCGAATAAAGGACGGGAAGTCGGACTCGGCGCGTTTCATGGGGCTCCCTGCGCTCGGCGGGGAGCCCCACCTTTTTAAGGGCGGAGGTCGTCCTGGGTGGCGCGCTCGGGGAACAGCTCGGTCTCCCAATCGCGGTGCGGGGCGTCCTTCGGGTCGAAGGTGCCGAATTTGAAGTCCACGCGGATGGAGGCCTCGCCGACGCCGCCGGGGCGGAAGCGGCCGGCGACCTTGGTGTAGAAATCGTGCCAGCGCTTGGTCCACGAGAACTCTTTCTCGAAGATCTTCCAGCCGTGCAGGCCGCCCACGCCGCGAGAGCTCTCGGCCTCGCCGCGGATGCCGAAGGCGAGACGCCACGTCGGGCTCGAGGGAGCGACCGCGAAATCGAAGCTCGCGACGTATTTGCGGGAGTCGGCGGCGTTCCAGGAGAATCCCCCGCCCACCGCGGCGCCCTCGTCGTCGCCCCAGCGCGCGTCCAGGATCGCCGCCTGGTTTCCGTCATCGAGAGCATAGGTGTCGCGCGCGGTCAGGTTCAGGCGCGAGGTCGGAGCCCAGCTCGCGTCCGCGGTGACGGGCTGGACGCGGCGGCGGAAGCCGATCGTGCGGTCGCGGAAGGTGCGGAAATCGTAACCGGAGGAGAGGCGGGCGTACATGCGCGGAGCGGGAATGAACACGTCGGACACGGAGAGGAGATTTTCCTCGACGCCCTTGTCGGTCGCGCTGCGGTCCTGGCGCATGCTCCCCGACTGTAAGCGCTCGCGATAAGACTGGGTGACGTCCACGCCGCCCAAAGGCGTGTCGAAGCGCAAGGTCCCCGCCGCGGAGGGCCGGCCGATGACGGCGTCGAGCACCGTGGACGTCGAGCCCGGGACCGGCTCGTCGAACCGATTGTAGTAGGTCTGCTGGTAGCCGAGCTTCGGCGTCAGGCTGACGCCGCGCATGACCGCGAAGGTGCGCGTGCCCTCCCAGCCGCCGCCGACCGTCTTCTCGATGAAGGGACGGCCGTTCAAATAGGTGTTGTCCGCGAAGCCGTTCACCGTGTTGAGCCAGGGCAGACGGCCGAAGCGCAACGGCTGGCTCACGACGTCGAGGCGCGGATAGCTCTCGTTGGTCTTGATGAAGCGGGTGCGGGTCGCGTCCGCCGTATCGAGCCGCGAGTAGGAGAGCCGCGCGGTCGCCTGAGCGAAGCGATGCGTGAAGGCCCCGCCGTTGACCAGCTCCGGGGTGACGCGGAAAGAGTTCGAGCGCGAGTAGTTATTGTTGAAATCGGAGTCGGACTGCAGC
>CALRXP010000298.1:0-3141 GCA_943372155.1 Candidatus Endomicrobiellum trichonymphae | reverse complement strand
CACTGGGGCACGACGAACTTCGACCTGCCCTACCGCGGCCTCCAGCGCGGCAAGCACGCGCTCGAGAACCGCTACGCCGATAACTGGCGGTTCGGAACCGAGACCGGCGGCCTGCGCGGCGGCGCGATGCGCTCGCTTAGCACGATGCTCGACTTCGCCTTCATGGCCGGCCCGCAGAACTTCGACCACGTCATGGGCCACGACGCCCGCGCCCGCGAGATCTCGAGGGACTATCCCGGCAGCTACCGCTACGTCAGCAAGAACTTCCGACAGGTCCTGCCCGCTTACTTCGGCGGCAAGGAGCTCGACTCCCAATCCAACAGCCTCACCAACGGCCGCGGCGGCGCCGACCAGAACACGCTGACCAACAGCACGCTCTGGGAGATGGACAACCAGTTCGCCTACGCCGCCGGCAAGAAGATCATGGCCGAGGAAAAGGCCAACTCCACCCAGCTCGCCAACCTGCTCTTCCACCGCATGCGCATGTTTCAGCTGGATTGGATGGACGTCGACCAAGCGTGCGTCCCCGGTCATACCGGCAACGGGAACGCCGCCGTCCCGTTCCGTTGCTTGGGCGACACCGGCAGCGCGGGGGACTACAGCAATTTTCTCATGGACCTTAACACCGGACGCTACGGCGTCGCCAACGCGAGCGAATACCGCCTCACGATCTCCGACCTGCGCCGCGCCAACCGCCTTCAATTCCTCGACCCCGTGTTTCTCGTGACCGCTTACCGCTACGGCGCGGACTACATCGGCCACGCGCGCAATCAGTCGAGCCTGCCCATGATCCCTTTGCCCGGCACGCCGGTGTTCTACCTGCCGGGCCTGCGCGTGGATCTGTCGCCCTTCGGCATCGAGTACATCCAGGACAACTACTTCCGCTACAAGCGCACCTTGGTCAATCTGTTCTGGACGCGCGGCGACAACAAGTACGAAAAGCGCCTCGGCGCGGGGTTCGACGTGGACAACATCCCGTTGTGGGGGGGCGTCACCGCGGGGCTGTTCGGCGAGCTGTACAAGCAGCCCCTCATCAGCCGCATCATCGACACCTCGCCGCTCTCGGCCGCGGAGTTCGGCGTCACCCATAACGTCGCCCATTACGGCGCCAGCCTGCGCATTCCGCTGCACGCCTTCGGCGATCCGACCGATCCCAAGCAGTTCATCCTGACCCTCAAGGCGGGGCATAAGGGGACGGGCTGGATCCCGGGCGAATACATCAAGGGCGGCACCTACGCCGAGACGGGCCTGGGCTTCCGGCTTTAGCGGGGGCGGGCGCGCAGGGCGGCCAAGGTCTTCGCCGCCGCGGCGTTTCCGGGGTCGAGCCGCACGGCTTCCTGCAGGTGACGCTCGGCCTCGGCCCAATCCCGCGCCCAGTACAGGACGGCCAGGTCGTACTCGGTCTCCGACAGCGGCGCCAGCGCCAAGGCGCGCCGGTAGGCGCTCTCAGCACCGGCCCGGTCGCCCAGCTTGTCGAGCGCCACGCCGCGATGCGTGGCCGCGTCGGCGCCCTGGCGCTTGAGGCCGCTCATGAGCTCGGGCAAGGCCCGGTAGCGCGCGGCCAAGGCCAGCTTCTCGGAAAACAACCCCTCGGCCGCGGCGTAGCTCGCCTCGGCCTCTTTCATGCGCCCCGTGGTCGCCTGAACGTAACCGAGGAGGAGGGGAATATCGGGGAACATCCACGTCGCGGCCCAGGCCTGGGTGAGCGCGCGCTCGGCACCCGCGGTATCGCCGCGCTTGAGCGCCGCCGAGGCCTCGCGGCAGCTCGCGACGGTGCCGCTTTCCACCAGGTCGCGGGAGAAAAAGTCCGGAGCCTCCCAGGAGCGTCGCCGGCCGCGACGGATCAACAGCTCCTCGCGCGGCCAAGCGTAGACGGCGTCCGCCGGCGGCTCGGCGTCCGTCGTCGCCAGCACCGGGACGCCGCCCGCGGCGAGCGCCTTCCAGCCCGACGGCTCGTGGAGCCCCGTCACGAGGAGGCTCCGGTCGCGCCGACGCCAATCCGCCTGGTACCACGCCGACCCGGACAGCCCTTGGGCCACGACGCGCACGTCCGGACGCCGCCCCATGGCGACCGTCTCGTGCCACAGGGCGTACAACGGCACGTCCTTCTTGGCGACGACGACCGCGCCGGGGGGCGCGCCGTGCAGGACGTTGCGGGCGTAGTCCTGGGCGTAGAAGTGCTCGCGCCGCTCCAGACGCTCGGGCACGCCGCGCGCCAGGGGCCAAGCGAGGACCGCGGCGACGGCCAACGCGCCTCGCGCCTCGCCGAGCGAGCCGACGCCGCGGGCGAGCCAGAACAGCAGGACGCAGTCGGAGAGGAGGTAGTGCGGATCGAGGATCGCCGCCGCGTGCGGGTTGGGGGGCATGTTGGCCAAGAACAGGAACACGGGGCCGGCCCACCACCAGGCCACGAGCCGTCCGGAGAAGCGGGATCGGTCCTCGCGCGCGTCGGCGGCCGCGCCGAATGCCGCGACGGCCAGCGCGGGGCCGAAGGCGTCCCACAGGTGCGCGCCCCACAGCCGCAGGTTCTCGATGAACATTTCTCCCGTCGCGTAGTTGCGGGAGATCAAGTCGAGCGTGCCGCCGTAGCGCGTGCGCAGGAGCGAATCGAGAAAGTTGGACAGCACCGCGGGATGGTTCCAGTCAAGGAACGGGCCCGTCGCGGACCGCACCGGCAGATAGAGATAAACCGAGAGGCCCGCGAGCCCGGCGCCGACACCCCAGGCCCGTCGCCGCCACGCGCCTTCTCCCCCGGAGCGGAGCCAAAAGGTCGCCGCGATCAGGGCCGCGGCGGGAAGATTGGACCCGGACACGGCCGCGACGGCTGGCACGCCGAGCAAGGCGAAGCCGAGCCATAGATTCTCGTGCGCGCTCTTGGCCGGGCGGTTCGACCGCGCCAGCCACAGCAGTCCCGGCGCGAGCAGGATCAGGTCGAGACGATTAGCGAGCAGGACGCCGCACAGGTAGCAGAACGCCGGCCACAGACGGTCGCTCGCGTCCTCCGACAGACGCCCGGCGAGCGCGATCAGGACGACGGCGCTGAGCACCCACAGCGAGTACATCTCGCTCACCTGGGACACGGCCCAGAACGAGGGATTAAACGCCAGGCACACCGCCGCGGTCAGCGCGGCCGCTCGGCCC
>CALRXP010000297.1:0-3155 GCA_943372155.1 Candidatus Endomicrobiellum trichonymphae | reverse complement strand
TTTCAGACCCTCTTGCTCAATTCCGAGCTGAAGGGAGACATCGTCAACGACAACCAACGCTATATCGATTGGTCGGAGCGCCTGCCGAATCCGAAGGTTCTGACTGAAGGCGATTTTGACCGGATCGTCGCGTCCGGCAAAATGTTGTGCCGGAAGCTCGACTGGACGAGAAGCGCGAAGCTTCGGGAGAGGCTTGATGCAGCACGATCATAAAGCGCCTCTTCCCGCCCGGAAGCATAAAGTCGCTCCCGTCAATATCCTGCTTTTTTTCGTGATGTTCTTCTCGACCTGGGGGTCGGGATTGCAGAACCTCAGCAGCGTCGATCTCGCGAAGATTTTCCCGATTCTCTCGATTCTGCTGATCGGCTATGCCGCGGCGTTCGTCAAAAAGAAAATCGTGTTTCCGCGGGCCTTCAACTGGTTCGTCGCCTTTTACTTGCTGCATCTGGCCGTGACCTACGGCGTCTTCCACACCGACGAGTTCATTTTGGGCTACGTCGGCCAGGTCCAGCAAAGCGAGGCCTTCGTCGCCATTCAAGAGGGCGCCGGCGTCACGTGTCTGCGCCTGTTCATCTTCCTGGCCTTCGCCTATTCCCTGGCCGCACTCTTGTGGAAGAAGGAGCGCCTGCATTACGCCTCCGCCGGCTACGCCGCCGGCCTGCTCGCCGTGCTGTTCCTCGGCGGCTACGTGTCGAGCGAGACCCACCGCATCAACGCGGGTGAAATCCGCAACGCGGGAGGGTTCCTCGACCCCAACTCTTTCGGATTCTCAGGTCTCACGGCCGTCACGCTCGCGCTGATCGCCCTGACGAACGCCGGGAAGAGCAAGTTCCTTCGACTGCTTCATCTCGGCTCGGCCGTGGTCGGCGGGGTTGCGGTCCTGCAAAGCGGCTCACGGACGTCGATGATCGGATGTCTGCTCGCGTTCGCGGTGATCCTCGTCTACATGAGGGAGATGTCCCGCAAGGTGGCGCTCGTGCTGGCGGCCGCTCTCATCGGCGTGGCGGCCTTCGCGCTCCTGCCCGCCGCGATGTACGATTCGCTGAAAGAACGCGCCAGCCTGAGCCGCATGCAGGCCGACCGCGGCGCCAACCGCCTGGATATCTGGTCCAACTACCTGAGCGAATTCCCTCAATACGCCCTCACCGGCGTCGGCTTTCTTCAGTCGCGTTCGGTGATCCGGGAGAGCTATACCTCCGAATTTGCGATCACGCACAATCAATACCTCGAAATCCTGGTGGAGACCGGCGTGATCGGGCTCCTGCTGTTCCTGAACGCGATCGCAAGGCTGTGGCTGTGGATTTCGCGCATACCGGCGAGCGAAAAATCCCGGCTCAAGCCGATGCTCCTGGCCGCTTTGGTCGGGCTGTTCGTGGAATTCATGTTCCTCAACTCATTCTATTCGCGTGACACCTGGATCATTTTCGGAATGGTCGCCGGATTGTACTACCACAGGCGGGAATATGCCTGAGCGCAAGAAAATTCTATTTCTCCGGACGACGTCCTCCAATTTCGGAGGTATCGAGAGCCAGATCGCCTTGCTCGCCGGCGCCGCGGCGGCGAAGGGCGCGTTCGAGCCGGCTCTATTGACCACGGATCCCGCCTCCTTGCTGTCCGAGAAATTCCGGGGTATGGGCCTCAAGGTCCACATCCTGCCGATGGGGCGCTTCGGCGCCCTCGGCGCGGCCGACGCGCTGGCGGCCGAGATCGACTTCCGCACCGTGGCGGTGGTCGAGAGCCATATGTTCCGCGAAAGCTTCTACGGGCGGGCGCTGAAGCGCCGCTTTCCGCACATCATCCACACGCACCGGGCCCATACCTACGTCGACTGCTCTTGGATCCCGGAGTGGAAAAAGCGCGCCTATCATCTGGCCGACCGGTTGACCTCCGGCTACGTGGACGCCTATTGGGCGAACGGCTCGTACCTTAAGCAGGAACTCATTGAGCGGTCCGGCATTCCGGCCGGGAAAGTCCGAGTCATCCTCAACGGCACCGATCCGCTCGACCCGTCGGCGGCCTCGGGGTCCGGCGACACGATCTCGCCGGCCGTCGTCATGGTCGCCAATCTTCTTCCCCATAAAGGGCATGACGTCCTCATTGAGGCTCTCGGCCTGCTGCGGGCGAAGGGTCTTCGCGTCGCCGCGCGTCTCGTCGGCTCCGTGACGGCGGACGCCGCCTACGTCGAGCGACTCAAGGCGCAGGCCCGGGAGCGGGGCGTCCTCGACGCGCTCGAGTTCCGCGGCTTCACCGAGGACCTCGCCGCCGCCTTGCGCGGGATCGACGTCCTGGTCCTTCCGTCCGACAGCGAGGGGCTTCCGCTCTGCGTCCTCGAGGGCATGAGCCTGAAGAAGCTGGTCGTCGCCTCTCGCGTCGGGGCCGTGGCGGAGTGCGTCACCGACGGAGTGGACGGCTTCCTGCATCCGCCGAAGGATCCGGCCGCGCTCGCTTTGATCCTCGAGCGCCTGTTCACCGCACCCGCCGGCGCGTGGAAGCCCGTGGCGGAGGCCGCCGCCTCCGCCTGGGGCGCCCGCTTCACCCGGGAACGCATGCTCGCCGAATTCGGACGCGCCTACCGCGAGGCCTTCGGCCTGGACGTCTACTGATATGGCGAAGACGACCGTGGACGTCGTGATCGTGGCCCGCAACGAGGGCGAGTCGTTCGTGAAGTGCTGCGCGGCCGCGGCCAAAGCCGTCGCGGCGTTCAAGACGAGAGACGGCCTCGACGCCGTCGTCACGTACGTGGACAGCTACTCGACGGACGGCTCTGTCGCGGTCGCGGAGGGCCAGGGCTTTCGCGTCGTCCGGCCTCCGGACTGGTACTACAACTGCGCTAACGGGCGTACGGCGGGCTATCTGCTCACCGGCGCGGAGTTCGTCATGTTCCTCGACGGGGATATGGAACTGGCGGAGACCTGGCTCAGCGACGGCGTTGCGTTCCTGCGGACTCGTCCGGAGGCGGGGGGCGTCGCGGGAATACGCGACGACATGCGCCTGGCCGGGAACTCCTACGTCCGCATCTCCAACTATCATCGGGTGACCGAGCCGGTCCAGGACGTGGGACGCGACATCGGCGGCGCCTTCCTGTTCCGGCGCGCCGCTCTCGACGCGACCGGCGCCTATGAACCCGCGGTCGTTCCGGAAGAGGATTTCGTCGG
>CALRXP010000296.1:0-3156 GCA_943372155.1 Candidatus Endomicrobiellum trichonymphae | reverse complement strand
GCAACGAGGCCCGCGCTCAAGCCGCGAAAGAGGCGGACACACCCGGCGGGCTGCGCGCCGACCTCGATCAGGCGCTGGCTCTCAAGGGCGACAAGCGCACGGCGGCCTTGGCGGCGTTGCAGGGACGGCTCGATGCGGCGTTCGAGTCCTCGGCCGCCGCCCGCGAAGAAGACGCGCTGCGCCGAAGGATGTCGACCGCGCAGACCCCGGACGACGCCGCCCGCGCGGCCGTCGAACTGCACGCCTTCGGCCGGCAGGAGCAGGACTATCTCCAGGCGCGCGGCTCCTGGGCGCAGTTCGTTACCGCGACCCGCGCGCGCCTGCCGCTGGCGCCGGACGGCGCCGATTTTACCCGCGAGTCGCTGGCGCTTGAGATCGAAGGCTCCGGGCCCGTGACCAAGACTTCCTACGCGGGTGCCTCGGGCCTCGAGTATCGCGGGACCGACGGCCTGCGCCGCTTTAATAGCCTCGACGGCCAGGTGAGCGGCCTCGAGATGCGCGGTGCGAAGGCGTCGGTCTTCATCGTGACGGACCGCCGCGACAAGCGCCTCATCATCACGACCTACGACGATAAGGGCGCGAAACTCGACGCCGAGAAGTACGAGCCGCTGGGTGACGGCCGATACGCGATGACGCTGGAATCGGCGCCGTGGCCGCGAGCGCTCGGCATGATGGAACGGGACGGGCGCTTCACCCCCGACGAGTATCAGAACCAGGACGGCAGCGGGCGCAAAGCCGTCGGCACGGCCATGCCCGGAGCCTGGAAGATCACGGGCAACGGCGGCGCCCTTGAGGGCTACAGCTATGATCTTGCGTCTCTGGCCGGCGATGCGAACCGCACGGCGCGCGAGACCCGGGTTCCCGCCTTGGCCGAATGGCTCGTCAACCAGCATAGCCCCGGGGAGACCGGCGAGCGCTTCCGAAAGTCGATGACGAGCCTGCTCGAGGATTATTTCAGCCACGGCGCGCACGGTCAGTCGAGCTTGTATTTCAGCGCCGACGGGCAGCTGACGATCACGGAGCAGATTCCCGGCGGCATGGTGTCTCAGCTCGTCGCGAAGATGGAGCCGTCCGTTTCCGGCCGCAAGGTCCCCGGACTCAAGCTGTATGTGCGGCCGCCCTCCGTGCCGGGCGCGAACACCCCCTTCATCCCGATCATGCAGTACTTCGGCCGCAACAGCGCCGAGACCTTCACAAGCCGGATCGATTCGAACTCCGACAGCTGGTCGTGGTGGATCACCGGCGTCTCAGTCACGAATACGCCCGTGGTGCGGGTCTCCACGCGCCGCGTCGGTCGCGACGGCAGCGTGCGCTGGGAGGAAACTTCGCAGAAGGAGCTCCCCCCCGAAACGATATTCGAGGCGTCGGGCATCATCGGTCAGACCGGGCACGCCGTGGCCACGGTCGGCAAGGGCGCCGCAGATCTGACCGGGGCGGCGGTCGCGGTCTCTCTCGCCCATACGCCCGGCTACCTGGCGCTCGTCAAAGCGACAGGCGGAGACATCGGGCCGGCCTACGACGATCTGATGAAGCGGGCCAAGGTTAATTTCTTCGACAACGCGGTCAGCCGCGAGCTCGGCAACAATCTCTATGGCGATCATTACCGCGACGGCGTGCAAGCCCTGGGGCTCGACACGAAGGTCGCCATGCAGAATGTCGGAGCGGAGATGCGCGCCAAGGGCCACGACACCTTGGGCGGCGTGCTTCAGGGCGGCGTGAACTTCAGCAACAACACGGTCATGTTCCTCGGAGGCGCCAGCGCCTTAAGCGGCGTCGCCCGGCTCGGGAACACGGGCCGAGTCATGGCCACGGGCTTCGGGCTGGGCATGAGCGGCGTCGGCGGCTATCAGCTCGGCGGCGCGATCAACGAGACCGCCCACGCGGCCTACGATTACAACCCGGCGGACCCGGCCTCGCGCGACCGCTGGTACAACGCGGTGACGGGGATGAGCGAGCAGGCGCTCAACTCGCCGATGCTTTTTGGCATAGCGTTCAAGGGCCTGCGCGGCCCTGCGGGCGGCGCGCCGGAGCAGGCGAGCCTTCCCAAATGGATGCCCACACGGGTTCAAAGCGCGGACTCCCGTCTCGGCACGATGATCGCGGGCGTGCCGTTGGTCGGAGGCTGGTTCGCCCGGGAGATGGGACTCAACGTCCCGGCAAAGAAGCCCGACGCGAAGGCGCCGGCGTCAGAGCCGGTCACGGCTGCGGGACCGGCCGCGGAGATCCGCCAAGCCTATGGCAAGGCCGGTGAGCCGTACGCGCAAGCCTACGAAATGGCCGCTGCGGATCTCGGCGCCGACGCTCACGGCATCGCCGGGCGCAGCAGCTTCGCCCAGAACCGCGCTCGCCTCGGCGCGTGGCCCAAGGAGATCGTCGTCGACGGCGTGCGCGAACCGTTCACCTTCGAAGACGCCCTCAAGCTCGACAAGGTCCCCACGAGCATGTCCCCCGAGAATGTGGCGCGCCTGCCCGCACGCACGCGCGCCCTCATCGAGCTCAAGAAGTCCATGGGCACGCTCCCCTCCGACGTCGACATCGTCACGCCGACCACCGACCAAGCCCAGCTTCAGGCCCTGCGCAAGAAGATCTTCGAGAAAACCGGCACGCTCGTCGAATTCGTCGAGCCCGAGCTTCCCCCGGCCGCGCGCCCGCCCGCGCCTGATGCCAAAAAACCCTCAGCGTCGAGATCCCCGGCCCAGGATCTCGAGGCCAATCGGGAAATGCTCGCCACCGTCGGCAAGGCGCGTCAAAGGACGACCTTAATGGACCCGCCTCCGGAGTGGACTCAAGCCACGGCAGGCCGGCCGCATGTTCAGCTCGTGCGCGAGGTGAGCGCCGAGGGCTCCAGCGGCATCGTTTTCGAGGGGAACCTCGCCGGCAAGCCCGTCGCCGTCAAGACCTTCAGCGCGCCGCTCTACAACGAGCCTTGGGGCAATCAAAAGTGGGAGTACTTCCAAAGGGAGATCTCCAACTACAAGGTGATGGAGACCGCGCTCCCGAAGGGCGCGGTGCCGCACATGTACGGGGAAGTCGAGGTCGGCGGCAACCCCTCCTTCGCCACCGACCTGGTGCACGGCAAGGACATCAACCTGCTGACGGTGGCCGAAGCCAAGCTGATCCCCCCCGAAGCCATCGAACAGGCGGCGGCGGCCGTCA
>CALRXP010000295.1:0-3165 GCA_943372155.1 Candidatus Endomicrobiellum trichonymphae | reverse complement strand
GTCGGCCTTATTTTCGAGCAGGCGGCGCGTGAGATCGTGCGCCGCACGTTCCTTGTTCAGCTCGGCGGCGAAGGAGAGGGCGACGAGTAAAGCGATTTTTGACGTGTCGGCCACGCTGGCGTTGTGGCTTTGCATTTCGACGACGCGCTCGGAAACCTTGGACGCGAGCGCGTTGATCTCGATGGGGGTCCAGCCCTCCATCTCGACGACGAGCCGGCGCGTGCCGATCTGAACTTCGACTTTCTCGTTCACGCGCCGATCCTTGAGAGCTTGTCGTTGAGGCGGGAGAGGCGCGATTTGAGGCGCTCGTGGCGGGCGAGGGTCAGGCGCGCCTCCTTGAGCTCTTCCTTGAGGGCCTTGTTCTCGGTCTCGAGCCGGCGCAGGACGTCCTTGAACTGGCGGTTCTCGGCGCCGAGCTTCTGCAGGGATTCCGACGCCTGCTTGACCAGGACCTCGAGCTGCTTGAGACTCTGGAGAGGGCCTTGCACGGAGCTAGCCCCGCAGGCTCGCGCCGAGTTCCTTGGCGAGAGCCGCCGTGATGGTCTCGACCGCCTTGGCGACCTCGGGGTCCGTCAAGGTGCGGTCGGCACGGCCGAAGGTGAGGCGAATGGCGAGGCTGACCTTGCCTTCCGGAAGATTCTTGCCCGCGTAGACGTCGAAGAGCAGGACATCCTGCAACTCCTCGACCTTGCACGCGCGAACGACGGCTTCCACGCGCGCGAAGGGCGTCTTCTTGTCGAGGACGAGGGCCAGATCGCGGCGGGACACGGGCAGAGACGAGAACTCCTTGAATCGTTCGGCGGCCGTCTCACGCTCGGCGAGCCAGCTCAGGTCGACGTCGAAAACAATCGCGTCCTCGCGCTCGAGATCGTAGGCGCGGGCGACGCGCGGATGCAGCCAGCCGACGGTCGCGACCGGCGTACCGTTGATGGTCGCGCGTAAAGTGTTGGTCGGGTGGAAAACGGGGTCGGACGCCGTCTTCCCCGCGCCTGATTCGGACAGCTTGGCCCAAACCAGCGCCCCGGCGCCCTCTAAGAGATCCTCGACGATCGCCTTCCCGTCGTAAAACGACGCGCGCGGCGCCCGCGTCGCTTGCCACCGTGCGTCGAGGACCGGTCCGAGCTGGATTCCGGCCACGCGCCAGGTCTCGTCGACCTCTTTGCCCCGAATCGCGTACGACTTCCCGACTTCAAAGAAGCGCACCGCATCCGCGCCGCGGCTGAGGTTATACTGCGCGTTCTTGAGCAGGCCCGGCAGGAGGGACGACCGCATCACCGCCCAATCCTCGGACAGCGGGCTCGCGACGCGCGGCTGGCCGTCCGCCGTCAGGCGGCAGGCGGCGAGCGCTTTTTCAGACACGAGATCGTAGTTGTACGCCTCCCAAAGCCCGAGCGCCGCCAGGCGAGTCCGCACCCGGCGCGACTCAGTTTCGACGGGCGTAAGTCGCGCCGTTTTGGCGGACATCGGGGCCATGCGGTAGGGAATATTGTCGTAACCGAGGAATCGTCCGGTCTCCTCCGCGAGGTCGTTGGCCGTGTAGAGGTCGTGGCGCCAAGAAGGGGCGCTAAACGAGAACTCAACGCCGTTGTCGTTGATTAAACCGATCGACCCCAGCGCCCCTTTGACGGCGAGATCCGAAAAATCCGATCCCAAGACAATATTGATGGCCGCTGCGCTCGTCGTGATCTTCGCTCGAGGCGGGCGGGGAGTCGCGATCTCCGTCGGTTTCGCCGCCGTGCCGCCTGCGAGCTGGAGAATCAGGCTCGCCGCGCGATCGGCCGCCGCGCGCGGGGCCTCGGGGTCGGTGCCGCGCTCGAAACGATAGGAAGAGTCGGAGCGCAGGCGCGTCTTCTGCGATGACTTCCTAGCCTCGGAGGGGGCGAAGAACGCGCCCTCAAGCAGAACGCGCTTGGTGGCCGTGGTCACCGCGGTCTCCTCTCCGCCCATGACTCCTGCCAGCGCGACGGGTTTCTCGCCGTCGGCTATGACGAGTAATCCTTCCGGAAGCGTGTAGGTCTTGTGATCGAGTGCCAGCAATTTCTCGCCGTTCTTCGAGCGCCTGACAATTATCTTCGATCCGCTTAATTTGTCGGCATCAAAGGCGTGCAGGGGCTGCCCGATGTCGTGTAAAACGTAGTTCGTGATATCCACGACGCTGTTAATCGGCCGCAGGCCGATCGCTTCCAGCTTGGCCTTCAGCCAAGCCGGAGAATCTCCGACCGTCACGTCCTCGAGCAATCGCACGCCGTAGAAAGGGCAGGCCTCGCGGTCCTCGACCGTTACAGAAAACGATGTCTTTTGCGTCTCCACCATCCCGCCGCCGAGCGGCTTCAATTCCTTGCGGAAGTAGGCGGCGAGCTCGCGGGCCAGGCCCCGGTGAGACAGGCAGTCCGGCCGGTTCGTCGTGACCTCAACCTCTAAAATGTCGTCCGCGGGCCCGAGCAAGGACCCCACGTCGGTGCCGAGCGCCGGCCCCTCTCCCATGATCCAAATCCCGTCCACGTCCTTGGGCAAGCCCAGCTCGGAGCGCGAGCAGATCATGCCCTGGCTCTCGACGCCGCGCAGCTTGCGGCCCTCGATCTTGAAATTGCCGGGCAAAACGGCGCCGGGACGCGCGTACGCGATCGTCTGGCCCGCGTCGACGTTGGGCGCGCCGCAGACGACGGTCCGCTTCACGGCGCCGTCGTCGACGACGCACACGGACAGCTTGTCGGCGTTGGGGTGCTTCTCCTTCGAAACGACCTTGCCGACGACGACGCCGGTGAAGGTGGGCCCCAGGCGCTCGTGGCCCGCGACCTCGAAACCTATCTTGAGCAAATGCGCGGAGAGCTCGGTGGCCGAGATCTCGAGGGGGAGGTGCTCCTTGAGCCAGTTATAAGAGGCTTTCATCGAATTGCTTGAGGAACCGCTGATCGTTGGTGTAAAAATCGCGAAGGTCGCGCACGCCGTAGCGAAGCATGGCCACGCGCTCGACGCCGATGCCGAAGGCGAAGCCGGACCACTTCTTCTCGTCGTAGCCGACGGCCTTGATCACCGCGGGGTTCACGACGCCCGCGCCCAGAATCTCGATCCAGCCCGTGTGCTTGCACGCCGGGCAGCCGGTGCCGGGGCAGAAGAAGCACTTCACGTCGACTTCGGTCGAAGGCTCGGTAAAGGGGAAGTAGG
>CALRXP010000294.1:0-3166 GCA_943372155.1 Candidatus Endomicrobiellum trichonymphae | reverse complement strand
GACGCCGACCATGTTCTGCTCGGCGATGCCCATCTCGAAGTGGCGCGACGGGTACTTTTTCATGAACGGCTGGGTCATCGTGGACTTCGACAGGTCTGCGTCCAGGACAACGAGATTTTGGTTCTTCTCGGCGATCTCGAGGATCGTTTCGCCGAAGGATTCGCGCGTCGCTTTAGCGGGCATCGGAGATCTCCTTCACGGCCTTGTCGGCGTCTTCCTTCTTCGGGGCGTTTCCGTGCCAGGCGATGTTGTTCTCCATGAAGGAGACGCCCTTGCCCTTGATCGTCTTCGCCACGATGCACTGCGGCTTGCCGTCTTTCGCGGCCCAGGCTTTGGCCAACGCTTTCTCCACGGCGGCCAGGTCGTGGCCGTCGATCGCCTGGACTTCCCAGTTGAACGTCTTCAGCTTGTCGGCCAAGGGCTCGAGGTTCATGACCTCGTTGACCGGGCCGTCGATCTGGCCGTTGTTGAAATCGATGATCGCGATAAGGTTGTCGAGCTTGAACTTCGGAGCGGACATGTAGGCCTCCCAACACTGGCCTTCCTGCATCTCGCCGTCGCCGAGGACGACGACCGTCTTCCAGTCCTTCTTGTCGAGCTTGGCCGCGCAGGCCATGCCGACGCCGACGGAGAGGCCCTGGCCGAGCGAGCCGGTGGAGAACTCGATGCCGGGCAGGCGCAGGCGGTCCGGGTGGCCCTGCAGCGGCGAGCCGAGCTTGCGCAGATTCATGAGGTCGGCGACCGGGAAATATCCGCGGTGCGCCATCACCGCGTACAACGCGGGGCACGCGTGACCTTTCGACAGGATGAAGCGGTCGCGGCCGTCCCACTCGGCCTTCTTTGGATCGTGCTTCAGGAACTTCCAGTAAAGCACGGTCAGGATGTCGATGATCGACAGCGACCCGCCGGGGTGTCCGTTGCCGGCGGCTTCGATCATGCGGATGATGTCGACGCGCATCTGCTTCGTCAGGGACTTCAGGTCCGTCGGGGCGGTGGTCGCGGTGGGCATGAGTTGATTCTACAAAAACAGGACGCTTCGTCTATGTGGTAAAATCTCCGTCATGAAGATCAACCTGTATATCGGCGCGATTCGCAAGGCGGCGGCGTTCATCAAGAAGAAGGCCCCCGGCTTCACGCCCGACATCGGGTTCGTGCTCGGCTCCGGCTTGGCCAAGGCCGTGCCTCCGCTCGAGAAGACGATCACCATCCCCTACCGGGAGATCCCCGGCTTCCCCCGCACCACGGTCCCCGGCCACGAGGGCAAGCTCATCCTGGGCCGCTCCGCCGGTCGCTCGGTTGCCGTCATGCAGGGCCGCTTCCATTACTACGAGGGCCACGCGATGGAGTCCATCGCCTTGCCCGTTCGCGCCCTCGAGTACCTGGGCCTCAAGACCCTCATCGTCACCGCCGCCGTCGGCTCGATGCGCGAGAAGGTCAAGCCCGGCCACTTCACCGTCGTGACGGACCACATCAACCTCATGGGCCGAAACCCCCTGCGGGCGTTTCACGAAGAAGAGTTCGGTACGATGTTTCCCGACATGACCCAGGCTTACGACAAGAAGGTCAGCAAAGCCATCACGGCCGCCTGCCGCAAGCGCAAGGTGTCCTCGCACGAAGGCGTCTATGTCGCCGTCGGCGGCCCGTCCTACGAGACGCCGGCCGAGATCCGCGCCTTCCGCTCGATGGGCGCAGACGTCGTCGGCATGTCGGTCGTTCCCGAGGTCGTCCCCGCCCGTCAGATGGGGCTCACCGTGGGCGCGGTCGTGTGGACCTCGAACATGGCGGCCGGCCTTCCGGGCTCGATCCAGAACCACGGCGACGTCCTGGCGCTCGGCGCCCGCGTGTCCGACGATCTGCGCGGCGTGCTTTCGGACCTCATCAAGGCGCTCTAAGCCGATGCTGTTCCTCGACCTCATCGCCAAAAAGCGCGACGGGGGCCGGCACACGGCCGGCGAGCTCGAGTTCGTCGCGCGCGCTGCGGCGAAGGGCCTCGTGCCGGACTATCAGCTCTCCGCCTGGCTCATGGCCGTGCTGTGCCGCGGCATGAACGAAGCCGAGACCGTCGCGCTCACCCGCGCGATGGCGGACTCGGGCGAAACGCTCGGGCTCTCCTCGATCAAGCGCCCCAAGGCCGACAAGCACTCGACCGGCGGCGTCGGCGACGGCGTGTCCCTGGCTCTCGCCCCCCTCGCGGCGGCCTGCGGCCTCGCGGTGCCGATGATGTCCGGCCGCGGCCTCGGCCACACCGGCGGCACGCTCGACAAGCTCGAGTCTATCGAGGGCTTCCGAGTCCGCCTCGACCTGCCTGAGATCCGCTCCCAGATGAAGCATCTCGGCTTCTGCCTGTTCGGCCAGACCGGAACCTTGGCCCCCGCCGACCGCACGCTATACGCTTTGCGCGACGCCACCGCCACCGTGCCCGCGCGGCCGCTGATCGTCGGCTCGATCCTCTCGAAGAAGGCCGCCGAGGAGCTCGACGCGCTCGTGCTCGACGTGAAGGTGGGCTCCGGCGCGATCTTCCGCGACAAGAAAAGCGCGCGCGACCTGGCCCGGGCCCTGGTCAAGACGGCCAAGGGCCTCGGCATCCCGACCGTCGCCGTGCTGACCGCCATGGAGCAACCGCTCGGCCGCTTCGTAGGCAACGCCTTGGAAGTCCGGCAGGCCGTCGAGATCCTGCGCGGCGACGAGACGGCCGGCGACTACCTCGAGTGCCTCCTCGCCCTCGGCGGCTGGATGCTCAAGCTCGCGGGCTTGTCCAAGACGCCCAAGGAAGGCGCGGAGCTGATGCGCTCCAAGATCAAGGACGGCTCCGGCCTCGCCCTCTTTCGCGACTGCGTGAAGGCCCAAGGCGGCCACCTCGACGTCATCGACGACCTGAACCTTCTGCCCAAGGCCAAGCTTTCCCGCACCGTGCGCTCCGTCCGCTCGGGCGTCGTCTCGGCGCTCGACGCGCGCAAGATCGGCCACGCCGCCGTCCTGCTCGGCGCCGGCCGCGCGTTTAAGGATCAGGAGCTGGACTACGGCGCCGGCATCGAAATTTTGAAGAAGACCGGCGACCGTGTGACCAAGGGCGAGCCTCTGGCGATCCTGCACGCCGCCGACGAGGTCAAGCTGGGCCTCGGCGAGCGCGAGTACCGCGACGCGCTCGTGATTTCCGCGAAGGCCT
>CALRXP010000293.1:0-3173 GCA_943372155.1 Candidatus Endomicrobiellum trichonymphae | reverse complement strand
GGAAGGCGGGCGAGGCGTCGGGCTTGTTGACGAGCAGGTACCAGACCGTGTCGGCGTCGTTGCGGGAGACGATGGTGACGTCGCCTTGCAGGGCCATCATGGTCGTGAGGTCCATTTTGACGGCCGGGTCGAGCGCCTGCCAGCGCAGGCGATCGATCTCAAAGGAGACCGCCTCGGCGTGGTAGCGGCGCGGGTGAATCAGAACCGAGCCGAGGTCCGACTCCGGATGCTCCGCCAGGACCTTCTGCTCGCCTCCGGCGAGCGATACCTCGATGAGAGCCGTGGTGTCGCGGTCCACGGACGATTCGAGGTAGACGCTAGCACCTCCGGGCGCGAAGCCGTGGGCGCCCAGCTGGTCGTCGGGGCCACAGCTCAGAAAATCCTTCCAGCCGGCGCCGTCGCGCAGGCGGAGGATCGTGCCGCCGTCGGGCGCCATGGCCTTGTGCAGGCCGATCTTGAAATCGTGGTCCGGCAGCCAGCCGATGACGTCGCCGGGGTTCGTCGCTTCGAGCGTCCGCTCGCCGGTCTTGAGATTCAGCCGCCACACGTCATGGACCTTCGGGTCGCGGTCGTTGAGCGCCACCAAAATCTCGTCGCGAAATCGCGGCTCCGTCGCCACGATCTGCGCCTGGACGCCGGGATACGGGGTCAGGTCGCGCGTGGCGCCGGTCTCGAGGTCGGTCTGGTACAGATGCCAGTTCTCGTCGCCGTCCTTGTCCTGAACGTATAAAAGGGAACGCTCGTCCTCGGCCCACAGGAACACCCGGATGCCGCGTCCCCGGTCGGCGGTCAAAGGGCGCGCGTCGCGGCCCTCGAGCCCGACCCAGATGTTGAGCACCCCTTCATCGGGGGCCAGGTACGCCCAGTGCCTTCCATTCGGCGAAATCTTAGGAGAAGCCTTCTCCGGATTGCCGAACAGCAGTTCGCGCGGAACCCTATCAGTCATAATGGGTTCCGATTTTTTTCTGGAGTGAGGGCAGATCGATTTCGATGATGGAGGTAAAGCCCGATTTCTCGGGAACGGGGGAGGGCACGGGCTTTGCCTGGGGCGAATTGAGGAGGCCCTCGATGGTCGCCTTGCGCACCGGGATGTCGTCGCCGAGGTCGAGGCTCCAAAGCCAGGCTTCGAAGGCGGTCTTGGCGTCGGTCTCGGCCTCAGACCGATTCTTAAGGGAAGCGCCGTACACGCGCAGGAGCCGTCCGTCGCGCCGTACGCGGCTTTCTTTCGGTATCGGCCAGGGATTGGCGGCCGGGGCGAAGGCCCGGTCGAGCGAGGCGCAGGCGCCGGCCGCGAGGGCGGCGATCAGGACTAAGCGTTGCGTCAACATGGCCGGAATTGGTAAGATGAAGCTCTCACCAGCCTCGGGGTTCTAGCGGCGCGTTCGTCTAGCGGCCTAGGACGCTTCCCTCTCAAGGAAGAGATCATGGGTTCAAATCCCATACGCGCCGCCAGACCCCTGAGGTGATGTTTCGCGCCGATCATCGCGCGCCATCCTACCAAATGAAGAAGGCCCTCGCTTTCGCGAGGGCCTTCTGACTTTCCGGGTTTCCCCGGTCGGTCTAAGACTTAGCTCAGGTGCTTGGAGACGAGCTTGGTCATCTCGAACATGTTGACCGTCGCCTTGCCGGCGAACACGGCCTTGAGCGCGGCATCGGCGTTGATGTTGCGCTTGTTCTTCTTGTCCTGCAGGTTGTTCTTCTTGATGTACGCCCAGAGCTTCTTGACGACCTCGGTGCGGGGGAGGGGCTTCGCTCCGACGATCTCCGCGAGCTTGTCGCTGGGGGTGAGGGGCTTCATGAACGCCGCGTTCGCCTTCTTCGCCATGGTGTTATATCTCCTGGAAGCCGGCGCCTCGAGGGCGTTTCCCGGCGTTGATACGTCATTCAACATGATTTCCCCTCGGAGGTCAAGGATTCCTCGTCGAGGTCGGGGCTACAACGTGTCGGCCAGCGCTTCCTGGAACCGGATGTCGTCCATATCCGTGACGACGTTCTTGAGCCGGTTGGAGGCGGTGTACGCGACGGAGGCGAGGTAGGCGCCCTGTTCTTCGGGCGGGAGATCGGAGTTGACGACCGCTTTGACGAGCGCGTCGTCGGTGTTCAGCGTCCAGGAGCCTTCCTCGATGCGCAAAGTGCCGTCGAACCCGCGATCGAGACGCAGGTCGGAGATCTCCCGCCGCGGGAGCTTTAAGCCCTTGCGGCCGCTCAGGCCCGAGAGGAGACGGAAGGCGGCTTCGAGCACCGGCGAGCGCGCGGCGAGATCCTCCGAGCGCGGAACCGGCGCGGCCAGGTCCTCGTCGGCCTCTTCCTCCGGCGGCGGCGCCGCGGGGCGGGTGAGGATGACGGGCCGGCCCGCGGCGGCGAGCGCTTCGGGAGGCGGGCCGACGGGCTTGAAGCGTTTGACCTTGACCGGGCCTTTGGCGGACAGAATCTCGGCCACGACTTTCGGGTTGCGCAGCACCGGCACGGGGCGCCCGTCCGTGATCGCGGGGACGGGCATCGCGGGGTCGGCGAAAAGGAGGATGCCGTCTTCCGCGGTGAGGTCGGCCAGCTCGTCGAGGCTCAGCCAGCCGCCGCCCAAGGCCGTGAAGGCCTTGAGGCCGCGGATCTTGCGCAGGACCGGCTTCCAGCCGATGAAGAAATCGGGCTTGGCGGCGGCCAGGCGCAGGGCCTCGAGGAGGTAGCGCTGGGACACGACGTAGCCGGGGCTCGAGGGCTTGGCGACGGGCCAGCGCGAGGCGATCTCATCGTAGAAGTCGCGCAGAAATCCCATCAAGGCGGGAATCGCGACGGCCGCGTCGAGATTCAGTCCCGCGCCCGCATCGACCAAGATCGAGGCGAGCGGAGGCAGAACCGACAGATCGGCCACGACCGCGCTCTCCGGCACGAAGGCGGCGGCGGGCGGGGGCAGGCGCGTCGAGAGCCCCATCCAGACGTCGAGGCCGCGGGCGTTGTAGCGGCGTTCTAGAAAAAAGCGTTCATTGCTTCTGATCGCGGGCTTGCCGCGGAACACGGACAGGAAGGTGGACGGAGCCGGGTCCTCGGGCTCGGTGACAGCGACGGGACGCAGGCGCGCGGCGCGGCCCAGCGGCTGGAGGTTCTCTCCGCCGAGGGGCTGGAAGCGCCGCAAGGCCTCGAGCTCGTTGGCGTCGAGCAGAACGTCGGGCTGGGCG
>CALRXP010000292.1:0-3186 GCA_943372155.1 Candidatus Endomicrobiellum trichonymphae | reverse complement strand
CTCCGGGGGGCGCTTTTCGTGAGGGTTACTTCTTTACGGCGCAGCAGGCCGCGTGCGGCTTGCAGCAGGCCAGCTTCAGCCCGCAGCAGTCCGCGGCGTACGCGGCAACGGCGGCTCCGGCGAGAACGACGACCGTCAGAATCAGCTTTTTCATGGTGTGACCTCTCTCTTTTTATTTGGCACGGCCCGACACGCTTTAAACGGCGGTCAGGCGAGAGGCGGTGCGCGGGCGGGAACGGCGGAGCGTAAGGTTTGCGGCCCCGGGGGAGACGAGCCGGCTTCCGCGAGCGGCGCGGCCGCGAAGGACGGCGCGGGAGCGGGAGAATCGACGATGACGAAGGTCAGCGACGCCGGCACGGTCTTCACCGCGCCGACGGCGGCCGTGACGGCGCAACACTCGGCCAGGACCGGGCCCTTGGCCGGAGTCGAGGATTCGCCGCGGCAGCAGGCGTGCGCGTCGCCCGGCGCGTTCGCCCACGCCGAAACTCGCCCGAAGCACGAGGC
This sequence comes from Candidatus Endomicrobiellum trichonymphae, assembly GCA_943372155.1. Taxonomy (GTDB): domain Bacteria; phylum Elusimicrobiota; class Elusimicrobia; order UBA1565; family UBA9628; genus GWA2-66-18. The sequence goes on along the minus strand of CALRXP010000292.1, from coordinate 2,682 downwards.
CAGGGCGAGTACGGTCAGGACGGCGAGGGCGCGGCGTGTCATCGGTTCAGTATAGCCCGAAAGCAGCTATACGACCAGACTAGCAACGAAACGGCCTTCTTGATTAGGCCGCGACGGGAGTCTTGCCCGAGCCGGCCAGCATCTGACCCAGCACGAAGCGCAGGACGCCGCCGTAGCGGTAGTACTCGAGCTCGATCGGGGTGTCGATGCGGCAGATGACCGTGAACTCGGTCGTCTTCCCGTCGTCGCCCTTGGCGCGGACCGTGAGCGGGGCGCGCGGCTTGACCGTCGGCAGGCCGACGATCTCGAAGGTCTCATAGCCGGTGAGTCCCAGGCTCTGCGCCGAGTCCCCGTCCTTGAACTGCAGGGGCAGTACGCCCATGCCGACCAAGTTGGAGCGGTGGATGCGCTCGAAGCTCTGCGCGATCGCGGCTTTGACGCCCTGGAGCGCGGGGCCTTTCGCCGCCCAGTCGCGCGAAGAGCCGGTGCCGTACTCCTTGCCCGCGATGACGATGAGCGGGGTCTTGTCGGCCTGATACTTCTCGGCCGCGTCCCAGATCGCCATTTGCTGCTTGGACGGGATGTGCATGGTGTAGCCGCCCGTCACGTCCTTGAGCATGAGATTCTTTATCCTGATGTTGGCGAAGGTGCCGCGCATCATGACCTCGTGGTTGCCGCGGCGCGCGCCGTAGCTGTTGAAGTCGGAGGACTTCACGCCCTGCGACTCGAGGTAGCGGCCGGCGGGTGAGTCCTTGGCGATGTTGCCGGCGGGAGAGATGTGGTCCGTCGTGACGGAGTCGCCGAACACGGCGAGCGCGCGGGCGCCCTTGATGTCGGCGAGCGCGCGAGGCTTGAGCGAAAGGTCTTCGAAGTACGGCGGCAGGCGCACGTAGGTGGACTTGGGGTCCCACGAGTACGCCTCGGAGGCCGTGACGTTCAGCGACTGCCAGTTCTTGTCGCCGGCGAAGACGTCGCTGTACTGACGAACAAAGGTTTCCCGGGTGACGTGCTTTTCGACGGCCGCGGATACCTCGTCGTTGGTGGGCCACACGTCTTTGAGATACACCGGCTTGCCGTCTTTGCCGAGGCCGAGCGGTTCCGTCGCGAGATCCACGTCGACGTTACCGGCCAAGGCGTAGGCGACGACGAGAGGCGGGGACGCGAGGTAGTTCGCCTTCACGAGCGGGTTCACGCGACCCTCGAAGTTGCGGTTACCGGAAATCACGGCCGAGACGACGAGGTTGTTCTCGGAGACGGCCTTGGCCACTTCCTCGGGCAGGGGGCCCGAGTTGCCGATGCAGGTGGTGCAGCCGTAACCCACGAGGTGGAACTTCAGTGCCTCGAGCGACTCGACCAAGCCCGCGGACTTGAGGTAATCCATGACGACCTTCGATCCCGGGGCGAGCGAGGTTTTCACCCACGGCTTCACCGTCAGGCCCTTCGCGACGGCTTTCTGGGCGACGAGGCCCGCGGCGATGAGCACGCCGGGGTTGGAGGTGTTCGTGCAGGACGTGATCGCGGCGAGCGTCACGGCGCCGTGGCCGAGCTTGTAGTTCTTGACGGCGATCTCGGTGCCGGCGGGCGCGGGCGTGTTTCCCTTCTTGTCCTTTTCCTTCAGGAAGCCGGGCAGGTCCGTCGCGAGCCACTGCTTCTTGACGGCGCCGAGCTCGATGCGGTCCTGCGGGCGCTTGGGGCCGGCCACGCAGGGCTTGATCGAGCCGAGGTCGAGCTCGAGCGTCTCCGCGAAGGAAGGCTCGGACTTGTCGTCGCGCCACAGGCCCTGGGCTTTGCAGTACGCCTCGACGAGGGCGATGTCGTTCTCGGGGCGCCCGGAGACGCGCAGATAGTCGGTCGTGCGGGAATCGACGGGGAAGAAGCCGACGGTGGCGCCGTACTCCGGAGCCATGTTGGCGATCATGGCGCGGTCGGCGAGGGCCAGGCCCGCGAGGCCGGGACCGTAAAACTCGACGAACTTGCCCACGACGCCCTTCTTGCGCAGCATCTGGGTTACCGTCAACACGGCGTCGGTCGCCGTGACGCCCTCGGCGAGCTTGCCGGTGAGGCGGAAGCCGACGACCTCAGGGATGAGCATGGGCATGGCCTGGCCGAGCATGGCGGCCTCGGCTTCGATGCCGCCGACGCCCCAGCCCACGACGCCCAGGCCGTTGATCATGGTGGTGTGGCTGTCGGTGCCGATGACAGTGTCGGGATAGGCGAAGCCGTCCTTGGTCCAGACGACCTTGGCGAGGTACTCGAGGTTGACCTGATGGACGATGCCGGTCTCGGGCGGGACGGCGCGGAAGTTGGAGAACGCCTTCTGGCCCCACTTCAGGAACGCGTAGCGCTCCTTGTTGCGGGAGAATTCGAGCTCGGAGTTCTTGTCGAACGCGTCGGAGGCGCCGAAGAAGTCCACCTGCACGGAGTGGTCGATGACGAGGTCGACGGGCTGGAAGGGGTTGATGCGCTTGGCGTCGCCGCCGAGCTTCTTGATGGCGTCGCGCATGGCGGCCAAGTCGACGACGGCGGGCACGCCGGTGAAGTCTTGCATGACGACGCGCGCGGGCATGAAGAACACCTCGCGCTCGGCCGGCTTGGTCCCGATCGTCTTGGCGATCGCTTCGATGTCGCCTTTCTTGACGACCATGCCGTCTTCGTGGCGCAGGAGGTTCTCGAGGAAGATCT
>CALRXP010000291.1:0-3188 GCA_943372155.1 Candidatus Endomicrobiellum trichonymphae | reverse complement strand
CGCTATTCACCGCTCCCGAGGCGCGCAACAAGGCGACCCTCAAGAAGCTCGACCTGCTCGTGAGGAAATACCTGTAATGGCCAAAAACTCAAAGCGATCCGTCGAGCGTCTCATCGAAACCGCGGTCCAGGCACAGAAGCGCGCCTACTGCCCTTACTCGCGCTACCCCGTCGGCGCCGCGGTGATGACCGCCGGCGGCCGCGTGTTCCCGGGCTGCAACGTCGAGAACGCGAGCTACGGGCTCGCCATGTGCGCCGAGCGCGCCGCGATCTACCACGCCGTCGCCAGCGGCTTCGATTCCATCTCCGCCGTCGCCGTCGTCGGTGCCGCGGCCAAGCCCTGCGGCGCCTGCCGTCAGGTCATGCACGAGTTCAGCGATAAGGACACCGCCATCTACCTCGTCGACCTGAACCCGACCACGGGCCGCCGCTCCGTCTTGAAGACGACGGTCTACAAGCTCCTGCCGCTCGCCTTCGATCCGCTCGCTTCGGGCCTGCTACCCAAGAACCCGAGAAATCTCCTGCGGCGCAAGACCGCCAAGACCAAAAAGAGGAAATAAACATGGACGCCGCCCCCATCAAAGCCGTCGCCGACTGGATGAAGACCGCCGACCTCGCCGAGGTCGTCTACCGCAAGAACGGCACGGGCTTCTCGCTCACCGCGCTCGGCGCGAACGATCCCGCGACGCTCTCGGCTCCGGCGATGCCCGCCGGCCGCTTCGTTCCCGTTGCCAGCGAAGGCGTCGGCGTCTTCCAGTGGAACGAGCCCGGCAAGGCGCGCAAAACCGAAGAAGGCGTGAATCTCGCCGTCGGCGACGTCATCGGCGTGATCGTGACCGGCTCCGGCGCGTTCAAGCCCGTCGTCGCGGCCCAAGCCGGCCGCGTGGCCAAGCTCTTCATCGACGCGGGTCAGGCCGTGGAGTACGGCCAGCCCTTGCTCCTGCTCGAGGCTTAGATGTCCAACGCCGCGATCTTGTGCACGCAGTGCGGAGCCGCCTCGGCGACTCCGCTCTCGCAGTGCGTCAAGTGCAACGGCAAAAACGCCCGCGTCTGCGCGGGCTGCGGCTTTCAGAATTCGCTGGCGAAGAATTACTGCGACAAGTGCGGCAATCCGATCTCGGATCTCGGAACCGTCGTGGCGCCCCCGCCTCCGACGGCGGCCCCGGGCGCGGCCAAGCCCGAAATTCCCGTTACCGTCGTCAAGCACATCAAGCCGAAGAAGGAGGTGCCTCCCCCCGCGGCTCTTCCTCCCGCCAAGCTCAAGGCCGCGGAGCCCGGCGCCGAGCAAGGCACGCCTAAGCCGCTTCCCGCCGCGGGGCGCCAATCACCCGATCCGTTCAGCACCCCCGCCGTCTCCAACGACCCGTGGTCGGCCGTCGCCCCGACGCAGGCGCCGGAGCCGGTCAAGGCGCCGCGCTGGATCGGCCTCCTGCGCCACGCCGTGACCGCCGCGTTCGCCACGGCCGCCGTCGTGGCCTCCCTGCTCGCCGTGTGGTACTTTAGCGAGCACAACAAGCCCGAGAACGCGGTCAACCGCGCCGCGGTCCAATACCTCGAGGCTTTGCGTAAGCGGGACTATCCCGCGGCCTACGCCCAGTTCTCCGACTCCGCCCGCAAGTATTGCACGATCGAGGAGTTCATCTCCTCGCGCGACAGCTCGACCTGGACTTGGGCGAACCTGCGCATCGAGCACTCCGAGCCCGGCGCCATCCTCCTCGCTTACGATCTCACGATCCAGGGCTCCCCGACGCGCGTGGACCGCGTCCTGTTCGTCGATGAGAACAAGAAGTGGGTCCGCCCCTATAGCTGGGCGCTCATGAAGAAGGTCGAAGAGGCCTTCGACAAGAACAACGCGGACATGGGCCTCGTCCTCGCCCAGGCCGCGGCCACCGTCAACCCGCGCGACCCGATGGCCCGCGGCTATCTGTGCGAAGCCGCCTATTACCGCAAATCTCCCGCCGACGCCGAACGGCAGTGCGTGACCGCCATCGAGCTGTCCCATGTCTATCCCTCGAACCTGTCCCTGAAGAGCCTCTATCATTTGCACGCCATTCTCGCCGACACCTACAAGAACGCCCTGCAGAAGCCCGACCTGGCGCTCGACCAGTTCGCGCAGATGCTCGCCTTCCCCAACATCTCCCCCGCCGACCAGTGCGAAATCCTTCTCGCCCGCGCCGAGGCCTACATCACCTTGAGCCGCCCCGGGGAGGCCTTGGCCGACGCCGATCGCGCCGGCCAGCTCTGCACCCGTCCGCAGGACCACGCTTACATCGACGACATCCGCCGCCGGCTCAACGCCCCCGCTCAATAATGAGGTAACACCGTGTTCAAGAAAATCCTGATCGCCAATCGCTCCGAGATCGCCGTGCGCGTCATCCGCGCCGCGCGCGAGCTCGGCATCAAGACGGTCGCCGTCTACTCCGAGGCCGACCGCGAGTCCCGCCACGTCTCCATGGCCGACGAGGCCGTCTGCATCGGCCCCGGCCCGTCCAAGCTCTCCTATCTCGACCAGGAGGCCGTGCTCAGCGCCGCCAAGATCACCGGCGCCGACGCCATTCATCCGGGCTACGGCTTCCTGTCCGAAAACGCCGATTTCTCCGAGCTGTGCGCCAAGCGCGGCATCACCTTCATCGGACCGCCCCCCGAGGCCAGCCGCAAGCTCGGCTTCAAGAGCGCCGGCAAGGCCGTCGCGACCGCCGCCAACGTGCCTTGCGTCCCCGGCACCAAGGGCGATATCTCCACCGTCGATCCGGCCGAGATCGCCGCGATCGGCTACCCCGTCCTCATCAAGGCGTCGGCCGGCGGCGGCGGCAAGGGCATGCGCATCGTGCGCACGCCCGCGGAGCTCAAGCCCCAGCTCGAGGCCGCGGCCACCGAAGCGAAGGCCGCCTTCGGAGACGGCTCGGTCTTCATCGAGAAACTGCTGGAGCGTCCCCGGCACGTTGAAATTCAGATCATCGCGGATAAGCACGGCAACGTCGTGGCCTTTCCCGAACGCGACTGCACCGTCCAGCGCCGGCACCAGAAGCTCGTCGAGGAATCACCCTCTCCCGCCCTGACGCCCGAGATCCGCAAGGACATGCAGAACGCGGCGATCCGCCTGGCCAAGGCTGCGAACTATTCCAGCGTCGGCACCGTCGAATTCCTCTTCCAGGACGGCAAGTTCTACTTCATCGAGGTGAACGCCCG
>CALRXP010000290.1:0-3196 GCA_943372155.1 Candidatus Endomicrobiellum trichonymphae | reverse complement strand
CAAGACCTTCCAGTCCGTCAAATAAAGCAGTGCTGATCCAGCAGCTGGTCAACGGCCTCACTCTCGGCGCGATCTATTCCCTGATCGCGCTCGGCTACACGCTCGTGTACGGCATCCTCACCATGATCAACTTCGCGCACAGCGAGGTGCTGATGCTGGGCGCGTTCATGGCGCTGGCGCTGGCGTCGCTGCTTCCGGCCGTGTTCGGCACGGGCGTCGTGGGCCTCGTCGGCATGTTCATCCTGAGCATGGCCGGCGCCGGCATCATCAACGTGCTCGTCGAGCGCTTCGCCTACCGCCCGTTGCGGCACATCTCGCGCCTGGCCCCGCTGATCTCGGCGATCGGCGTGTCCATCATCCTGCAGAACGGCGTGTTTCTGTGGATCAGCACCCAGTCCCTGCGCTTCCCGGAGCCGGTCGCCATCAATCAGGTTCCCGTGTTCGGCGCGACGATCAGCTCCCTGCAGATCATCATCCTGGCGTCCGCGCTGATCCTCATGGGCCTGCTCCACTTCTTCGTCGAGCACACCAAGCTCGGCAAGGCCATGCGCGCCTGCTCCGACGACATCCAGACCGCCGGCCTCATGGGCATCAATCCCGACTACATCATCGCCTTGACCTTCTTCGTGGGCGGGGCGCTCGGCGGCGCGGCCGGCGTGCTGTACGGCATGAACTACGGCTCGATCAAGTACAACCTGGGCTTCCTGCCCGGCGCGAAGGCCTTCACCGCCGCGGTTCTCGGCGGCATCGGCAACATTCGGGGCGCGGTGCTCGGCGGCTTCATCCTCGGCTTCCTTGAAGTCTTGGCGAGCGGCTACATCCCCAACGGCGCGCAGTGGCGCGACGTCATCGCCTTCACGGTTCTGATCATCGTCCTGCTGGTCCGGCCGTCCGGCCTGCTCGGCGAAAAGATCGCGGAGAAAGTCTGATGAGAAAGATCCTCCGCTGGCGCTGGACGCCGTGGGTCGTGCTGGCCCTCGCCGCGATTTTCCCGTTCATGGCCGCGACGCTCGACGCCTCGTACCTCGTTCGCGTGGGCGGCGTCATCGGCCTGTTCATGCTTCTGGGCTTGGGGCTTAACTTCACGCTCGGCTACGCCGGCCTGTTCGACCTGGGCTTTATCGCATTCTATGCGATAGGTGCTTATACCACGGCGATCGCGATGCGCGCGGGGGTTCCCGCGCCGTTCGCGCTCGTGCTGGCGGTGATGGTCACGGTCGCCTTCCGCGCGTTGCTGGGCCTGACGATCCTCCGTCTGCGCGGCGACTACCTGGCCGTCGTCACCATGGGCTTCGGCGAGATCGCGCGCCTGACGATCAACAACCTGGACTCCCTGACCAACGGCCCCAAGGGCCTGCAGCTCGCGCCGTGGCGGCCGCTGAACTTCCTCACCTCGGATCCGAACATCCAGTACTACCTCCTCATCCTGCTCGCGGTCACGGGCGGCGTGATCGCCTCGTCCCGCCTCGAGGATTCGCGCGTCGGTCGCGCCTGGATCGCCATCCGCGAGGACGAGATCGCGGCGCGCCTCTCCGGCATCCCGGTTCGCCATTACAAGCTCCTGGCCTTCACGCTCTCCGCGGCCTTCGCGGGACTCGCCGGCGGCCTGTTCGCGCAGTGGGAGCAGTTCGTCACGCCCGAATCCTTCGTGTTCTGGGAGTCCATTCTGGTGGTCTCCATCGTCGTGCTCGGCGGCATGGGCTCGATCGCGGGCGTGCTGGTCGGCGCGCTGGTCCTCGTCGGCTTCCCGCCGCTGATGCAGTGGAAGCTGTCGGCGGACTGGATCAACTACCGCTACTTCTTCTTCGGGCTGATCCTGGTGCTCGTCACCTTGTTCCGGCCCCAGGGCATCCTGCCCTCCTCGCGCCGCGAAGCGGAGCTCACGTCATGACGACCCATAAGACCCCCGCGCCCGGGCGCACGGTGCTCGAGGTCAAGGACCTCGCCCAGCACTTCGGAGGCCTCAAGGCCGTCGACCAGGTCAATCTCACCATCCACGAGGGGGAGATCGTCTCCGTGATCGGACCGAACGGCGCCGGCAAGACCACGTTCTTCAACGTGCTCACCGGCGTCTACCCCGGCACGCGCGGCGAGATTCTTTTCAACGGCCGCGAGCTGCGGGGCATGTCGAGCCATCTCATCGTCGAGGCCGGCGTCGCCCGCACCTTCCAGAATATCCGGCTCTTCTCGCACATGACCGCGCTCGAGAACGTGATGGTCGGCCGCCACACCCGCACCTTCCAGTTCCTGCTCGGCCCCCTGCTGCGCACCGCCAACTTCAAGAATGAGGAAAAGGCCGTCGAGACGATGGCCAAGGAGCTGCTCGAGTTCGTCGGCCTGAAGTCCTTGGGCAACGAGCTCGCCAAAAACCTTCCGTACGGCGCCCAGCGCAAGCTCGAGATCGCCCGCGCGCTGGCGAGCGAGCCCAAGCTCCTCATCCTCGACGAGCCGACCGCCGGGATGAACCCGACCGAGTCCCAGGATCTGGTGACGCTCGTGCGCAAGGTCCGGGAGCGCGGCGTCACCGTGCTGCTCATCGAGCACCAGATGCGTGTCGTGATGGACATCTCCGACCGCGTGTTCGTCTTCGACTACGGCGTGAAGATCGCCGAGGGCAAGCCTAAGGAAGTCGTGGCCAACGCCCGCGTCATCGAAGCCTATCTCGGCAAGGAGGGCGCGCAATGACCATGAAGCCTCCCGCCATGCTCGAGCTCGACGGCATCCACGCCGTCTACGGCAAAAAGATCCGCGCGCTCAAAGGCGTCTCTCTGACCGTCAACGCCGGCGAGGTTGTCGCGCTCATCGGCAACAACGGCGCCGGCAAGACCACGATCATGAAGACCGTGGCCGGCCTGCTGCAGCCCGAGAAGGGCACGGTCAAGTTCCAGGGCCGGGACCTACCCGGCATGCCTCCCGACCAGATCATGCGCATGGGCCTTTCGCTCGTGCCCGAAGGCCGGCGCATCTTCCCGCGCCTGACCGTGATGGAGAACCTCGAGATGGGCGCCTACTCGCGCCGCGAGAAGGACCTCACGCGCGAGTACGACCACGTCTTTCACCTCTTTCCCGTTTTGGGCAAGCGCCGCGGCCAGTTCGGCGGCACCTTGTCGGGCGGCGAGCAGCAGATGCTGGCGATGGGCCGCGCCCTGATGGCCGCGCCCAAGCTCCTGATGCTCGACGAGCCGTCGATGGGCCT
>CALRXP010000289.1:0-3198 GCA_943372155.1 Candidatus Endomicrobiellum trichonymphae | reverse complement strand
ACGCGCAGCGTCCTTCATCCCGCTTCCAAGCGAGTCTTTTGATGGTCGCCGGTATATGTCGATTTGGTTTGGACTGGGGATGGGAGGCGGCGCGTCCGGTGTCCCGTGCCGGATCGATCTTATTCAAAAAATGATCGATCGCCTCGCTGAGCAGGTCTTCCAGGCGCCCCGCCGGAAACTTGTGCCTGCGTAAGCCGCGCAAGCGCTCGATCTTGAGTAAAAGATCGTCATTCGCGGTGAAAGCGAGGCGTACGCGGTTCGGGGGCGAGATAATCTGCGGGTGAGCGGTTTCGGCCGGGACGGCCGCCGGCTCAGTTTGGGCGAAATTCTCCTGTCGGACGAGCGCCGTAGGCAAAACCGGGTCTTGATCTGTAATCGATGGTGTTTGATGCGCTTTCGACTGAAGTCGTCTGATCATGTCGCGTTCTGGCGCGATTGCTGATGAATCCAAAGCGGCGACGAGTGCCACAACTTCCCGCTTCGTCGCTCCGGAGGCTTGATCCAGGAGCTTGTCGCTATTGGTTGAATTGAGATGGGGATACAGGCGCATGATCGCGTCGAGATGGAGCCTGCCGGAGCGAAGGTCGGCCAGTACTCGCGGATATGCCGCCGCAGCCCGAGTCGCGCGAATTCTCAGGAATGCGGCAGCCTCTGAATAGCGCAACGATTTGACGCAGTAATCAAAAAGCGTGCAACAGCCCGCGTCGATGACGATTTCGCGCCGGTCCACCTCGACGAGATGTTCGATGACATCGGCGATTCCCGCGCGCTCCTGAGTCACCAACGCGTGTAGGCGCGCAAGCAAGACGGCGTCGGTCAAATGCTTCAACTCCATGCGGCCCTCCCGAATCGGAGGCTTTTCCGCGAGCCTCTCTTACTATACGATCGGGAGCCCCATTTTGTTCCCTATGAAAGCCGCCCCCTTGCGCAATTCCGGGCGTAAGCTACACTAGACTCGCGATGAGCGATTGGAGAGAGGACGAAGAGGAGCAGCCCGCTCCCCAGGACTGGTCGGACGTCAAGCGCTACGTGCTCGGCGGCGCGGCGTTCGCGGGTCTCGTGATTCTCTGGATGATTTTCGCGCGGCCCGGGGAAGAAGCGGCCTCGACGCGGGGCTTCAATCTTGGCCCCGAGGCCGGTTCTTCGCCGTCATCTTCGGGGAAGCCCTTCTCGCCACGTCCGAAGACCGGGCTCGACATGGTCAGCTCCGAGATCGGCGACGGTCCCGAAAGCGTAAAACCCGCCAACTTCTTGGGTTCCCAGGAACCGGCCGCATCAGCGACGGCCCCCGCGGCGGCGGCCAATCCGGCTCAGGCATCCGCGCCGCCCGCGTCAGCAGCGCCGGCGCCGCAACCTCCGCCGGCATCCTCGCCCGCGGATGACGCCAAAGCCCTAGCCTCCGCCGGCATCCCTACGGATGCGAAGGGCCTCAGCCGTCTCGGAGCCACGGACGGCCTGCTCACGGCATTGACGGAAAAATTACTGGATCACCCGAACGTGTTAAAGGCGATCTTCAACAACAAGACGGTCGTGAACGCCTTCATGAACCGCAAGGGAGCGAAGGAGAACTGCCAAAGCGGCGGCGCGCTCAAATCGTATTTGTCCGACTCCGGCTCAGGCGGCATGAACAGCGTGCTTCCCGTGATCCAAAAGGCGCTCGGCAACCCTTCGACGGCGTCCGGTCTCGTGTCGGCGCTCGCGGATACCGAAATGGTCAAGCAAGCCTCCGCTTGCCCTTCGCTCCAGGAGTTGTCCAAGGACCCGACCGCGGTCATGACCATCGCCATGGCCAATCCCAAGGCGCTGAGCATCGTGATGGATCCTCGCGGCGCCGCGGCGTTAGCCTCCAATCCTCAGGCCTCGAGCGCGCTCGCCGCCGTCCAGTCGAAAATGGGCGGGGCGCAGTAGTCCGGCGCTAGGACTTCAGCGCCTTCATCCGCTCGGCGATGCGTTTCTCGTCGCCCTGATCGGTGGGTTCGTAAAAGCGCACGGGGTCGGGCATATAAGTCTGAGGCGTGTAATGCCCGGGAAAATCGTGCGGGTACTTGTAGCCGACCCCGTGGCCGCGTTCCTTGGCGTCCATGTTCGCGTCGCGCAAGGGGAGGGGAACCTCGCGGGCCGGGCCGGAGCGGACTTCGGCGGAGGCCTTGTCGATGGCAAGATACGCCGCGTTTGATTTAGGCGCCGTCGCGACGAAGGTCACCGCTTGCGCGAGCGTAATTCTGGCCTCGGGCATCCCCAACACTTCCACCGCCCGAAAAGCCGCTTCCGCCACGAGCAACGCGCGGAAGTCGGCATTGCCGACATCCTCCGACGCGGCGATCAGGACCCGCCGCGCGATGAACCGGGGCTCCTCGCCGGCTTCGAGCATCTTGGCCATCCAGTAAAGGGCCGCATCGGGGTCGGAGCCGCGCATAGACTTAATAAACGCGGAGATATGATCGTAATGGTCGTCGGATTTCTTGTCGTATCGGATTTGCCGGCGCTGAATCGAGTCCTCGGCGACCGCAAGAGTGACCCGTCGTTCGCCGTTCATATCCGGCGCCGTCGTCAGCGCGGCGATTTCAAGTGCGTTCAATAGCCGCCGCGCATCACCATGCGCTTGGCGCACCAAATGCGCCTCGGCCTCGGGCGTCATAATGACCCGTAGTGACGAGACCCCTCTGTCTTTGTCGTTCACGGCGTTCGCCAGAATCTTGGCCAGTTCCTCTTCCGGCACCGGCACGAACTCAAAAGCCGTCACGCGAGATCGTAGCGCCGCATTCACGTAAAACCCCGGATTCTCCGTCGTCATTCCGATCAAGAGCACGTCCCCGCGCTCCACCGACGGCAAAAGGGCGTCCTGCTGCGTTTTATTGAAATGGTGGATCTCGTCGACGAGCAACAACGTCCGCCGTCCGAGCGTTGCTGAGTATTTGGCCTGATCCACGGCCTTGCGGATATCCGCGACCCCCGCCGTCACCGCGTTCAGCTCCACCACCTCGGCGTTCGACTTGCTCGCGATAAACCGGGCCAGCGCGGTCTTGCCGCAGCCGGGGGGACCGAAGAATAAGGCCGACGTGAAGCGCCCGCTCTCCACGAGACGCCGAAGCAACTTGCCCGGACCGAGCAACGATTGCTGTCCGGCGAACTCATCGAGGGTGCGGGGCGCCATCCGGGCCGCGAGGGGCTTGGCGCCTTCGCCTGCCGCGAAAAGCT
>CALRXP010000288.1:0-3218 GCA_943372155.1 Candidatus Endomicrobiellum trichonymphae | reverse complement strand
CATTCCCCGCCTGCACAAGGACCGGGACCCCGCCGCCCTCGCCTTCTTCGGCGCCGGCGCCGCCGCCATGGCCGGCCTCCACGCCCTCCTCGGCTGACCCTGAATTTCGTATATTCGGACTGATGATCATCGCTTGGCTGCTCGGAGCGGCTTTGAGCGCCTCCGCCCACGATTTTTACCCGATACGCCCCGTCCAGGCGACGCTACGCGTGGAGCCGGACCGGATCGTCGCGGATATCAAGGCCGACTCGACCTTTTGGATCGAGGAAGTGGTCGGGCTTCACCCGATGCCGGCGCGGGACTGGCCCGCGGAGGCGCTGGCCAAGGCGGAAGCCTACGTCAACGCCCATTTGCTCCTTGCCGCCGACGGGCGAAAGCTCTCCGGCACGCTCGTCGAAGCGCGCTACCGCCAGCTTCCGGGCGAGGTCAATGAAGAAGGAACCTTTTTCCTGCGCCTCGAGTATCCTCCGGCCGCCGCCGGATCGACCCTCACCTGCGCCGCGCTGTTTTACGATGAGTATCGCAAGGAGCTCCAGTCCGAGCTCGGCGGACGTCCGCTCCCGTACGCCGAAGGCTATAAGACCGAGGTAAGCGTTCCCGGCCGAAAGTTGATCACCCGCACGCTGACCGCGACCGACGCCTCGTTCAACCTCGCGGTCGATGAGGCCCGGCGGCCCGCGGCGTCGATGGCTCTCGAGAGCCTCCGCAAGGGAGCCGGCACGGTTCTCGGGACGGCGGCGGGTTTTCCCGTTCTGCTCGCCGTCGCGCTGTGCCTCGAAACGGACCCGCCGCTTCGCGCCGCGCTCGCGGTGATGCTGGCGTCAATCGCGTGGGGATTCGGCTGGGGACGCTTTTACGCCGCCCCGTCCTGGCTCGTCTGGTCCGCCCTGCTGGCCGCCACCGCCGGAATCGGCCGGCGCCGGTTCGTCGTCCCGGCCTCCGTCGCGGCGACCGCCGCTCTCGGCGCCGTCTGGCGCGCGGCCGCCTCCCCCCTGCTGCCCCACTCTCGCGTCGCGTTTCCGTTCGCGCTGGCCGGCGCGGTCGCGGCGGCTGCCGTGCTTCTGGCGATCGCGCGGCTGGCCGTCCGCGCCGAGCACCGGCGCCTGGCGACGGTTTCGCAATCCCGGGTCGCGGAATTATTCGCGCGCCGCGCGCGCCTGGCGGCCACGGTGCTCGCCATGATCGGAGCCTACGGATTTTGGCAGTCTTTTCAGAGGTGAACGAGTGAACGCCATCCGCTTCCAGAACGTCTCGAAAATCTACCGCCGCTCTCACCTCGGCCGCGTGACTGAGACGGCCGGCCTCACCGGGCTCGAGCTCGACATACAGAAAGGCGAGGTCTTCGGCCTGCTCGGCCTCAACGGCTCCGGAAAAACCACCGCGATCAAGCTCCTGATGGGCCTGCACCTCCCCACGACGGGCGAGGTCGAGACGCTCGGCCGCCGGGCTCCCGACGTCGAGGTGCTCGCGCGGATCGGCTACGCCCCCGAGTCGGCGTATCTCAACAAGACGCTCACGGGCCGGGAGAGCCTGCGCCTCTTCGCGTCCCTCTCCCGCATTCCCGCCGCGGAGCTCGAGACGCGCGTGACGGAGATGCTCGCTAAGGTCGGCCTCGACAAGGCCATGGATAAGCGACTGTCGGAGTACTCGAAGGGCATGCTCCAGCGCGCGAGCCTGGCCCAGGCCCTCGTCCACGACCCCGAGCTCGTGATCCTCGATGAGCCCGTCACCGGGCTCGACCCGCTCGCGATCAAGGAGGTGCGGACCCTGATCCTCTGGCTCAAGAGCAAGGGCAAGACCGTGCTTTTCTCGTCGCACGACATTTCCGAGGTCGAACGCGTGTGCGACCGCATCGGCATCCTCAGCGGCGGACGCTTGGTGAAGGTCATGAGGCAGGATGAGTGGCGCGGCAAGCCCGACGCCCTCGAGAACGCGTTCTCCGCCGCGGTCGTGCGCACCGACGGCGTCGGCGCGATCAGGATGGACTGATATGCAGACTCTCTCCGCCGTTTTCTCGTATACCCTTAAGGAGCACGTCCGCCACAAGGCGTGGCTCTCCGCCGCGCTGTTCGGCCTGGTTCTGCTCGGCGGCGCGTTGGTCGTCTCCGCGCTCGGTGCCGATGAGCGCGCGCGGCTGATGCTCGACCTCGGGCTCGCCGCGATCGAGGCCATCGCCTTGATCTCCGTGGTGTTCCTGACCGTGAACCTGATCCTGGCGGAGATCGAGTCGCGCGCGATCTTCCTCATTCTCAGCCATCCGGTGCGGCGGTCGGACTACCTGCTCGGCCGGTTCCTAGGGACCGTCGCCGCGGTCGCGCTCGGCATGGCGGCCATGGCCGCGATGCACGTCCTGCTCCTGCGCGTGTACGGCTGGTGGGAGCCGGGCCGCTACCTCGTAGCACTCGCCTGCGTGCTCGGCAAGACGGCGGTCATGGGGGCGCTCTCCTTGCTCTTGTCGCTGACTTTGACCTCGGAAGCCGCGGCGATGGCCTTTGCGGTGTTTCTTTGGATGCTGGGGCACTTCTCCTCGGAGATGCGCTTCCTGGCCGACCGCTCCGGGAGCGCTTTCCTGAAGACGGCCCTTGTCGCGTTCTCCCACGCCGCGCCCGACTTCGCCCATTTCAACTACCGCGACTTCTGGCATGGTCCCGTCCCGCCCTCCGGCTGGCTCGGCTGGGCGGCGGTCTATGCGCTCGCCTACACTGGCGCCTGCCTCGCGCTGTCAATCCAGGTCTTCGACCAAAAAGAATTTTAATGAAATACCGATGGCTCGCCGTCGCGGTCGCCGCGTTCGCCCTGGCCTTGCTCGCCGGGTCACGCATGCGCCGCCTCCACGAGCCGCGCTTCCCCGCGCTGGCGGAGCTCCAGCCCGGACCCTTCGCCTTTCAAGACGCCGCGCTCGCCGTGGCCGGTTTTCGCGCCCCGGCGGCGGACCTCGCGTGGATCCAGCTGCTGCAGTACACGGCGGGCGACGTCCCCGAGCTCCCCGATCGCCCAGGCCACCCCTACGAGCATCTCACCGAGCTGAGCCTGCGCATCACCCGCCTCGACCCGTCCTTTCACCGGGCCGTCCTGTTCGCCGCGGGCATCCTCGCGTGGTTCCACGGCATCGATCGTCCCGATGAAGCCGCGACGTTGCTCAACGAGGGCATGCGTCGCTCCCCGGAGCAGCCGCTTTACGCGCTCTATCTCGCGGCGCTCGCGTATCAGAAGCAAGG
>CALRXP010000287.1:0-3255 GCA_943372155.1 Candidatus Endomicrobiellum trichonymphae | reverse complement strand
GCCGGTCATGGTAACCGGAGAGGCCTCCGGAGGCAGGACCGGCAGGGGGCGCGGTCCCGGCGTCGGAAGCGGCAACGGCCGCGGCCCGGGGCCCGGGAACACCGGATGCGGCATCGGCATGCCGGGGAGGAAGGCTCTCAGAGCCGCGTTGGCGGCGCCGAGCGGCCAGGCGAGAAGTTGTTGAGCGGTGGCGGGAACGGCGAGGCCGAGCGACAGCAGGACCGTCAGCGTTTGGCGTTTCATGGGGACTCCTCCGTATCGGGAATACGACCCCGACCCCACGAAAAGGTTCCCGGCTACGGCGCGAGTTTGACGACGACGGGCTTGACGGACGCCGCCAGCGCTTTCACGCGCGCGGAAGGATCCGAGAAGCCGCTGTCCTTGTAGAGGACCACGAGGAAGCGCTTGCGCTCCTGGACTTCAACGATGCCGCTGCCGGCGGGGCCGGCGAGGAAGACGGCCATTTGCCCCGGGAATTCGACCGACGGCGGGTCGCCGGCGAGGCCGGCGGCGGCCCACGCCGCCTGGAGCGCGTCGGCGCTCTTCAAGGCGATGGCTTTCACCGGCGCGGCGGCGCGCTTGGCCGCCTTGGCCTTGGCCCGGAGCGGGGCCTTCGCCGCAGGGGAGGCGTCATCGAGGCGCGCAGCATCGGGCGTGGCCTGGAGGGTCATCATTTCACGGCCGCCGGTGGGAAGATTTTTATCCTCGACGTCCTTGTCCATGATGCGGGCGATGCCCATGCGCTTCTTTTCTTCCTCGAAGCCTTTGTAGAGACGCTCGTTGATGGCGGAACGTTCCTCCTCGTTACGGGCGATCGTGGAGCCGCCGGAGCCAGCGCCATTGCCCTGAAGGCCGTCCATGGCGTCCAAGGCGGCGGGCGCGGGGGCGCTCGCGACGGGCTCGGAGAAGCCGAGGGGTTGCCCCGGCGCGCTGATGTGCTTGCCGAAGGTGGATGATCCCGCGAGCTTCATGGCCCCGACCGATTCTTTTTTCCCGACGCGATTGAAGGCTTCCGCTGCTTCGGGCTGGGCCGGAGCCGCGGCCTTCTGATCCATGGCGGCGATCTGTCCGCTGATGTCCACGGAAGCCGGAGCTTCGGCGGCGGATCTCACCGCGACCTTTTCACTGTCCCAGCCCGGCCGGGGTGCGTACAATTCCTCCGGCGTGCGCGTCTTATCCCAAACCACGAGGGCCACGACCGCGGTCGACAAGGCGAACGCGAGGGGGCGGTAGGTCGGGGGGAGGATGTAGTAATCGCGGGCGGGCTTGCCCTCTTCGCGGGCGCGGCGGGACTCGAGCCGGGCCAGGAAGCCGTCGGGAAGCTTCTCCTTCGGGAGGCCTTTGACGGCGTTTGAAACGGAGCGTAGCGCCTCAAGCTCCCGCGTCAGGTCCTCGGAGCGGGACAGCTCGACCTCGACGGCGCGGCGATCGGCGTCGCTGAGGGCGCCGTCGAGATAGGCGGATAATTTTTCGCGGATATCGTCGTTCATGAGGAGGCCTTGTCGAGCAACGTCTTAAGCTTGGCGCGGGCGCGGAACAGACGTGACTTCACGGTGCCTTCGGGCAGGCCGAGAACCGCTCCGATTTCGCCGTAGGAGCGTTCTTCGATCTCGCGAAGGACCACGATGGCGCGGTCGTCCGCGTCGAGCTGAAGCAAAGCTTTCTGCACCACGGCGGCCGTTCCCTCCTTTTCCAAATTCTGGTCCAGCGGCGCGTCTTCGCCCTTCGGCTCGAAATCGGGCTTGTCGTCGTCTTTTTCGCCACCCAGCACGCCGAACGAAATCGTCTTCCAGAAGCCCCGGCTCTTCTCCGCCCTGACCCGGTTCTTCCACGTGTTCATCGTGATCGTATACACCCAGGTTGAAAGCTTGCTGTCGCCGCGGAACTTCGGCAAGGCCCGCAAAGCCCGGAGCAGCGCGTCCTGCGCGAGGTCCTCGGCGTCGGAGCGGTTGCCGGTCAGCCGCAAGGCCAAATTAAAAACGAGCTCCGATTGCTGTTCCAGGAAATCCTGTTCGGACACCGGTTGTTGAGACCCTGGATCGGGCACTATGTTCCCCTAGCGAGCGTACGTTCCGAGCTTGGCGGCGGTCTTGAACGGGACGCCGGTGAGCGCCTTCACGGCGTCCACGGTCGTGTCGGGGGAGATCGCGACGAGGACGAGGCCGTCCTTGGTCACGTCGAACGTCGCGAGCTCGGTCACGATGGAGCTGACGACGCCCTTGCCGGTCAGAGGCAAGGTGCATTTGGGGAGAATCTTAGGTTTGCCGTCCTTGGTGGCGTGCTCCATCGCGACGATGACGCGCTTGGCGCCGGCGACCATGTCCATCGCGCCGCCCATACCCTTCACCTTCTTTCCGGGGATCATCCAGTTGGCGAGATCGCCGTTTTCGGCGACTTCCATGGCGCCGAGCACGGTGGCGTCGAGATGACCGCCGCGCACGATCGCGAAGGAGTCGTGCGAGCCGAAGTAGGAACAGCCCGGAAGTTCGGTGACGGTTTCTTTGCCCGCGTTGATAAGGTCGGGATCTTGCTCGCCCTCGTGTGGATAGGGGCCGTAGCCCAGCATGCCGTTCTCGGTGTGCAACGTGACTTCGACGCCGGCGGGGAGATAGTTGGGAATGAGAGTCGGGATGCCGATCCCGAGATTCACGTACGAGCCGTCTTTCAGCAGGGTGGCGGCCTGGCGGGCGATGACGACGCGGCTATCTTTGGGCTCAGACATGGGCGGCGGCCTTCCTGACGGTGAGTTTTTCGATCGGCTTCTTGTACGAGGCGCCCTTGAGGACCGCGTCTACGAAGATGCCGGGAGTGTGGATGTGCTCCGGGTGGAGCCCGCCGGTTTCGACGAGATGCTCGACTTCCGCGACGACATAGTCGGCGGCCGTCGCCATGACCTGATTGAAATTGCGCGCGGTCTTGCGGTATTCGAGGTTGCCGAGCACGTCGCCCTTGTAGGCTTTGATCAAGGCGAAATCACCCTTGAGCGGCTTCTCGAACACCATCCAGCGCCCGTCGATCTGCCTCGTTTCCTTGCCCTCGGCGATCGGCGTGCCGTAACCGGTCGGGGTGAAGAAGCCTCCGATGCCCGCGCCGCCGGCGCGTAGGCGCTCCGCCAAGGTGCCCTGGGGGTTCCACTCCACCTCGAGCGTCTTCGTCAAAGTCATTTCTTCGAAGGCCTTGCACTCGCCGCCGTAGGACATGATCATCTTGCGGACGCGGCCGTTCTTGAGCAGTGTCCCGATGCCGAAGTCATCG
>CALRXP010000286.1:0-3255 GCA_943372155.1 Candidatus Endomicrobiellum trichonymphae | reverse complement strand
AGGCCCCGGCCTTTCCAGCGCGCGCCGACGGAGTGCGCGGCGTCCTCGACGACGGCGAGCCCGTGCTTGCGCGCGAGCTTGAGCACGCCGTTCATGTCGCTGGCGACACCGGCGTAGTGAACGGGAATGATCGCCTTGGTGCGCTTGGTGACGCGGCGGGCGGCGTCTTCGACGTCGAGGTTGAGGGTGTCTTCCGTGATGTCGCAGAACACCGGCTTGGCGCCCTGGCGCAGGACGGCGTTGGCGACGGAGGAAAAAGTGAAGGAGGGGAGGATCACCTCGTCGCCGGGGCCGAGGTCGAGGACGGCCATGGCGAGCTCGAGCGCGTGGGTGCCGGAGGTGGTCAGCAGGGCGTGCTTGACCCCGATGTCCTTGGCCATCTTCTTCTCGAGGCCGAGGCCCAACTCGCCGCGCCCGACGATGGTGCCCGCGAGGATGACCTTGGCGGCGGCGTTCGCCTCAGCCCGGCCGATGAGCGGCTTGCTCAGGGGGATGTTCATTGATTGAACACTTTACCATAAAATGAGATGATGAGTCGTGGGCGCGGAAACGAAGGAGTATTACGAGGGCTTCCAGGATTACGGGACGCTCTACGACACCGGCTTCTGGCGGCAGTATCGCCGCGAGGCGGCCGCCGTCCTGGCCGCCGCCCTGCCCCAGCGGACCGGCCTCCGGGTTCTGGACCTGGGAGGCGGAGCGGTGCTCTCGCTCCGGGAGCTGCACGCCGATCCGCGCGTGAGCGATTACGTCGTCGTGGACCTGGTCGTGAAGCTGCCGCCGGGGCTGGCGAAGGTCACGTCCGTGACGGGCGACATCCTGTCCTATTTGAAGGCCTATCGAGGGCCGTCATTCGACGCCGTCGTATTTTTCGGCGTCTTGGAATATCTCAGCGACGCGGACGCCGCCGAGGTCCTGCGCTTGCTCCCGTCGCGGATGACTCCCGACGGACGCGTGCTGGTGCACGAGCCCAACGCGCGCGCCGCCGCCTACATGACACGCGGCGCGGGCGAACAGAAAACCGTCGAGCTCGAAGCTCTGCTGCCCGGCACGGGGCTGGCGCTGATCGAGCGGCGCGACTATCACGTGCCGTGGGTCCGCGCTGCGTATTCGAAGCTCGGCCTGACGTCGCCTGTCGCGTTGCGGGCGGGCCTGGCGCTCGAGCGGTCTTTGGGCGGCGGCGTCGACAGCCTGTACCTGCTTAAAGCAGGCTGAGGTAGAGATCGGCGTAACGGCGTCCCATCGCCGACGCCTCGAATCGTTCGAGGAAGCGTTTGCGTCCGGCGTCGCCCATCGTCCGGCGCAAGGCCGCGTCGCCGGCCAGACGGGCCAGAGCGTGCGACAGCGCCGCGGGATCTCCCGGCGCGACGAGAACCCCGGTCACGCCGTCCTCCACCTCGTCGGGAATTCCCGCCAGCAAGGTCGACACGACGGGTTTGGACAAGGCCATCGCGTCGAGGATCACGAGCGGCATGTCTTCGGAGTGAATCGAGGGCAGGACAAGAGCGTCGCACGCGGAGAGGATGTCGGTGTGATCGGGGCGGTAGCCGAGGAAGAGAAAAACTTCGGAAAGCCCGGCGGCCGAGACCGCGCGCTTGACCGCCTCTTCCTCCGGTCCGCTGCCGACGAGGACGAAGCGGACGCCCGGCGCCCGCAGGCGTCGCGCGGCCTCGACGAGGACGGCGTGTCCCTTGCGGGGTTCGAAGAAGGCGGTCATCGCGAAGGCGGTCTGGCCCGGCGCCAGGCCGAGCTCGCGGCGGATATCGGCGACGGGACGCGCCGCGACCGGCGTGGGCACGCCGTCGGGAATGATCGTCATTTTTTGGCGGGGCAGTCGTTGGGTCAGGGAATCCTGAGACAGTTTGGACGCCGTGACCAGGGCGTCGGCGCCGCAGGCGACGAGCGGGTCCACGATGATGTCCATGAGGTCGGCGGGCAAGGTGAGCGGCCGCGTCTGATTGTGCACGGCGAGCACGGCCTTCGCGCCCAGCAGCTTCGCGGCGAGAACCGCCGCACGGCAGCCCAAAGCTCCCGGATAGCCTCCGTCGTTGATGTGAACGACCGCGGGGCTGTAGCTCCGGAACTCCGAGCTCAAGCGGACGACGGCGTAGGGGAAGAGGACGAGATCGACCAGACGGAATGCGGCTTTGGCGATGGAGAGCGCGAAGCCCGGGCCCCAGGATTTCTCCAGACATTCGATCCATTCGAGCCGTTCCGGGAGCCCCACGCTCGAACGGCGCACGGCAGGAGGGATGTGGCGGGCGACCCCGGTCTCGAACTCGGCGTTGGCGCGATAGACGAAGCCGGTCTCGAAGCCAGACGCGATCGCCTCGTCCTTTAATAGATGCGCGACGAGCATGTCGGCCCCGCCGAACACCGGGCAGTCCGAGTAGAAGAGGAGGCTCGGCTTCACGCCGGGACGCGCTCTCTCAGGAGCTGAAAGGCTTCGGCCGCGCGCAGGCCGGCGGTCGCGCCGCGCGTCGCCGCGAGGGCGCGTACGGCTTCGACGCTGCGCGGAAAGGGAAAGGGACCGAGCTCGGAGCCGTACTTCTTGAGGATTTTAATTTTCTCCTCAAGCTGGGCCTCGATGCCGACGAAGTGATCCGGCTTGAAGGGAACGCCCGCGAGGCCGAAGCCCGTCTCGGACAAAGTCTCGTAGGCCAGGACGCGCCGCAGTCCGGGAGCCCGGAACCATTTGGAGCACGAGGACACGGCCGACAGCACGGCGGCGTGGTCGCTGTGCGCGTCCCCGGGATGAGGCGCGTAGACGACGGACGGACGGATCTTCTTGAACGCGGCGGCGAAGGCGCCGACGAGCTCGGCCTTGGGCACGGCGTCGAGCTTGGTGGTCGGCAGGCCGAGTTCGACGACGGAGGCGAAGCCGTACAGCTTCGCGACCTCGCGGATGAGGGCGGCGCGCTCAGCTACCTGCTTCTTGGGCCAGCCGTTCTTGGCGTCGATGCAGGTGGCGATGAGCCAGTGCACGCGGTCGCCGGATTTCACATGACGCAGGATCGTTCCGCCGCAGCCCAAGGTTTCGTCGTCCGGGTGCGGCGCGACCACGAGCACGTCTTCTCGAAGAGTTTTCATCAGTAGGTGATCCTCTTGGCGAGCAGCTTGGATTTCGGGGGCAGGGACTTCAGGAACGAGACGACCCGGGCGGCGGCGCGGCCGTCGCCGTAGGGCGAACGCGCGCGGCGAACGCGCGCGCGGTAAGCCTCGTCGAAAACGGCTTTATCCACCGCGCGCCGCACGACG
>CALRXP010000285.1:0-3268 GCA_943372155.1 Candidatus Endomicrobiellum trichonymphae | reverse complement strand
AGGGCGGGCGGCAGGCGGGACACGACGTCCATGAACTGAAACGGCTTGGTGATGTAGTGATCGGCCCCGGCGGCGAGACCCTCGCGGACTTCATCAGGGTTCTTCCGCGCGCTCAGCACCAGCACATGCGGCAACTTCCCGGCGCCCTTGAGCTCGCGGCAGATGTCGAGGCCGTCCCCGTCGGGCAGGCCGCGATCGAGGAGCACCGCGTCGGGCAGACCTTCCTTCAGGTGCACGCGCGCCTCGGCGAGGCTCCCGGCGGTCTTCACCGTGAAATTCTCGTTCTCGAGAATATAGCGGAGGAACTCCGAGATGTCCTCTTCGTCTTCGATCACCAAAACCCAGCTCATGATCAAAGCGTAGGCCCGATAGGGCCGGAAGTGATTACAGGATGGATAGTTTTCGGTGAAGGGGGGGCAAAAGATCGGTAAAGGGTATGAGGCGGTCACTGATGATAATCACTGTTTCCTGGAAACAGTTCGCCTGACACGGGCGAGGCTAGCTAGCTCGAAGTAGTTTGAGCCAGAGGGACGAGACGAGATAATCGCGGATATCTTCGCGCGAAACCCACTTCGCCTCGGACGGTAGGGGACCTTCGAGAGTGGCGTCTCGCAGTTCGACGGAGAGAGCGTGATGGGTGATCGAATGCGAAGCCTTCGCTCGATGCTTTCCAATCGTCGCCTCGACTTTGCCTTTCTCGGGTAGCCCCCAAAGATTTTTGAGGAGCCGCTCTTTATCGGAGCGCCGCCAGAGAAGAACCTTTCCGTCCTGCTCGATCCAAAGACAGGTCCACTTCACGGGCACGGGCTTGCGCGCGACCTCGGGAACCGGAAGCTTGTCTTGAAGACCCTTCTTGAATGCGACGCAGTGCTTGGCGACGGGGCATGCCCCGCACGAAGGTGAATCGGGAGTACAGACAGTAGCGCCGAGCTCCATGAGCGCCTGGTTCCAGTCTCCGGGATTCTTCGACGGCATGAGGCGTTCGGCGAGCGGCCACATTTTCTTGACGAAGGCCGGATCTTTAGCACGGCCCTTTATCCCGAATAATCGGGAAAAAACACGGATGACGTTGCCGTCCACTAACGGGAAGGGTTTCTCAAAGGCGATGGAGAGAATTGCGCCCGCCGTGTAGCGCCCGATGCCGGGAAGCTCGAGCACGGCGTCGAACGACGAGGGGAACTCGCCGCCGTGATCGGCGACGACCGACAGCGCCGCGCGACGAAGGTTGCGCGCCCGCGAATAGTAGCCGAGGCCGGCCCATTGCGCGAGCACGGCGTCCTCGGAAGAAGCGGCCAGAGCGGCGAGCGTCGGAAAGCGCTTGAGAAACGCTTCGTATTTCGGCGTCACCGCGGCGACGGTGGTCTGCTGGAGCATGATCTCCGACACCCAGACGCGGTACGGATCGGTGTTTTTCCGCCAGGGGAGGTCGCGCTTGGCGCGGCCGTACCACGCGAGCAGGTCGCGGCGAAGACCCGCGTCGTTCATTCCTGGATGATGAGGTTGTTGAGGACCTGATCGACGCCGCGCACGCCCGCGGCGAGACGGCGGATGATGCGCAACTGGTCGCCGTTGGGGACGATGCCCGACAAGGTGGCCGCGCCGGCGTTGACGTCCACGGTCACGTACTTGAGGTCGAGGTCGCGGCGGCCGCGCAGGACGGCCTCAAGGCGGGCCTTGGTGGCCTGGTCGGAGAGGTCCTCTTCCTGCACGGTGGCGGACTTGCAGGCGGAGGAGCCGACCAGGAGCGCGGCGCAGAGGGCGAAGAGGAGGCGTCTCACGGGAAAATGATAACATTTCAGCCCTTGTCCCGTCACTCGTCCCGACTCGTGCTCGCGACCCGAAACGCTCACAAAGCGGAGGAAATTTCGCGCCTTCTCGGCGGCTCCCCGGTCGCGTCCTTGGACGCATTCCCGCCCTTTCCTGAAACGGTCGAGGACCGAGACACGTTGGAGGGGAACGCCGAAAAGAAGGCCGTCGAGGCCGCGCGCGCCTGCGGGACGTGGGCCTTGGCCGACGACTCCGGCTTGTTCGTGGAAGCGCTCCGCGGGGCGCCCGGTGTTTACTCCGCGCGCTGGGCGGGTCCGGGTTGCACCTACGCGGACAATTGCGCCAAGCTCGTCGCCGAAATGAAGGGGAAAATAAATCGCGCCGCCGCGTTCCGGACCGTAATGGCCCTTTCCGATCCCGACGGCAAGGTGGAATTCGTTCAGGGCCGGCTCGACGGCACGATCGGCGAGGCCCCGCGCGGAACGAACGGGTTCGGTTACGATCCGTTGTTCGTCCTCCCGGGCGGCCGCACCTTGGCCGAGCTCGGCGCGGACGAAAAGAATTCGATCAGCCATCGCGGCAATGCCATGCGCGCCATACTGCCGAGGCTTAAATCCCTGTTCGTCTTGGCGGCGCTGTGTCTCGCCATGAACGTTCATGCCGAGAAGACCGAGCCCGGCCAGGAGACGGTCTGGGATCAGATCATGGCCGCCCAGGCCGTGCGCGGCATGCGCCAGGGTCATCGTTATATCGAGGAAAAGAAGTACGACCTCGCCTTGCAGGAGATGCGCCGCGCCGTCGCCGCCGATCCGAAGAATCCCGTCGGCCACATGCTCCTCGGCGTCGCTTTGTACTGGAACGGTCAGGTGGACGAGTCCATCGGCGAGTACAACACCGCGATCAGCCTCGACCCGACCAGCGCCCAGGCGTTCCTGTTGCTCGGCATCTCCTACGCGTGGAAGGGCGACGCTCCCGAATCGGAGAAGGCGTTCCGCCGCGCGACCGAGCTCGATCCGGTGCGGGCCGACGCGCAGATGAACCTGGGCTCGATCCGCGAGTCGCGCGGGGACGTGCCCGAGGCGCTGGTCCTGTTTCGCAAGGCCGTGGACCTCGACAAGAAGAATCCCCTGTACCGTTTTCAGCTCGGTCAGCTGTACCGCAAGCTTGGCCGCGACGCGGATTCCGCGGAGCAGCTGCGCGAGGCCGTGAAGCTCGAGTCGAATTACGAGGACGCGATGCTCGAGCTCGGCTGCGCCGAGGAGCGCCTGCATGAGGACAAGGCCGCGGCCGCGACGCTCAAGCGCGCCGTGTCGATTAAGCCCGGCGACTCGGTGGCGCGCATGCGCCTGGCGCGGCTTCAGCTCAAGGCCGGCGAGAAGGCCCGGGCGCGTGCGACCTTGCTCGAGGCGTTTCACCTGACGCCCGAGATCGGCGGCGGCGGCCTGCAGCTGTCCGTGGCCTATGCCGGCGGCAAACGCGCGGCCAAGCCCGGGGAGCTCCC
>CALRXP010000284.1:0-3278 GCA_943372155.1 Candidatus Endomicrobiellum trichonymphae | reverse complement strand
GTCGGACATGGAGGCGCGGCGGCGCAAGGACTTGGTCAGCTCTTTCAATTCGTTAAGCTCGGCGCTCATGAAGTAGTTTCTCGATTTCAGCGACGACGATCTTCGCGACCGACGCCTTCGTTCCCGGAGGCAGGCGACGCGTCCGGTCCTTCCCGACCAACGTCGCGGCGATTCGGCCCGACGACAAGGTCTCAGGGCCGTTGGCGACGACGAGGTCCAGGCTTTTACGGACGAGCTTGCCTTTCGCGTGCGCCGTCGCGCGGCGTGTCTCGAGCGCGAACCCGACGAAAATCTGTCCCGGACGACGGCGCGCGGCGGCGTCTTTGATGATATCGGGATTGGGCACCAAGGTCAAGCGCAGCGGCGCGCCGTTTCGTTTGATCTTGTGCGTCTTCGTTTTGGCCACGCGCCAATCGGACACGGCCGCGGCGCCGATCACGACGACGGCCTTGCCGGAGCGCTTCAGCGTCTCGCGGCGCATCTCGAGGGCGGTGATCACGGGCACCACGGACACTCCCGGCGGGGGCGGAAGGACGACGGGGCCGCTCACGACCGTGACCTTCGCGCCGGCGGCCTTCGCGGCGGCGGCGAGCGCGAAGCCCATGGCGCCGCTCGAGGCGTTCGTCAGGAAGCGGACTGGGTCCAGGTATTCGCGCGTGGGGCCGGAGGTGATGAGGACCGCGCGGCCGCGCAGGCTCACTTGAGGACGGAGCGCACGATCTCGTCGGGCTCGACGAGACGTCCGTGGCCGATCTTGCCGCTGGCCAGCTCGCCCTTTTCAGGCCCGAGCACGCGGTAGCCGTAGCCCTTGATGGTCTCGACGTTCTTCTTCGTCGCGGCGTGCGCCCACATCTCGGCGTCCATCGCCGGGCAGACGACAACGGGGGACTCCGTCGAGAGCACCAGCGCGTCCAAGACGCCTTCCGCGCGGCCCTGCGCGAGCCGCGCGATGAAGTCCGCAGTCGCCGGCGCGATCAGGACGATATCCGCCCAGCTCGCGAGCGAGAGGTGCGCCATCGCCCACAGCGACGGATCATGGATCGTCTGCGCCACCGGATGCCCGCTCAACGTCGCGAGCGTCTGGGGGGTGACGAACTGCGCGGCGGAGGGCGTCATCACGCACCGCACCTCGACGCCCCGCTTCATCAGGCCCCGCACGATCAGGGGGGCCTTGTACGCCGCGATGCTGCCGGTGACGCCCAGCACCATGCGGCGCACGGACTTCGCCACGGTCTACTCCGCCTTCTTGGGGGCCTCGTCGCCGTTGGCGGCCGCGGCCTTCTTCAGGTCCTTCCAGTCCACCTTGCCGCCGAGAACTTCGCGCACGGCGAGGTCGAGCAGTTCGGCGGGAGTCAGATGGCGGTTCTCTTCGCGCTTCTTGAGCTCCTTCACCCAGATCGCGGCCATCGGGATCGCGGAGTACTTGCCGCGGGGGAAATTGAGGATCATTTCCTCGGTGGTCTTCACGAGCGGGGCGTCCTTGACGACTTCCTTCTTGGCCATTTTGACTTTCTCCTTAAGCGAGGGCAGGCACGAGATGCGACGGATCGAGCCGGGACGTCTTGAGCGTCTCGGCGGTGAGGATGCACGAAATCTGGTCGACGGCCTTCTCGAGCGCGTCGTTGACGACGACGTAATCGTAGTCCTTCGCGGCCGCGAGCTCGCCGTGCGAGTTGGCGAGGCGCTTGGCCACGACGTCGGACGCGTCGCGGCGTCCCGCGAGGCGCGCCTTCAGCGCGTCCATCGAGGGGGGCAGCACGAACACGAGGATCGCGGCGGGATGCTTGCGGCGGATGGACATGGCGCCCTGGAGGTCGATGGCCATGATCACGTTGCCGCCGTGCTTGATCTGATCCTCGACGAACGTGCGCGGGGTGCCGTAATACTCGTCGTGGACCATCGCCCACTCGAGCAGATCGCCGCGGCGGATCTTGCGCTTGAAGTCCTCGCGGTTCAGGAAGAAATAGTGCTTGCCGTTCTTCTCGCCGGGGCGAGGGGCGCGGGTCGTGCAGGAGACGGAATACTTGAGATCTTTTCGGCGCGCGAGGAGCTTGCGGCAGATGGTGGTCTTGCCGGCGCCGGACGGCGCAGAAATGATGAGCAGGGCTCCCTTTCTCATGTAGTCGGTCATTCTAGCCAATTATTAAGGGAAGCGCAACTGCTAGGCAAGCGCCGCCGGATATCATAGGATCGCGCCATGAGCCAAGCCAAATCCTACGCCGCGATGTCCGCCACGACCCCTCTCCAGCCCTGGACCTTCGACCGCCGCGAGCCGGGCGACAAAGACGTCCGCATCGACATCGATTTTTGCGGTGTCTGTCACAGCGACTTGCACACCGCGCGCGGCGAGTGGCAGGGCGTCAAGCATCCCGTCGTGCCCGGCCATGAGATCGCGGGACGCGTCGTGGCCGTGGGCAAGGGCGTGACCAAGTTCAAGACCGGCGACCTCGCCGGCGTCGGCTGCATGGTTGACTCATGCCGCACGTGCGAAAACTGCAAGAAGGGCCTCGAGCAGCACTGCTTCGCGCCCGCGTCTTACACGTACAACAGCGTCGAACGCGACGGCAAGACCCCGACGCAGGGCGGATACTCTTCTCATATCGTCGTGACCGAGGACTTCGTGCTGAAGCTTGCTTCGGGCCAACCTCTCGAGCGCGTCGCACCCCTGCTGTGCGCGGGCATCACCACGTATTCTCCGCTCAAGCGCTTCGGCGCGGGGAAGGGGAAGACCGTCGGCGTGCTCGGCCTCGGCGGCCTCGGCCACATGGGCGTGAAGCTTGCGGCGGCGATGGGCGCGGAGGTCGTGGTGCTCAGCGGCTCGGCCTCGAAGAAGGCGGACGCCAAGCGCCTCGGCGCGCACGATTTCGTGCTGACGAGCGACGCCGCGTCGATGTCGAAGAGCGCGGGACGCCTCGACTTGATCGTGGACACTGTTTCCGGCCAGCACGACATCGCCGCGGCGCTGGGCCTGCTGAAAACGGCGGGAACCTTGGCGCTCGTCGGCGCGTCGCCCGAGGCGCTCGCGCTTCCCGCGTTCCCGCTCATCATGGGCCGCCGTCAGCTCGCCGGCTCGCTCATCGGGGGCATCGCCGAGACGCAGGAGATGCTCGATTTCTGCGCCAAGAACAAGGTCTACGCCGACGTCGAGACGATCGAGCCCGCGCAAATCAACTCGGCCTACGACCGGCTCGTGAAGGGCGACGTACGCTACCGGTTCTCCATCGACCTCTCGAAGTTATAGAATCGGCTTATGGAAGACAACCAAGCGCCGCTCCAAG
>CALRXP010000283.1:0-3316 GCA_943372155.1 Candidatus Endomicrobiellum trichonymphae | reverse complement strand
CTGGCTCTTCCTCGCCCACAATCTGACGTTGGATCTTCCCGTGAGCGTGTTCCTCCTCTGGACGACCGTCCTGACGCTCCGCGTCTTGGAAAAACCCCAAGACGCCGGCTGGGCCGCGCCGGCGGCCTGGCTGGCCGCGGCGTTCGCTTTTCTCAGCAAAGGGCTCATCTCGGTCCTGTTTCCCGCGTTGTGGGCCGCGGCCTTAATCGGACTGTTTCCGAAATGGCGCCGGCCCGCGCTCAAGCTGATCTCGCCCCTCGGGATCATCATCGCCGCCGCCGTCGCCGCCCCATGGTTCTTCGCGATGCAGGCGCGCCGCCCTGACTTCTTCCACACGTTCTTCATCGAGCAGCACTTCCAGCGATACCTTACGCCGAAGTACGCGCGCGGCGCGCCCTGGTGGTTCTATCTCGCCGTCCTGCCCGGCGGCTTGCTGCCCTGGACCGCGCCTTTCCTGGCCGGCCTGACCCGCACGCTCCGACGCCCGTTCACCGATCCTCGCGCCACGGCCCTGGCTCTCTGGGTGGTCGGCGTGATCGCCTTCTTCACCACCTCCCACTCCAAGCTCGCCACCTACGCCCTGCCGGTGCTGCCGCACGCCGCGTTGCTGGCAGCCGTCGCCCTCGCCGACGAGCCCACGCGCTGGTCCGGCCGCCTCAGCCGGTTTCTCGGCGGGATACTGCTCCTCGGCTCGGCCGTCGGCGTCTTGCTCTGGTTCCGGCTTCCGTATTTGTCTTTGCCCGCGATCGGGGCAGGCGTGGCGGAGCTTCGCGTGCTGGCCGCGCTGGCCTCCGCATTTCTTCTCTGCCTCGGGGCCGCGCAATTATTTGCGCCCTCTTCCGATCGTCCCGTTCTGATCCTGGGACTGGGCGGGGTGCTGGGAGGCGCGCTCGCGCTGACCGCGGTCTCCGCCGCGTCCCCGCTGATCAGCGCCAAGGAGCTCGCGCTCGCCGTGAAAGCCGACGCGCGGCCCGAGGACGAGATCTGGACCTACGACAGCTATCTTCACGGCCTGCAGTTCTACACCGGCCGGCCCGTGGACAAGATGGTTTATTTCGTCGGCGAGTTTCACTACGCCAAACGCGACGAGGTCAACGCTCCGCGTTTCGGGGACGATCACGCCGTCCGAGATCTACCGAGAAAGGGGGGACGGACCTTCGTCGCGATGAAGTCCGCGCGTCGGGCGCAATTCGATGGGACGGCTCCCAAAGGCGCGATTACTTCCTGGCGCGAGTTCGGCCCTTGGTCGCTCGCCGAGATCGGCGCTCGAAACCGCTAGGGCCCGGTACGAACGACGGGCGTGCGGCGGCGATCGCGCGCGGCGGCGCGGATGCGCCAGCCCCGGTTGCCGGCTTCCATCTGAAAGGGCTCGGGCATGAACAGCTGGGCCATCGCGGTGCGGAACTCCGCGGGATCACCGCTGACCTCGGCAAGCTGCTCGATGGAAGTGGCGTAGGTGCCGTGCTTCTCTTTGTACGCCTCCTCGACCCGCGCGATCACCGCCAAGCCTGCGTTAGCCTTGGCAACCGCGGCTCGGTCCAGAGGGGTGGGCAGCGCCCAGCCCGAGTAGATCTGGTAGCCGAACAGCCCGAGCGCACCGAGAGCTCCGGCGATGAACAAGGCCCGTCCTTCGGCCGCGGACTTGCGGTAAGCCTCCACGACCACCGCGCCCGAGGCGTAGTCGTGAAGGGTCCGATTTTCGCCGTTAAATAACGCGACGAGAAAACCGAAATTACCCGCGGTCGAACCGAGGAGCCATACGGTCGCGCGGGCCAAGCTGCGTCCGAAGCCGAGGGGGCCGCCGTCCCGCCCGATGACGCGCAGGCCGAGCGCGCGCTTGCCGAGCGTTCCTCCGTTCATGTTGCCGACCAGCTGGTAGGCGAACATGGCCGTGATCCAGGCCGCCCCCACGAGGGCGAAAAGCTCCGGGGTCGGCGCCTTGGCGAGCGGACCGGTCAACACCCAGATCGTGCCCGCCGCTGCGGCACCGAAAGGGAGGGTATCCAGGAGATAAGCGACGAAACGGTCGCTAAATCGCGCGGCACGAGCCTCTATAGCCCCTAATTCCATGACCCCAAGTATAGGCGTCAAAGACCGTTAAATCAAGCAAAAGGGGGGGCCTATAAGGACCTAGGCCCTTTGTCCAATTGGGCCTAGAGCCAAAGCCCATGAGCAGGGGGGGGTAGCCCTCTTATAATAGGGGTATGAAGAAAACCAGCTCCCGGCCGATGCGCGTGATCGCCACTCTTCTCGCTTTCGCCTTGGTCCATGTCTCCTTTGGACCCCAGGCTTGGGCGCAGGTCGTCGGTATCGGCGCGATCAACGCCCCGGTCAGCGGCTCCGCGGCGGCTGGTTCTCTCACCATGACGGCCCCGGCCGCGTCGGTCACCCCGGCCGCCACCTTTAATCCGAGCCTCAACGGCGGCCTCTCTGGTTCCTCCTTCGCTCCGTCCCCGGTTCAGACCGGCGCCCGCGCCGCGACCTCTTTCGTCCCGGGCGCCATCGCCGCTCGGCCGGTCGCGGCGGCCGCCGCCGAAGCCGCCCGGGTGTCCGCCGTTCCCGCCGCCCTGGCGCCGTCCTCGATGGTGTCCGCGGCCCCCTCCAAGGATGAGACTCCCAAAGGCGTGTCCGCCGCGAAGACGCCGTCCTCTGAGACCGCGCCCGTTTCGCTTCAGGCCGGCCCCAAGACCGGCCGCGTCGCGAGCAAGGCCTCCGCGATCATCTCCGGCGTCCGCGCCTACTTCGGCGGCAAGTCCGCCGAGACCGTCCCGGCCGCCGCCCCGGCGATGACCGAAGTCGCCGGCAAGCTCTCCGCGGCGCACGCCTCCGATCTCGAGCCGTCCACCGAGGGCCCGACGTCGCTCCACCCGCAATCCGGCGGCGGCGCCAACGAGCCTCCGGCGCCGAAGCAGCCGAACGAGCCGAACAAAGGCGGAAAGGGCAAGGGCTGGTTCGGCCTCGGCGCGACCGTCGCCGCCCTCATCGGCGGCATGCTCACGATGCAGCTCGGCCTCGAGGCGCAGGGCGCGGCGATGGCCCAGCTCACCGAGGACGCGTTCGGCGACTTCTCGATCCTGGCTCAGGTCGCGATTTTCGCGAGCATCGGCAGCATGGTCGGCCAGCAGCTGGCGAAGTTCTTCAGCGACCACTTCGGCCTGACTAAGACCTTCTACGCGGCGCATGTCTTCCGCGCCGTCTCGCTGGGCACCATGGTCTTCTTGCTCGGCACCGGCCACATGGCCCTGCCCTTGATGTTCGTCTTCTACGCGCTCAACGGCATAGTCACCGGGATCGCCGCCACCGCGCAGGGCACTCT
>CALRXP010000282.1:0-3316 GCA_943372155.1 Candidatus Endomicrobiellum trichonymphae | reverse complement strand
CGCCGCCCTCGCCGCGGCGTTTGAAAAACATTTCGCCTGGGAAGCCGCTCATGTCGGTGCACCCGCTCGCTGGAAGCCGTGGCTACGGCTCGCCGCGAACCTCTCCGGCGCCGCGATCACCGCCATCCTGCTCGCGGCGTCATGGACCTATCTCAAGGACGACCGCGCCTCGGGCGCCGAGCTGATGACCGTCGCGGGAGTCGTCGTGCCCTCGTGGATCGCCTCGGCCGGCATCCCGCTCGGCTTCGCGCTGGTCCTGATCCACATGCTCTTCAAGAGCGCCGACGCCGCGGCCGAGGCGGCGGGCCGATGACGGCCCTGGCGCTCGCCGGCTTCGCGGCCTTCGCCCTCGCCGGCGCGCCCGTGTTCGCGCTGATGGGCGCGCTCGCGCTCTGGCTATTCCATGGCGCCGGCATCCAGTCCTCGGCCGTCATCATCGAGCTCTCGCGCCTCGCCTCGCTTCCTTCTTTGATCGCCGTGCCGCTGTTCACGTTCGCGGGCTACCTGCTCGCCGAGAGCAAGGCGCCCCAGCGCCTCGTGGCGCTGGCCGAGGCCATGTTCGGCTGGCTCCCCGGCGGCGTCGCCGTCGCGGGGCTGTGCGCGTGCGCGTTGTTTACCGCCTTCACCGGCGCCTCGGGGGTGACGATCATCGCGCTCGGCGGGCTCATCTTCCCGCTGCTGCGCCGCCAGGGCTACCCCGAGGGCTTCTCCCTCGGACTCATCACCACCACCGGCAGCCTCGGCCTCATGTTCCCGCCGAGCCTGCCCATCATCCTCTACGCGCTGGTGGGGAAGATCTCCATCGACAAGCTCTTCGCCGCCGCCGCCGTCCCCGGCTTCCTGCTCCTGCTCGCGCTCTCGATCTACGCCTACGTCGTCGCCAAGCGCGAAAAGGTCAAGCCGATCCCGTTCTCCCTGGCCGCGCTGAAGAACGCGGCCCGCGCCGCCGCCTGGGAAATCCCGCTGCCGCTCGTGGTGATCGGGGGGATCTACGGCGGGCTCTTCACCGCCTCCGAGGCCGCCGCCGTCATGGCCTTCTACGTGATGATCGCCGAGGTTCTGATCTACAAAGACGTTTCCTGGCGCAAGCTCCCCGAGGTCGCGCGCGAGAGCATGATCCTCGTCGGCGCGATCCTCATCGTCCTCGGCTGCGCTCTGGGGCTGACGAGCTACATGATCGACGCGGACATTCCCGGAAGGATCTTCGCCTTCCTGCACGAGCACGTGAAAAGCCCGTGGGGGTTCCTGGCCTTGCTGAATGTTTTTCTTCTTATCGTGAACATGGTGGAGATCTTCTCCGCCATCGTCATCGTCGTGCCGATCATCGCGCCCGTCGCGGCGCAGTACGGCATCGATCCCGTTCACCTGGGCGCGTTGTTCCTTCTGAATTTGGAGATCGGGTACATGACGCCGCCGTTGGGCCTCAATTTGTTCCTGTCCTCGCGCCGTTTCGACAAGCCGCTTCCGGCGCTCTACCGCGCCGTTCTTCCCTTCTGGATCCTGCTGGTCGGGGCCCTGATGGTCGTCACCTACTGCCCGGGCCTGAGCCTGTGGCTGCCCCGCCTCCTAAAACTACCATGAACCCTAAAGGCACCCGAGAACTACTCCCCGAACAGAAGCAGGCCCTCCTCAAGAAGATCCGCGAGTCGCACGCCTATCTCAAGGCGTACGCCGACATGGACTTCATGGGCCGCAAGGACCTTCGCTCCGTGCGTCTGCAGCTCGAACTCCTCAAGCCCGAGCTCATCCTCCGCGAGCACAAGATCCGCTCCACCATCGTCGTGTTCGGCTCCGCCCGCATCCTCTCCGGCGAGGAAGCCCGTCGCGGCCTGCAGTCCGCGCAGGAGCGGCTGTCCGAGCGCCCCCGCGACGTCGAGCTCAAGCGCCTCGTCGTCGTCGCCGAGAAGAAGGTCGAGCTCTCCCACTGGTACGAGGAGGCGCGGCGCTTCTCGGCCCTGCTCTCGAAGGCCCAGCAGGCGGGCCAGGACCTCGAGCACGTGATCGTCACCGGCGGCGGCCCCGGCATCATGGAAGCCGCCAACCGCGGCGCATGGGAGTGCGGAGCCAAGAGCATCGGCCTCAACATCACTTTGCCGCACGAGCAGGATCCCAATCCGTACATCACGCCGGAGCTCTGCTTCCAGTTCCACTACTTCTCCCTGCGCAAGATGCACTTCCTCATGCGCGCCAAGGCGCTCGTCGCCTTCCCCGGCGGCTACGGCACGCTCGACGAGCTCTTCGAGACCTTGACCCTCGTGCAGACGGGCAAGAAGCGCCCGCTGCCCATCGTCCTCGTCGGCAAGACGTTCTGGAAGCGCCTGGTGGACTTCGACTACCTCGCCGAGCAGGGGATGACCAACTGGGAGGACAACAAGCTCTTCAAGATGGTCGACACCGCCGAGGAAGGCTGGGACCACATCCGGAAGTTCTGGAAGTCGCACAAGGAGTCGCACGGCGCCTGATGCTCAGCGGGACGTTCCTCGCCGTCATGATGGCCGCGCCCGCCGGAGCGCTCTCGCCTTTCGTCGAGCAGCTGCGCAAGGCGGAGTCCCGCAAGCCCGCCGACCCCGAGCGCGTGGAGTTCGCGACCCGCGCCCTGCGGGCGTGGATGCCCGACGACGGCCGGCCCCTGCAGGCCGCGGCCTATTTCGCGCGGGCGGAAGGCGAGCTTGCTCTCTTCGACGATCCGGCCGCCGAGGAAGACCTGACCAAGACCCTCGAGGACGACGTCAACAACGTCCGCGCCAAGCTGATGCGCGCCCGTGCGCGCGCGGCGCTCGGCAAGGGGGCCGACGCCGAGCGCGACGCCCTGGCCTATCTCGAGGAACGCGCCGAGGATCCCGACGGCTGGCTCGTCCTCGGCGAGGCGCGGCTGGCGCAAGGCGTCAAGGCGGACCGCGAGGCCCGCGCCGCCTTCGCCAAGGCGGCCAACCTGCTCGGCCCCGACGACCCCCGGCCCGGGATCGGCGAAGGCCGGGCGCATCTGGCCGCTCGGCGCTACGCCGCGGCGCTGACCGCGCTGTCGTCCGCCGCGGAGAGCCCGCAGAAGCGCCGCGGGGAGATCCTCACCTGGCGCTCGCGCGCCTACTCCGCGCTCGGGAACTGGAGCGCCGCGCGGGGGGACCTGAGCGTCGCCCTGCCCGACCTCGAACGCGCCAACGACGAGCGCCGCCGCTCCGGCGCGGTCAAGCGCGGCGTGGACGCCGCGCGCAACACCCTCGCCGACGCCTACTTCCGTCGCGGTCTGGCGAACGAAGCCCTGGGTTCCAAAACCGAGGCCCTCGCCGACCACCATCAGGCCTGCGACCTCGGCCTG
>CALRXP010000281.1:0-3328 GCA_943372155.1 Candidatus Endomicrobiellum trichonymphae | reverse complement strand
CTTGAGCAGGAGGCCCTGCGTGAGCAGAGCCGCCGCCAGCGCGCAGGAGTAAACGGCGCGCGTGTCCCGCCGGGCCAGGCGAGGGAGGACGACGGCGAGCGCGAGCGTCGAGATCAGCGCGGGCAGCGAGTAATAGCGTAAAGAGCTCGTGTGGCGGAAGGCGATGAACACGGCGGCGAAGGCCGCGGGCCAGAGCATCAAGGTACGCTCGTGAAACGACGCGCCATCGCCGTTCCAGGCGCGGACGGCGTGCCACGCGACCAGCCCGGCGAGGAACAGCCCCCAGACGTGGAGGAGCGCGGAGAGGATCAGCGGTAGCTCGAGAGAGAAGAGGCGCTTGAACACGACGGGGCCGGCGAAGATCTGCACGAGGGGGGCGACGTGCCAGACCACGAAGGCGGTGATCGTGCCGGCGAACAGCCAGGCCAGCTCGCGGCGCGCGCGGGTGAAGGGGAGCAGGAGCCAGGCCCCGGGGGCGCGACGGACGGCCGCGGCCGCAGCGACGGGGAGGAGGATGAGTGCGGGGAGGAGAATCGCTTTGTGCGCGGCCCACAGCTCGTCGGTGAGCGGCTGCTTAACCAAGGCGAGGGCGATGCCGGCCGCGAGCGCCGCCGCGGCGTCGCGCAGGCGGCCCTCGGCCTCCGCTTCCCCGCGCCAGGCGGCGCGCGTGCCGAAGAGCACGACGAGCGAGGCGGGCACGGACAGGTAGATGAAATGGTTTTGCGTGCCGATCCAGGTCAGCGCGACGAGGGCCCAGCCCCGGCCCGGCCGGGCGAGCGCGGCGAGCGTGCCCAGAATGAGGATCGGGTGAAGGGCGTACACCTCCCAGGCTAGACGGGACTTCATCAGGAAGTATGCGGAGCCCGCACACAGCGTGAGGAAGGCGAGGCCGGCCTCCGGTGAGACGCGCCGACGCAGGTGCAGCCACAGGCCGCTCAGGGCCGCGGCGTTAAGCAGGGCGCCGGGCAAACGCAGGCTCTCGAGCGAGAGACCGTGAAGGTCATAGAATACGCCGATCAGTGCCGCGTACAGCGGGCCGGTATAATGGTTCATCTGATGCGGCGAGTAGAGGCCGCCGTGCCGTATCCGGTCGGCGAACAGCCCGATCCAGGCCTCGTCGAGCGACATCGCGGGCACGCTCGCCAGGCGGGCGAGCAAGGCGACGAGGCACAGCGCCAGGAGGAGAAGGGCGGCCGCGTCGATGCGCTTCATGGCGGACATTCTATATAATCGCCGCATGACGACTAAGACCGATCGCTTGATGGATTTCCTCGACGCCGAGATCGCCCAGCTCAAGACCGAGGGACGCTTCGTGAAGCTGCGCGTCGTGACCGGGCACCAGGCCCCGGTTTCGATCGTGGACGGCAAGAAGGTCGTGAACCTGACGTCGAACAATTACCTCGACCTCACCGGCCACCCGAAGCTGAAGGCCGCGGCCAAGGCCGCCATCGACAGCCACGGCGTGGGCACCGCCGCCGTCCGCCCCATCATCGGCACCCAGGACATCCATCTCGCGCTCGAGCAGAAGCTGGCCCGGTTCAAGGGCACCGAGTCCGCGCTGGTCTTCCAGTCGGGCTTCACCGTCAACGTCGCCTGCTGCCAGAGCCTGATGAGCGACCCCAAGGACCTCTTGATCTCCGACGAGCTCAACCACGCGTCCATCATCGACGGCGCGCGCCTGGCCAAGGCCGCCCGCAAGGTGTACCCGCACAAGGACATGAAGGCGCTCCAGGCGATCCTGGAATCCCCCGAGGCGAAGGGGGCCCGCCGCAAGATGATCGTGACCGACGGGGTCTTTTCGATGGACGGTGATTTAGCTCCGTTGCCGGAGATATGCGATCTCGCCGAGCGCTATGACGCGTTTGTCATGGTCGATGACGCCCACGCCTCCGGAGTCATGGGCGAAAACGGCCGCGGCACCCCGAACCACTTCAAGGTGTCCGAGCGCGTGCAGGTCTCGATCGGCACCTTGTCCAAGGCCGTGGGCGCCGTCGGCGGCTACGTCGCGGGCCAGAAGCGCCTGATCGACTATCTGATCTCGACCGCGCGTCCCTTCACGTTCTCGAGCTCGCATCCGCCGTCGGTGATCGCGACCTGCGCCGCCGCCATCGACGTAATGCTCGACGAGCCGCAGCGCATTCAAAAGCTGTGGCAGAACGCCGCGCATTTTAAGGCGGGGCTCAAGAAGATGGGCTTCGACACGGGGGCGTCCGAAACGCCGATCACGCCCGTGATCATCGGCGACACGAAGAAGGCGCAGGAGTTCTCCGCTAAGCTGTTTGAGGAAGGCGTCTTCGCGCTCGCCATCTGCTTCCCGATCGGGGCGCGCGGCAAGGACCGCCTGCGCACGATCGTCTCATCCGGTCATACGGAGAAGGACCTCGATTTCGCCTTGGAGAAGTTCGCCAAGGTCGGCCGCGAGCTCGGACTGATCCCTTAGTTCGCGGGCGGGGCGGTCATCGCCGCCACGAGCGCCAGGCCGGCGCGGTAGCCCGCCGCCTCGAGCGCCTTGTCGGCGGCGCCGGCGGGGTCGGGATCGAGGCCGGAGGCCGCGCCGAGGGCATGTAGCTCCTCGGCGCCCTTGAGCGTCAGAGCCGCGCTGGCGCGCACCGCGGTCGTGCCGGCGATCAGGCTCGTGGGCAGGTCCGCTGTCCGGCCGACGCCCGTGAGCACCGCTGCGCCTCGCCCGCCTTCCGTGCTCACCTTCTTCTCGCGCAGGGCGCGCTGCACGCCCGCCGAGAGCGGCCCTTCGGGTATGCGCAGGGCGACCGTCGTCAATGAGCCGCTTCCGGTCCGGACGCGAGCCTGCAGTCGCACTCGAACCATGCCGTCCCGCACGTCTTCCTGGACGGGGCTCGAGGACTCCACGAAGCCCCGGCTGCGGGCCGTCGTCGTCTGCTCCGTCGTCACCGCGTTCTCGACGCTCGAGGTCGATTCGACGCTGACGCCCGCCACGTCCTCGATCGCCCGGCGGCGCGCGTCGTTGCGCGCCCGGTCCCGCGCGTCGGCCAGGCCGCGGGCGTCCACCGGCGCGAAGCCGTCGGCCAGCACGGTCCGCGTCTTCGGCCCCGCGTGCGAGCAGGCCGACGCGAGCAGGGCCGCGGCGAGAAGCAGGCGCCTCACTGGAGGCGGCTCCCCAGCGACTTCTCGAGCGCCGTC
Source organism: Candidatus Endomicrobiellum trichonymphae (assembly GCA_943372155.1). Lineage (GTDB taxonomy): Bacteria > Elusimicrobiota > Elusimicrobia > UBA1565 > UBA9628 > GWA2-66-18. The sequence continues at coordinate 169 of CALRXP010000281.1, read as the reverse complement.
TTAGGCAGGCGCAAGGTCACGACGCAGCCGTTGTCGGCGGTGAACTCCGATTTGTGGATCTCGGCGCCGCGGATCGTGTCGTGGACCCTCGCCGATAAGGTCGAGTCGCTTTCCAGCGCCCGCTCGACCGTTACGCCGCCCTCGAGCGTCACGCCCTTGACCATGGACA
>CALRXP010000280.1:0-3455 GCA_943372155.1 Candidatus Endomicrobiellum trichonymphae | reverse complement strand
GGCGGCGGCGGCGGCGGCGGGCGCGCCTCGGTCGGCGTCAGCGGGTCCGGCGTCACCTGCGGGATTACGTTCGTGACGACGGGCGGCGCGGCGGGCGGCGCGGGAGCCGGGGCCGGCGGCTCCGGAACGACCAACACGACCGATTCCCTCGTCGCGGCGCAGGGATTTTCCGGAACCGCGCAGAGCGCCTCGAGCATACTCTGGAACTGGAGCCTGACCAACGGCGCGACGGACTACCAGATCTTCTCCTCGACGGGCGGTCCGATGTCGCCGCCTCTTGGAGCCGCCGCCAGCTACACGACGACCGGGCTCGCCGTCAACACGACCGCGTCATTCTACGTCCAGGCGCGCGCCTGCGGCGCCAACCTCGCGGACTCGGCGGCGGACGACGAATCCACGCTGGCGCTGCCGCCGGCCGCGCCGGGCGGCGCCGTTTTCGCGGAGGTGAACCTGAGCTCGATCAGCGTTTCCTGGGCCGCGAACGGGAACCCGGTCGATGTCACGAGCTACACGGTGGTGCTCACAACGGAGCCCGCGTTCCCGAATTCGGACACCGGCAACATCATCTTGAGCACCTTCCCCGGGGGCGCCGCCCTCGCCGCGTCGCCTTTCGGCCTGAATTCCAACACGACCTACTATGCCTTCGTCGCGGCGATGAATCACGCCGGTCTGCTGACCGCGTACGTGGATCTGTCCACCTCGGTCTCGACCCTGGCGCTTGCGCCCGTGGAGGGGGCGTCTGAATTCTTGTCGGTCCAGCTCAGCTCCGTCACCGTCGCGTGGGCGGCCTTCCCCCCCTCGCCGCCGGGTGACTTGGCGGGAACGAGCGAGGGCTACGTCCTGGAAGCCTCGTCGAATAATTTCGGGGCGCTGGCGCCGGCGGGTGCGCCGGTATTTTCCTCGGCGACCTTCAACGTCTTGAGCAGCACCTTGAGCGTCGGAGCCGGCGGCGTCGCCCTCGACCTCTCCAGCACCTATTATTTCCGAGTCGGCAGCCTCAACCATCAGGGCCGACCCAACTACACGAATCTGTCGCGCCTGAACTTCCAGATCCGGCAGTCGACGGACTCGCTGAGCCTTGGGCAGATGGGCCTCGTGAACGGCGTGATCGTCTTCTCGACCGTGTCGACGAGCTCGATGGTCGTCACAAACGTCGGCAACTGGCCGGCGACGATTGCCCTCGCGGCGTCGACGGCGACCTTGCCGTCTAGCCCCTGGTCCTTGTCGACGGCTCCGGGCGACGACGTTGCCGCGCTGATGGGCGTCTGGACCGCGGGCGAACCCGGCCCCCCGCCCGCGGCGTTTACGACCTATATCACGACGACGCCGACGCCGTCTCAAGCCTCTGGGAACTATTCGAGCCCTTCGCAGAACGGCTATCAACTCCCCCCCGGAGATAGCGTGACGCTTTGGTTCAGATTCTTTATGCCGACGAGTACCAGCAGCCTCGCCGAACGCCTTAAGGTCACTCCAACCGCCGTCTACCCATAAACCATGCGCGTCACCATTCGACTCGTCGTCTCCATCGTACTCGCAGCGACACTCGTCTCCGCCGGCTGGACTTGGTTCCAGGCCCGAAGCGAGCGAGCGAATCTTCTCGACGAACTCGACCACCGCGGCGCACTGCTTGCCGAAAGCCTCCGCGAAGCGACCGAGCCGCTCGCCAAGCGGGCCGACGCCAAGGCGCTCGGGCGCATCGCCGACAAGTTCGGCGGTCGCCAGCGCCTACTCGGTGTTTCTCTGCACGCGCCGGACGGGCGCACTTTGGTCGCGACGGCGGGCCTGCCCGCATCCGCGCCGCCGCCCCGGTCGGGAGAAGAGATCGACTGCGGCCTTGTCCCGGGTGGCGGTCTTCATCGTTGCACGGCGCCACTGCAGAACTCCCCGGGCTTCCTCGCCGTCTATCACGACGCCGCGCACGTCGAGTCGCGGGTGCGCGACGTTTGGCGGCGGGGGTTCTTCCGCCTGCTGACCCAAGTCCTGCTCATCACCGCTATCACGCTCTGGATAGTCCGCTTCGACATCCTCGCCCCGATCGAGCGGACAGCTGAATGGATGCGCCTTCAGCGCGCGGGCGAGGCTCGGGGAGCGGCGCCGCCCGTAGGTGGATTGCTCGGTCCGCTGACATCCGAGGCCTCGGGTCTCGTAAAAAGTCTGGAGAACGCCCGTTCCGCGGCCGAGGCGGAGGCGCGCCTGCGCCATGCGGGCCAGTCAATATGGACTCCCGACCGCCTCAAGGAGCACGCCAAGGAGCGGTTGCGCGGACGACCGATGGTCGTGGTCGCCAATCGAGAACCCTATATTCACGTTCGGCGAAACGGACACATCGAAGTCGTACGGCCCGCCAGCGGCCTCGTCTCCGGCGTCGAACCGATCCTCAAAGCCTGCGGAGGGACCTGGGTCGCGCACGGCGCCGGCGACGCCGACCGGGCGTCCGTGGACTCTTCAGACAGGGTGCGCGTGCCGCCCGAGGAGCCGCGCTACTCGCTTCGTCGGGTGTGGATATCGAAGGAACAGGAAGAAGGCTACTACTACGGCTTCGCCAACGAAGGGCTGTGGCCGCTGTGCCATATCGCCCATGCCCGTCCGCAATTCCGACCCGATGACTGGAATCAGTATCACGCGGTCAACCGACTCTTTGCCGACGCCGTCTTATCCGAGATCGCGGGTGTCGACGAGCCGTGCGTTCTGATACAGGACTATCACTTCGCCCTCCTACCCCGCATGATTAAAGAGGCCCGTCCTGATGCGCGCGTATCCCTCTTCTGGCACATCCCATGGCCCAATCCCGAAGCCTTCGGCATCTGTCCCTGGCAACGCGAGATACTCGACGGGATGCTGGGCGCCGACGTGCTCGGCTTTCATATCCAATACCACTGCAACAACTTCCTGGAAACCGTGGACCGCGCGCTCGAGTGCCGAATCGACTGGGAGCGGTTCGCCGTCCGGCGCGGTGAGCACTCAACCTTGATCAAGCCCTATCCGATCAGCGTCGCCATGGAAGAGGAGGCGGGAGCGCTCCCATCGAAAGATCAACTCCTGCGATCGGTGGGCGCGAAGGGTTCGATCCTTGCCCTCGGCGTGGACCGGCTCGACTACACCAAGGGAATCGTCGAGCGCTTCTTGGCGGTCGAACGTTTTCTCGAACAGAATCCGGCGTACGCAGGCCGCTTCGTCTTCGTCGAATTGGGAGCCCCAAGCCGCACGACGATTCCACGCTACCGCGACCTTGTCGAAGAAGTCAAGAGAGAAGCGGCAAGGATCAACTCTCGGTTCGAGACGAACGACAATAAGGGGTGGAAGCCGATCGTCCTGGCGGTCGCTCATCACGAAAGAACCGAAATTGCCCGCTGGTACCGCGTCGCCGACATATGCGCCGTGACTTCCCTGCACGACGGGATGAATCTCGTCGCGAAGGAATACGTCGCCTCCGACCGAGAAACTCCGGGCGCGCT
>CALRXP010000279.1:0-3468 GCA_943372155.1 Candidatus Endomicrobiellum trichonymphae | reverse complement strand
AGCGACTCGCCCTCTCCGCCATCGTCCTTATGTCCGCCGTTTCGGCCTTCGCCGGCGCGGACCAATACGGAGGCTTCGCTCGCTACGCCGATGAGGGCTCGCTCAAACCGTTCGCCCGCGACCTGGGCGGCGTCCTGGGTTCGGCCACGTTCCAGAGCGGGCGCTCCCTCGGCCTCACCGGCTTCGACGTCGGAATCCGCTTCGGCGGCCAGGCCTACCCGTCGAAGGGCGACAACATCCTGCGCAACAACGGCGTGCGCGCGTTCGGCCTGCCTTGGGTGCAGGCCGAGGTCGGCATGCCCTTCAAGCTGTCCGGCTTCATCCGCGGCATCTCGTATCAGGGCGTGACCATCGCGGGCGGCGGCATCCGCTACGGCTTGTACGCCGCGTCCGACAAGCCGTGGGCGCCGCAGGTCCTCGTCTCGGTCGTCGGACATTCCGTCGTGCACACCGATTTCTCCGCCTCTCACTTCGGCGCGAACCTCGTCTGCTCCGCGGGAACACCGTTCTTCGCGCCGTACGCCGGCGTCGGCCTCGACCGCATGCGGCTGGTCGTCCGCCAGTCCACGCTCGACCCGACGCTCAACGGCCGCACGGTCAACACCCTCGAGAGCCGTTTCACGCTCGGCATGCGCGTGACCCCGTATCAGTTCACCTACCTGAGCCTCGCCGCGACGATGGCCCACGGCCAGGCGGGCGCGGAAGCCGGTCTTGGCGTCCGCTTCTAGAAAGGCCGCGCTTCTCGCCGCGGCCGCGGCCCTCCTCGTCTTCCTCCCGAGCCTCGGTCACGGCTGGACCAATTACGACGACCCGATGTTCCTCCTCGGCCCGACCGGTTGGCGCGGGCTCGGCCTCGCGAATTGGCGCTGGGCCTTCCTCTCGAACGTCGGCAGCGTCTATCAGCCGCTCGCCTGGTTGAGCTACGGCCTGGATTACACGCTGTGGGGCATGGACGCGCGCGGCTATCATCTGCAAAGCGCGCTCTGGCACGCGCTGTCCGCGGCGCTGATGTTCTTCGTCTCCCGCCGCGTCCTCTGGGCGGTGCGGCCGGGGCCGGCGAAGGACGTCGACGCCGCCGCGCTGATCGTGGCGCTCGTTTTCGCGCTGCACCCGCTGCGCGTTGAGTCCGTGTCGTGGGCGTCCGAACGGCGCGACGTGATCTGCTGCGCGTTCATGCTCGCGACGGTCCTCGCGCACTTGCGCCGCGCGCGAGCTGCGGCGTTCGGCTTCTTCCTCCTGTCGCTTCTCGCGAAGGGGCAGGCGCTGATGCTCCCTGTGGCCCTGTTCGCGCTCGATTTCGCCGCCTGGAAGCGCCCGTCGCTGAAGGATAAATGGCCGTTGTTCGCGCTGTCGGCGGTTTTCGGCGTCATCGGAATGGGGGCGCAGGAGCGTATTCGCTGGACGTACGACCAGCATGGGCTCCTGGCGCGCGTCATGCAGGCCTGCTATGCCCTCGTCTTTTATGTTTGGAAAACCATTTTGCCGTATGGGCTCATGCCCCTGTATGAATTGCGCCCGCCGATGAATCCGTTCGAACCGCGTTTCGTTCTCAGCGCCGCGCTCGTCCTGGCCGCGCTGACGGCGTGTTGGCGCCAGCGCAAGACGCGCCCGTGGCTCGCGGCGTCGGCCTTTTGGTACGCGGTCCTGCTTTTCCCGGTGAGCGGCCTGTTTCAGTTCGGCCCGCAATTGGTGGCCGACCGCTACTCCTTGGTCGCGACGATGCCGCTCGCGATCCTCGCGGGCGTGGCGTCGATGCGTCGTGAGACGGCGGCGAAGGTCGTCGTGCTGGCGCTCGCCGTGTTGTGCCTGCGCCAGCAGCGCTATTGGGCGGACTCGGAGAGCCTGTGGACGCGGGTGCTCGCGGGCGATCCCTCGTCCGCCACGGGGCAGGCCTCGCTGGGGGTGGTCCGCGCGACGGAAGGGCGCCTGTCCGAGGCGCGGACGTTGTTTCAAGGCGCCCTCGATTCGTTCCCCGGTTGCGTCGAGGATCAGGACCGGCTCGTCGCCTTGCTTGCTCGCGGCGATGGCGAGGCGGCGGAGCTGAGCCGCCTGCGCGAATCGGTGGAGACGCATCCCGTCTGCCGAAAGGCGCGGGCGAATATCGGGGCCGTGCTCGCCCAAAGCGGGAGCTTGAACGAGGCCGTTCGCATTCTTGAGATCAGCGTGCGGCTCGATCCGAATGACGAGGGCGCGCGAATCAACCTGGCGCGTGCCCGGGCGGCGCTCAGCCGCGGTAAACGCCCTTAAAGCTCTTTTCGGCCTCGCGGCGAAGGTCCTTTTTCTTCATCGAGTCGCGGCGGTCGGCGCCGGTCTTGCCCTTGGCCAAGCCCAAGGAGACCTTGGCCCAGCCGTTCTTGAAGTAGACTTCGAGGGGGATCAAGGTCAGGCCTTTCGTGGTCAGCTTCCCGAGGATTTTGCGGATTTCCGCGCCGTGGAGGAGGAGCTTGCGGTTGCGGCGGGTGTCGAGGGGCTCGAACAAGGTCGCGAAAACGTAGGGGGGGATGTAGAAGTTGTGCAGAAACAGCTCGCCTTTGTCGTTCGGGCGGGCGTAGCAGCCGTCAAGGCTGGCGTTGCCGCCGCGCAGGGCCTTGACCTCTGGTCCGGCGAGCTGGAGCCCGCCTTCGTAGACGTCCAGAATCTCGTAAAACTGGCGCGCTTTTCGGTTGGTCGCGACGACCTTTTTTTCGTCTTTGTTGTCTTTCTGCGCCATATCTCGTAGAATCTGATTGTAGCACTTCGTCCCGGGCGGTGGGCAGGTGGCGGAACTGGCAGACGCGCACGGCTCAGGACCGTGTGGGCGCAAGCTCTTAAGGGTTCAAGTCCCTTCCTGCCCACCGACCGGGATGAAAGTAACGCAAAGCGGAGACTGAAGTCACATTGAATTCAGTTTCCGTTTCCTTGACAGCGGCGTGGCTTCCGGTTATACTTCGTTCGAGTTACATGACCAGAGTGCCGGCATATAACACATCTGTCCCAGTCATTCATAAATAATCGGCACAGGGGGTCATGTACATGACGAAGTTGAAAGAGCTGTCCAAGAAGGGTTTCACGCTCATCGAGCTGATGATCGTCGTCGCGATCATCGGCATTCTCGCGGCGATCGCGATTCCGAAGTTCGCCGAGCTGATCCGTAAGTCGTCCGAAGGCGCGTCCAAGGGTAACCTCGGCGCCCTCCGCTCGGCCATGAGCATCTACTACGGCGACATGGAAGGCACGTACCCGGCCAACATCAGCGCGCTGACCAGCGGCGGCAAGTACCTGACCGTCGTGCCCAACGCGAAGGCGCCGAACTACCACGCGGACGGTAGCGCCGTCGTGTTGCTGTCGGCGTCGGCGTCTCCTTCCGACGCGGGCGGCTGGTACTACAACGACCAGACCACCAACGCGAACGTCGGCAACGTGCTCGTCAACTGCACGCACACCGACACGAAGGGAACCGTCTGGACGGGCTACTAGGCTCATTCGTCT
>CALRXP010000278.1:0-3479 GCA_943372155.1 Candidatus Endomicrobiellum trichonymphae | reverse complement strand
CATTCCCGAGCGAGGGTCAATCCCGAGCGTTCCCGGCGGACATTGATCCGTCGCCGTCCTCACATCAGCGTTCGCGACATTAGCCGCGTAGGTAGACGCGCGTTAGGCGCGGAGGGAGAGGATGACGCGTATGCCGGCGAGGTTGACCTTCTTCTCCATCAGCCCGCGCACGTCCCGCAGGCGGTCGAGGTCGCCGTCGTTGTAAAGCCGTTGCCGTCCCTGCGTGCGCGAGGGACGCAGCAGGCCGTGGCGCTCGATCCAGCGCAAGGTCCAGATCGGGATGCCCGTCAGACGCGACGCGGCGCCGATCGTGTAGATCGGCGTCGCCGTCGTGCGCTTGACTGGGCGGTAAAGCCTACCCACGCGCTGTACGTCTCCCGGGCTTGCGCGCGGGACGCGACGAAAGAACCGGCTCAGGGAGCGGCTGCTCCGAGCGGATCTTGACGTAAGGCGTCCAGGTGGCGGTTCTCTTCACGAACATCCAGGGCATCAGGTCCTTGGCGATCATCGGCATGACCTCCTTAGAACGTCTGGCGCGGCAAGCTCCGAATATATAACAGCTTTCCTAATATTTGTCAAGAGGTTATCTAACAAAGAATATCATGGCGTCCGAATCACGGATTCTTTGGTACGATGGTCGCGTGAAAACGCTGCAGATTTACCTCGCCGACCTGAAGGAGCTTCTCGGCGCGCGTGATTTCGTGTCCGCCCGCACGCTCCTCAAGGAGATCGGCCCGATCGACCTGGCCGACGGGTGGGACCATTTCGACGCGGACGAGCGCGTGGCGATCTTCCGCCTCAGCACGCGGCAGAAGGCGATGCAGTTATTCGAGGAGCTCGAGAGCGACCAACAGGCCGCGCTCGTCGGCAGCCTCCAGCGTCAGGACGCGCAGGAGCTGCTCAGCGACCTCGATCCTTCGGCGACGAGCCGCATGATGCGCGACCTGCCCCAACCTCTTGTGCGCCAGTTCAACGCGATCATGAAGAAGGGCGGACAGGAGTGCGTCCAGCAGTACCTCCAGTATCCCCCCGAATCCGTCGGCGCTCTGATGCGCGGGCGCTACGTCACCCTCGACGAGAAGTGGACGACGAAGACTGCCGTCGAACGGATCCAGTACAGCACGCGCCTGCGCCGCATCGAGGAGACCCACCTCGACACCTTGATGGTCGTCGACGGGCAGAACCGCCTGCGCGGCGTCGTCGGCCTGAAGTCGCTCGTCGTCGCGCCCAACGACATGCTGGTGCGCGAGCTGATGGATCCCGGCCCCCGCACCCTGTCACCCGAGCTGGACCAGGAAGCCGCCGTCATGCTCTTCACGAAGTACAAGCTCAAGAGCGCGCCGGTCGTGGACCGCAACGGCCTGCTGCTGGGCGTCGTCGTCTATCGCGACATCTTCGCCATCGCGCGGGCCGAGACCGAAGAAGACTTCGCGAAGATGGCCGGTACCCAGACCGGCCTGTTGTCGCAGCCCGCGTGGAAAATCGCCAAGATCCGCCTCCCGTGGCTGATCGCCACCTGCGCCGGCGAGATGCTCGTCTCGAGCATCATCAAAGGGCACGAGGACACCTTGGCCCGCATCGTCGCGCTCGCCACCTTCATCCCCCTCATCGCCGCGATGGGCGGCAACGTCGGCGCCCAGACCGCGACCGTCATGGTCCGCGGCCTCGCGACCGGCGAGGTCGGCCGGGACGACGAGGCCGAAGCCGTGGTCAAGGAGGTCGCCGTCGGCATGATGATCGGCGCCTTTTACGGAGTGCTCATCGGCTTCGCGGCGCACTTCTTCTACGGCGACCGTTACGGCTGGCCGTTCTCCGCCGTCGTCGGCTTTACCATGTTCATCTCGATGACGACCGCCGCTATGGCAGGCTCGATCGAGCCCCTCGTCTTCCGCCGCCTCGGCATCGACCCGGCCACCGCCACCGGGCCGCTCATCACGACGTTCACCGACCTGCTGTCGACCCTCGTCTACTTCACCCTCGCCGCGAAACTTCTCCTATAAACGGTGTCAGGCCTTTCGTTTCTTTCGATTCCCCTGTGGGCCGGGGCGAAGAATCGATCGCCGTCGGGGACGCTCGGGATTGACCCTCGCTCGGGGGTCCGGCGCGACGTAAACCGACCATCAGTCGCGTCCGGACCCTACGCCCCGCCGGAGATCGATTCTTCGCCCCTCCTCAACGGATCGAAAGAAACGAAAGGCCTGACACCGCTTAGCGGAAAATAAGAAGGCCCCCGCGCTTGCGCGCGAGGGCCTTCTGTTTGAGCTTTTCGCTGCGAATTACTTCGCGGCGGGAGCCGGCGCGGCCTCGGTCTTCGCGGCTTCGGCCTTCTTCTCGGCCTTCTTCGCGGCCTTCTTCGCGGCCTTCTTCGCCTTCTTCTCGGCCTTCACTTCGGCCTTCTTCTCGGCGGCGACGGCCGGCTTCTCGGCGGGAGCAGCGGCAGGGGCCTGGGCGAACACGGGCGCGGCGAACGCGAGGACGACGGCGGCGATCAAGAGCTTCTTCATTTTATTTCTCCTTTGACATCATGATGTTTAAAGAGGGTGCGACCCTCTCGGCGAACTTCGGCTATCAATCATACGCGCGAGCCCCCGAAAAGTTCGAGGCTCAGCGGGCGCGAGAGGCCAGGACGGCCTCGAAATCGGGTCCCGGATCGGCTTTGAGGTCGTATCCGAGCTCTAAATGGAGGGTATGGGCGTGCAGCATGAGGCGTTTAGCCCCCCCGATGGGACGGGGAGGCGGCCCATAGCGGGGGTCGCCCAGGATGGGGTGGCCTTCGGAGCTGAAATGGGCCCGGATCTGGTGCTTACGGCCGGTCAAGGTCTCCACACGGAGCAAGGTCGCCCCGCCTAAGGAGCGCTCCACCTTCCAGCGCGTCACCGCCCGCTTGCCGTCGGGGGCCGGGGCCACGCGGCCGGAGCTGAATTCGCGAAGGGGCTTGTCGATTTCACCGCTGCCGGAGAGCTGTCCGATCACCGCGACCAGGTACTCCTTCTTGGCGCGGCGATGCTCGAACTCGAGAGACAGGAGGCGATGGGTCTCCGCGTCCTTGGCGAATACCAGAATTCCACTCGCGTCGAGATCCAGGCGATGGACCGTGAACACCTTCTTGCGCAGGCGCCGCTCGATCTCCACGTTGACGGCGATGCCGATCTCGCCGCGCCCGGGAATCGTGGGCAGGCCGACGGGCTTATTGACGGCGACGATGCGGTCGTCCTCGAAGATGATCGGAGTTTCGATCATGGCGGCGAGGACCAAAGTTCCGTCAGGCGTTTGGCCTGGGCGGCCCGGACGGCGGCGCGCAAAGGCTCGGGGTCGGGCACCCGGCGGCCCGCCTCCGTCGCGTTCTTCGGACGGGACTTGAAGAAATCGGCGTCGAAATGGACCACGCGGCCGTCGGGAGCCTCCCCGAGATTCCGGGCAAGGTGGGGCTCGTAAATGCCCATGCGGGGGCCGAGGTCCGTCTCCTCGACGCCGCGAAG
>CALRXP010000277.1:0-3506 GCA_943372155.1 Candidatus Endomicrobiellum trichonymphae | reverse complement strand
CGCGTTGTAACCGGCGGCCAACGTCTGGCAGGCGGCGTTGCAGGTGTGCAGCGGCAAGGTCACGTGGGTGCTGGTCGAAGTGATCGTATCGGTGGGCGTATTGACGCAGCCGCTGCCCGGCGAGTTGCTCGCGGACACGGTGGGCGGCGAGGCGTTGTAAACGATCACGTTGCTCCTGATGCGCACCGAACCGCAAGCGCCGCCGGTACCGACGCTGTCGGCCCAGATGGTGCCGCCGTCGGTAAAGGAACCCGACGAGGGCGTGACGCTCACGCGCGGATCGTAGGCGTCCACGGTCCCGTTAACGGTGAGGTCGTTGGACAATACCGCGTTGGTGGGGTTGGACGTGCTCACGAAGAGCACGGTCGCGGAAACCGTCTTAACGGCCCGTCCCGTGAGAAAAATCGGCGCGGAATAGCCCGTGGACGTCACCGATTTGGATAGGGCGGAGACGGGCGTCACGGTGACCGTGTAGTAGCCCGAGCCGAGCGCCTTCTGGGTAAAGCCGGTCGTCCAGGTCGAGGTCGAGTAAAGAGAATGGAGCGCATCCTCAAGACCGGACTCCGCGATGGCCTGGGCCTGCGCGGACCGCTCGTAATACACGGCCTCCCCCACCATGGACTTCGCGGACTTATACACGATCGCCGACGTCACCGCGAACACCCCCATGACGAGCAGGTTCAGGACCAAGGTCGAGCCGCGGGCGCCGCGAGGGAAAGCGATCATGGATGATTGCGCAGCTGCGCGCCGGTGAAGAGGGTGTAGACCTTCTGCTCGACGGTCGTGCCGCTGCCGATGGTCACCGTCGCCGTCACCATCGTGGCCGAGGACGCGACGGTGGTCGAGCTGACGAGGCCGTTGCTCGACATATAATAGTCGAAGGAAAGGGAGTTGACCTGGTCGGCGAGGACGCTGCCCGCGCCGGAGACCGTGCGGTAGAGGTTCCCGTTCTTCAAATAGTAATTGGCGGCCGCCGACGTCGGGGATGCGAGCACGGTGACGCTCGAGACGGGCAGGCTCGCGAACTGGTAGCCCTCGCGGCTCGTCTCAAGAATACCGGCGCGAGAGCCGTCACCAGCCACGGCTTTGCGCGTGCGGGTCAGCGACTCATTCTGGCGGCGCGCGAAGCCATAGGTCACGATGCCGAGCTGGAGCACCTTGGCGCAGACGCTGACCAGTATCGCCGCGGTGGCGATGCCGACGAGAAGCTCGATGACGGTCATGCCTTTCTTCATCGGTTCGTGAACAACGACGTCAAGCAGATGGAGTTAGTCTTCGTTCCTTTGGTGCAGACCGTGACCAGCTTGTAGTCGCTGGTGGTCGGCGTGGAGAGGGCCACGAGGCTCGAATTCGCGTAGGAGACCGAGACGGTGCGGGTGTACGCCGAGAACGCGGGCAGAGAAATGTTCAGCGGGTTACGCGGCGGAGATTCGCTCCAGCCGTTGAAATCGTCGATGTCGTTGAAGGTCTGCTTATTCGTCGCCGTCTCGCCCGCGTCGATCCCGAGGGCGGTCGGCGTCACGATATAGGCCGGGGTGGAGGGCACGGCCTGGTCCCATTTGCGCAGACGAATCTCCTCGAGGAGTTCCTGCGAAAGATAGGTCGAAACCTGCAGCTGCTCCGTGTTCTTGCTCGCCTTGATCGCCATGATGAAGACCGGCAGCAGGGCAACGAGCCCGACGGTGAGCAGCAGATAGGCCACTGACACCTCGACCAGCAGGAAGCCCTTCCGGTTCACTTGATCCCGCCCGCCATTTCAAACATCGGAAGCAGGACGGAAATCGCGATGCCGCCGACGGTGACGCCGAGAACGACGATGAACAGAGGCTCCATCGCCGAGAAGATGTTCTTCACCGCCGCGTCCGTCTCCGATTCGTAAAAGAGGGCGACGCGGCTGATGATCTCGGGCAAAGTCCCGGTTTTTTCGCCGGTCGCGATCATGCCGATGACGACCTTGGGAATCTGGGGTCCCTGGGCGAGGGAGACCGACAGAACCTTCCCCTCCTTGACGTCGATCGCCACCTTTTCGAGAAGATCGCTGAAAACGCGGTTGCCGGCGGAGTTCTTGGCGAGCTCCAGCGACTGCAGGATTGAGACGCCGCTCTCGAGCAAAGAGCCCAACGTGCGCAGCACGCGCGTGAGCACGATGTTGCGGGTCAGATCGCCGAGCAGGGGGGCACTCAGAAGGAAACGGTCGACGGTCAGCGCGTTCCGGGGATGTTTCATCCACCGGCGTGCCGCCCAGAAGGCCGCGCCGCCGGCGAGCGCGAAGAAATACCAGCGCTCACGCAAAAGCTTGCCGCCGAAAATCAAAGCGCGCGTCGGCCAAGGGAGGACGATGTTCAGCTGCACGAAGATCTCGGCGAAGGTCGGAAGCACGAAGGCGACCAGGAAGCCGATCACCGCGCAGGCGACCAGCATCACGATCACGGGGTAGACGAGGGCCGACTGGATCTTCTGGTTGAGCTTGACGTTGAAGTCCAGGTGGGCGCTGAGGCGGTCAAGCATGGTGTCGAGATCGCCTCCCGCCTCGCCGGCCGCCAGCATGCTGACGTAGATCTGGTCGAACGTCTCCGGATGGCGCGCGAAGGCGACCGACAGAGGCGAGCCCTGGCTGACGCTCTGGCCGAGTTCCTTGAGCAAGGCCTTGAACGTGGGGTTAGGCGCCTGCTCCGAAAGAATCTCGAGGGATTCCAGGATCGGCAGGGCGGAGCGGACCATGATCGCCAGCTGGGCGGTGCAGAACGCCACATCCTTCAAGGTGACCTTGGGCTTCGGCCGCAGGGCGTTCAGGCGCTCAAGGAACGCGCCGACGGCCTGCGCGGAGTCGCCCTTGCCGCCGAGTTCGACGCTCTCCATCAGGAAGAGACCCTGGTCCTGAAGGATCCGGCCGAGGCCTTCGGCGCTCTGGGCGCTGGAGACGCCGCTGACGAACTTGCCTTGCGCGTCGACGGCTTTGAATTCGTATTCCGGCATCAGCCCTCCGCCGCTTCCCGCGTCACGCGCAGGACTTCTTCAAGAGAGGTCTCGCCGCTCGCCGCTTTCTCGATGGCCGCCTGGCGCATGGACAGTAGCCCCTCTTGATTGACGGCGGAGCGCAATTCGTCGAGAGACGCGCGGCGCACGATCAGCTCGCGCACGGAGCGCGTGACCGACATCCACTCGTGGATCGGAATCCGGCCGAGGTAGCCCGTCTGGAAGCAGGTCTCGCAGCCGCGGGGCTCGCAGTAGCGTCCCGCCGTCGGATTCACGATGCCGAGCTCCGCCGCCTCGGCGGCGCCGACGGCGCGCGGCGTCTTGCAGCGGTCGCACAGCTTTCGAAGCAGGCGTTGGGCGAGGACGCCGCGCAAAGCGGCGGCGATCATGAACGGCTCGACGTTCATGTTGAACAGGCGGTGCACGCTCGCGACGGCGTCGTTGGTGTGCAAGGTGCTGAAGACGAGGTGGCCGGTGATCGAGGCCTGCAGCGCGATCTCCGCCGTCTCGAGGTCGCGGATCTCGCCGAC
>CALRXP010000276.1:0-3512 GCA_943372155.1 Candidatus Endomicrobiellum trichonymphae | reverse complement strand
ACGTCGAACGCCTCGGCAAGCTGCTCGTCGGTGATGACGAGGGGGAACAGGAGGCGGATGCAATTGCCGTAGGAGCCGGCCGTGAGGATGATCACGCCCCGCTCGTAGCAAAACTTGACCAGCGCCTTCGCCGCGTCGGGATTGGGCTCCTTGGAGGCTCGGTCCTTGACTAATTCGATCGCGAGCATCGGTCCAAGGCCGCGCACGTCCCCGACCACGGGGTAATTCTCCTTCCAGCCGAGCAAGGTCTTGCGGGCGGATTCGCCGAGCGCTTTGGCGCGAGGCAGGAACGTCCCATCCTCCATCAGGCCGAGAACGGCGAGCGCGGAGGCGACGGCGACGGGATTGCCGCCGAACGTGCCGCCGATGCCGCCTTCGGAGGGGGCGTCCATGATGTCGGCCCGGCCGGTGACCGCCGAAATGGGCATTCCGCCGCCGAGGCCTTTAGCGGTCAGGAGCAGATCTGGCACGAAGCCGAGCTGCTCGGACGCGAAGAGAGTGCCGGTGCGGCCGAAGCCGCACTGGATTTCGTCGGCGATCAGCACGATGCCGTTGGCGTCGCAGAAGGTCCGGAGCTTGGCCAGGAAGTCCTTCGGCGCGGGGAGGAAGCCGCCCTCGCCCTGGACGGGCTCGAGGATGACGGCGGCCACCTTGTCGGGGCCGACCTTGGCGGCGAGCTCGGAGAAAGCCTTGAAAGCCTGCTCGCTCGTCACGCCGTGATACTCGTAGGGGAACGGCGCGCGGTAGACGTCATTGTTGAGGGGGGCGAAGCCGGCCTTGTAGGGCTTCTCTTTGTAGGTCAACGTCATGGCCATAAAGGTGCGCCCGTGGAAGGCATGCTCGAAAGCAATGACCGCCGGCCGGCCGGTAAAGGCCCGGGCGATTTTAATCGAGTTCTCCACGGCTTCCGCGCCGCTATTGGCAAGAAATGATTTCTTGGGAAATTTGCCCGGCGCCTTGGCGTTAAGCTGCTCGCAGAGGGCGACGTACGATTCGTACGGCGTCGTATTGAAGGAGCCGTGAAGGAGCTTCTCGGCCTGAGCCTTGATCGCGGCGACGAGCGCTTTGGGCGTGTGCCCGGTGTTCGTCACGCCGATGCCCGAGGCAAGATCGATCAGGACATTATCGTCAACATCGGTCAAAAGAGCGCCGTGAGCATGGTCCACGAAGACGGGGGTCCCGTGAAACGGGCCCCGGGCGACGGCCGATTTGCGCCGGGCCATGAGCGCCACGCTCTTGGGACCGGGAACGGCGGTTTTCAACGAAATATTTTTAATCTTAGTACCAGCCAAGGGGAGCCTCGTCGAGATTAATGTTGACCTGCTTCGTCTCCAGGTACGCCTGGATGCCGTAGAGTCCGAGCTCACGGCCGTTGCCGCTTTGCTTGTAGCCGCCCCACGGCATCTCGTTGAAGGTCGGGTGGTAGGTGTTGAGCCACGTGATCCCGGCCCGCAGTTCCTTGAGGACGCGCACGCCGCGATTGACGTTGAGCGTCCAGACGCCGGCGGCGAGGCCGTAGTCCGAGTCGTTGGCGAGCTTGATCGCCTCGGCCTCGTCCTTGAAGGTGAGGATGGAGAGCACGGGTCCGAAGATCTCCTCGCGCGCGATGCGCATGGTGGGCTTGACCTCGTCGAAGATCGTCGGCTCGACGAAGTTGCCGTTAGCAAACTCGGCGCCTTTGGGACGCCCGCCGCCGCAGAGGAGCTTCGCGCCCTCGTGAATGCCGGCCTTGATGTAGCCTTCCACCTTATCGCGGTGCGCGGCGCTGACGAGCGGGCCCATCTTCACGCCGGCGCTCAGGCCGTGGCCCAGTTTGACGCGGGGGATCTTCTTGAGCAAGGCCTCGACGAACTTCTTATGCATCGACTTCTCGACGAGTAGGCGGGACCCGGCGGAGCAGACCTCGCCCTGGTTGGCGAAGGCGGCGAACAGCGCGCCGTCGACCGCGGAGTCGAAGTCGGCGTCGGCGAACACGATGTTGGGGTTCTTGCCGCCGAGCTCGAGGGTGACCTTCTTGAGATTGCCGGTGGCCGCGATAGCGATCTTGCGGCCGGTGACGGTGCCGCCGGTGAAGGCGACCTTATCCACCAAGGCGCTTTCCGCTAATTCTTCGCCCGCGCCCATGCCGGGGCCGGACACGACGTTGACCACGCCGGCGGGCAAGCCGGCCTCATGAATGAGGCGCGCCAGGACGAGGGCGGTGAGCGGGGTCAGCTCGGAGGGCTTCAAAATGACGGTGCAGCCCGCCGCGAGAGCGGGGGCGAGCTTCCACGCCGACATCAGCAGGGGATAGTTCCAGGGAATGATCGCGCCGCAGACGCCGACGGGCTCGCGCAGAACGAAGGAGAGCGAGTTGGCGGGCACCGACATGGTCTCGCCGTGCAGCTTGGTGGCGAGGCCGCCGTAGAACTCGAAGCAGTTGGCCGCGTCGGCCACGTCGTACTCGGCCTCGGCCAGCGGCTTGCCCATGTTGCGGACCTCGAGCTCGGCCAAGGCCTTGGCGTTGGCGCGGATCGCGTCGCCGATCTTGAAGAGGAACTTGCCGCGGTCCTGCGCGGTCGTCTTGCGCCAGGGGCCCTCGTCGAAGGCCGCTCTGGCGGCTGCGATCGCGAGCTTCACGTCGGCGCGCCCGGCCTCGGGCACCACGGCCAGCAGTTCGCCGTTTCCGGGGTCGGTGATCTCGCGCGCGCCGCCATTCTTGGCTTTGACGAACTTGCCGTTGATCAGCATCTCGTACGTCTTGGCCGGCGATTTGACCGCGGTTTTCATGAGCTGTCTCCTAAGCGTGATACTTGGGGCCCTTGAAGTTGGCCCGGGACCAGAAGAACCAGATGGCGAGCAGGACGACGAGGACCTTGATCATCATCTGGCCCGCCTGCTGGTTCGGCGGAAGGACGAACAGGACGGAAATGAAGACGATCCACAGGATCGCGACGACGGCGACGACCGTGCTGAAGGAACCGAGGTTCCAGGGGCCGATCTCGCCGCCCTTGCCGGTCGCGCGCGCGTATAGACGCGAGACGATCGGCAGGCCGTAGGAAAGGTAGAGGCAGATGACCGCGATGGACAGCACCGCGCTGTAGTCCTTCACGGAGACGGCGAGCAGGAGGGCGAATCCGAACAGGCCCCAGATCGCGTTCGCGGGCGTCTGGTACTTCTTGCTGACCTTCGCCCAAACCTTGTGCGCCGGCAGGCCGCCGTCGCGGGAGAAGGCGAACACCATGCGCGAGGCCGAGGTCATGGCGCCCAGGCCGCACAGCCACATGGCGCCGCAGATGAGCCACACGAGGGCCGAGCCCATGCCGGGTCCGAGGCGCAACTTCATCACCTCGATCAAGGCGTTGTCGCCGAAGGCCGTCGCCTGGGCCAGGTCGGGGATCGAGAGGGTGATCGCGGCGAGCATCAGGAAACCGAACACGATCGACACGGCGACCGCGATGAAGATGCCCCAGGGCGCGTTGCGGCGCGGATCATGGGTCTCCTCGGTCACGTGGGCCGACGCGTCGTAGCCG
>CALRXP010000275.1:0-3542 GCA_943372155.1 Candidatus Endomicrobiellum trichonymphae | reverse complement strand
GAAAGCCATCATGAAGAAGCTCATCACGCGGCCGCGCTTGTCGTCGTCGACGATGGTCTGCACGATCGTGTTGCTCGACGCGAGCTGGATCATGAAGCCCGCGCCGCCGATCGCCAACGCCGCCATGCCGAGCGGCGTCGAGCGCGTATACGAGAAGACCACCAGGGCGCCGCCGAAGACGGCCGCGCCGGCCGGGATCGCGCGGCCCAGCCCCAGCACCGTTTTGCGGGAGGCCATCCAGATCGCGGCGAGCAGGGCGCCGCCGCCGGAGGCCGTCATCAGCCACCCGAGGGTGTGGGGGCCGCCGCCCAAAATCTTGCCGGCGAACACCGGAACGAGGACCGAGTACGGCACGCCGACGAGGCTGACGAGCGCCAGGAGGATGATGATCGAGCGCACGGGGCGGAAATTCCGGGCGTAGTCCCAGCCCTCGCGCATTTCGGCCAGGGCGCCGCCGGCGTGCCGCGGCTTGAGCGGGCGGATCGCCATGCGCATCGCGAACATAGTGCCGAGGACGGCGAGGAAGCTGGCGCCGTCGATGAAGAAGCACCAGCCCTCGCCCACGGCCGCGATCACGAGCCCGCCGATCGAGGGGCCGATGAGACGCGCGGCGTTGACCATGGATGAGTTCAGGGCGATCGCGTTGCCGAGATCCTCCTTGTGCTCGATCATGTCCACGAGAAAGGACTGGCGCGCGGGCATGTCGAAGGCGTTGATGACGCCG
The DNA here is from genome assembly GCA_943372155.1 of Candidatus Endomicrobiellum trichonymphae. Classification (GTDB taxonomy): domain Bacteria; phylum Elusimicrobiota; class Elusimicrobia; order UBA1565; family UBA9628; genus GWA2-66-18. The sequence continues at coordinate 2,818 of CALRXP010000275.1, read as the reverse complement.
TCGATCGCGTTGAGGACCAGCAGGCTCGTCACCGTGATATGGCCGGTCAAGGTGAGATAGGCGAGCGAGAAGGACTGGAGCATCGCCAGCCCCTGGGTCCACATGATCAGCTTGCGTTTGTCGAAGCGGTCGACGAAAATGCCGCCGACCGGGCCGAGAATGAAGGAGGGAACCTGGCCCGCGAACGCGACGACCCCGAGCAGCCAGGCCGAGCCCGTGAGGCGGTAGACGAGCCAGCTGGTGGCGACGCTGGTCATCCAGGTGCCGATCAAGGAAACCATCTGGCCGCCGAAGAACAGGCGGTAGTTCCGCGAACGGAAGGCGCGCAGGGCGAAGGTGAAACCGCCGCCTTCCTCTTTCGCACCCTCGCTCATGCGGCTATTTTACCATTCTGGCGGGACAGGCCCCGGCCGTTACCGCTACAATACGGCGGTGAGGAAGACGGCGATGACGGCGGCGGCCTTGATCCTGTGCGGCGCCGTGCTGCGCGTGTGGCTGCTCGGCGCCAAATCGCTTTGGTTCGACGAAGCGAGCACCTTGCTGCTGGCGAGCCGCCCGCTCAGCGAGCTGGCGGACCTGCTCACGCGCAACGAGATGAACCCGCCGCTGTACTACGCGTTGATGCATGGGTGGCTGAAGGCCTTCGCCGATCCCCGGAACGGTCTGCGCCTGTTCTCCGCGCTGTGCGGGATCGCGTCCCTGTTCGCGTTCCGCGACCTTTGCGCTCGCCTGTTGCCGGAGCGCGCGCGGCTTCCGGCGCTGGGCCTAGCCGCGTTCTCCTCGTTTTGGATCCACGTCGCGCAGGATGGGCGCGCCTACTCGATGCTGCTGCTCATCAGCGTGCTGTCGACGCGGGCGACGCTCATCGCGTCGGAGAGCAGGCCGCGCGTCCGGGAATGGCTCGTGTACGCCGCGCTGGCCGTGCTCGGCCTGTACACGCATTACTACTTCGCGATCCTCTTGGCGGGCCACGCGGCCTGGCTCGCGTCGCGCCGGCCGCGCGTCAGGGATTTTGTTCTCGCGCATCTGTTTGTCGTCGCGGCCTTCGCGCCTTGGCTGGCGACGCTCGCCGCTCAGCTGCGCGCGCATATCGGCGATCCCGTGCTGGGCGAGGCCCTGACTCCGGCTCGCGTCCTGGATTTGCTCGGCACGTCGTTCTTCGACGTGACCTTTCTCGGGTTGGTTCTTCCGGCGTGGACGGGCGTTGCCGTCGGCGCGGGCTTCGCCGCGCTGGCGATCGCGGCGTGGACGACCTCGCGCCGGACTCCCGCGGGCTCCGCCGAGCGCGGGGCCGTCCTTTTCACCCTGATCCACGTCGCGGCCGCCTTGACCGCGGTGATCGCCGCCGAGCTTTGGTCCGGTCGTCCCGTCACCCAGGCGCGTTACTTCACGCCCCTCTCGCCAGTCCTCATTGCGCTTGCGGCTCTCGGGCTGAGTCGCGCGTGGATGCGTGTCGCCGCTGGGGCCGTTGTTGTGGCGGGCTGCGCGGGCTACTTCGTCTCGGCCGTGACGGTGGACCCTCGCCTCGATCTTCTGGCCGCCGCGATCCGCCGCTCCTCCGACGCGAGCGTGCCGGTCGTTCACCTGGGCAAGTATTACTACCTTCCGCTGCGAGTCTATTACCTGCCCGAGCGGCGGAACCTGCTCATCGAGAAGGAGGCCGTCGGCATGGACTTCGCCGGCATGCCGCCGTACTCCGGGGTGATCGCGGACAAGGACTTATCCACGCTTGGACCGTGCGTCGTCGTCGATGAAAGCCGCGTCCTCGGAGGCGATCGCGTCTCCCTCGGCACCGGCGCCCAACTCGCGGCGATGCGGCGCTAGATCTTAACGCCTTTCTTTTCGGCGGCGATGACGATCTGCGCGCAGGCGTGCGCGTCCGACAGCGCCTCGTGGTGGTTCAGCTCGATGTTCAGGTGCTGGCAGACGTTGGAGAGCTTCGTCGGGTAGATGTTCCACGTGCTGCGAGCCAGGCGCACGGTGCAGATGAAGCGGTGAGCGGGCTTTGGAAGCTTGGCCGCGGCGCAGCAGGCCTCGAGCACGCCGGAATCGAAGGGGGCGTTGTGCGCGGCCATGAACTCCGCGCCTTTGAGGATCGGCGAGAGCTTGGGCCAGGCCTCGGCGAAGGTCGGCGCGTCGAGCACCTGCGCGGGCTTGATGCCGTGGATGTAGGTGAACATGAACTCGGCGGGCGCGGGGGAAAACAGGTCGCCGCCTTCCAGGCGCGGCGGGCGGATGAGCTGGACGGCCTTATGGACGACGACGCCGTTCTCGACGCGCACGAGACCCACGGAGCAGGCGGAGTCACGGCCTTGGTCGGCGGTCTCGAAATCGATGGCGACGAAGACGGACATTTATTTCCTTCCCTTCGCGAGGCCGTAGGCTTTGTGCAGGGCCTTGAGCGCGGGCTCGCCCTGAGCGAGGTCGACGACGCAGGAGACGCGGAGATCCGAGGCGGAGATCATATGGATGTTGATCTTCTGATCGGCGAGCGCGGTGAACATCGTGGCGGCGATCTTCGGCGAATGCCTGAAGCCCGTGCCGACGGCGGAGATCTTGGCGACCTGCTCATTGAGATCCACGCGCTCGGCGCGGAGCTTGCGCGCGACCGTTTCAAGCGACTTCTTCGCCTTGAGAGCGGAGGGCTTGGGCGTCATGAAGGAGATGTCGTTGACGCCGCTCTGGCTCGGCGCGGACTGGATGATCATGTCCACGGGGATGTTGTCGGAGGCGAGCGCGGTGAGGACCTGCGCGGCGACGCCGGGCTGGTCGGGTACGCCGACGACGGTGAGGCGCACCTCGCTCTTGTCGAGCGCGA
>CALRXP010000274.1:0-3553 GCA_943372155.1 Candidatus Endomicrobiellum trichonymphae | reverse complement strand
GGCCGACTCACCGGTGCCGGCGGCGTTGACCGCGTCCACGTTCGGTCGGCGAGCGACGAGTCCGTCGAAGAAGGACGAGAGGCGGCCGAGCGCGCCGTCGCTCTTCTTGTCGGCGGCGGCGGGGGCGGATAGGCATGCGGTGACGGCAGAGTGTTCGGAGGTCAGCGCGGCGGGACCGGAGGCCTTCATCGCGGAGACGACGGTCGCGGGGGCGACGACCGGCGTCGCGGCGGCGGCGAGGGGAGCGGCGGCGAGCGCGGACGCGGGGCGAATGGCGTTCGCGGTCGCGGCGGCGGACGGGGCGTAAGGAGCGATGAGGAGGGCGGGAGAGCCGCTCGTGAGGGTCAGGGAAGCGGAGGGCATCGACAGCGTCGTGATCGCGGAGGGAGCCGCCGAGGGGGCGGACAGCGAACCGGCCGCCCCGCTCATGCCGGCGCCGGCGGAGCCGGCGCGGACGCTCGCGGCGACCTGGGCCCAGGCCTGGCCGCCGGGGGCGCTCATGACGAGGGAGACCGCGACGATCGAGGCGACGACGCGCGAAAGGCGGAAATTCTTCATAGGAACCCCTGAAAAGTTGATCACGATCAAATTCTATTCAAGTGGCTTCGCAAGCCGGCTGGGTCGATAGGGCCTTAGGAGCCCCGGCATTGGTCCCACGTTTGGAAGGGTCTTTAGGAGCGGCGGGCGCGCATGGCCGAATCGCCGCAGTACAAGGCGACGCCGAGCCAGATCAGGACGAAGCTGAACAGACGCGCGCGGGAGAGCGGTTCGCCGAAGGCGAACACGGCGATGAGGAACTGCAGGGTCGGCGAGAGGAACTGGAGGAAGCCCATGGTCTTGAGGTCGAGTCGTCTCGCGGCCTCGACGAACCACAACAGCGGTACGGCGGTGACGCCTGCGCTGCCGGCGAGCAGAAGCCAGGTGCGCGCGTCGGCGGGCGCGCGCCCATGGAGGCCGAGCCAGAGCAACCCCGCCACCGAGGGGACGGTGAGCGCGAACGTTTCAAAGGACAGTCCGACCAGCGCGTCGGCGCGGGAAATTTTTCTCAAGAGGGCGTACAGGGCGAAGGTGGACGCGAGCGCGAGGGACAGCCACGGCAGCTCGCCGTGCGCCTTCACGACCCACAGCACGCCGGCGAGGGCCAAGACCGTCGCGGCCGCCTGGAGGCGGCGCATGCGCTCGCCGAGCACGATCACGCCGAGCGCCACGTTGACGAGCGGATTGATGTAATAGCCGAGGCTCGTGTCGAGGACGCGATGGTCCTCAATCCCCTTGATGTAGAGATACCAGTTCACGCCGATCAGCGCGGTCGAGGCCGTGAGCAGGGCCGCCGTCTTGGGCGTTGCCGCGGCCTCGCGCAGGGCCGCCCACCGTCCGCGCATCACGAAAACCAGGAACAAGGCGGACCACGCGATCCGGTGCATGAGGATCTCGTGCGCGGGCACGTGGTGCAGGAGACGCCAGTATAGCGGGCTCAGTCCCCACAGCCCGAAGGCGCCGATCGCGTAGGCGACGCCGGCCCGGTTCATCCGCGCAAGGCGGCGAGGCGTTCGTCGGCGCGGGCGAACTCGGCGCCGGCCGCGGCGCCGACGATGGTGTAGTGTCCCATCTTCCGCCCCGCGCGGGCGCCGGCTTTGCCGTACAGGTGCAGCGTCGCGCCGGGAACGGCGTCGAGCAACGACCAATTCGGCTCACGCTTCTCCCACAGGTCGCCGAGAAGGTTGACCATGGAGGCGCTGCCCTCGAGCAGGCGCGTGTCGCCCAGCGGCAAGCCGCAGACGGCGCGGACGTGCTGCTCGAACTGCGACGTCGCGCAGCCGCCCAAGGTGTAATGGCCGCTGTTGTGCACTCGGGGGGCGATCTCGTTGACGAGCAAGGATTCGTCGTGGAGCAGGAACATCTCGACGGCCATCACGCCGACGTGGCCGAGCGCCTCGGCGATCTTGATCGCGAGGGCGACCGCTTTCTCGGCTACGTCGTTCGGAATGCGGGCCGGCGCGATGGTCGCGTGCAGGATCCCGCCGCGATGATCGTTTTCGGCGACGGGATACACGGCGGTCTTGCCGTCGCGGCCGCGAGCGAGGATCACGGAGATCTCCGCCTTAAAATCCACCTTCTTCTCCCAGACGCAAGGCGCCTTGAGGACTTCGACGGCCTTGGGCGCGTCGGCGGCGGTCTCGAGCCGGCATTGCCCCTTCCCGTCGTAGCCGTGCGTGCGGCGCTTTATGATCACGGGGTACTTCCACCCGTCGGCCGTCGTCGCTTCCCCGTAGGCGGTTTGCGGAAATCCGTGACGGGCCAGGAAGTTGCGCTGGGTCAGCCGGTCCTGGATGAAGCCGAGGACCGTGGGGGCGGGAAACAGCGGCCGGGCCTGCGCGACCTTTTCCAGCACCTTCACCGGGATCAGCTCCCATTCGAGGGTCACGACGTCGGACTCCTGGGCGAGCTTTAGCGGAACGGTCGCGTCGTCGACCGGGCCGACGAGCGGGACGTCCACGACCTGCAGCGCGGGGGAGGAGGCGGACGGATCGAGCGCCGCGGTGCGGTAGCCGAGGTCCTTGGCCGCCAGCGCGATGAGGCGGCCGAGCTGGCCGCCGCCGAGGATGCCGAGGGTCTTGCCCCGGGCCAGCGGCTCCACTAGAGGGTATCCCTCAGGACTTTGCGGGTCTGCGCGGCGCGAAACGCCTGCACGCGTTTGGACAGGGCCTTGTCGCCCAGCGCGATGATCTGGGCGGCGAGGTGCCCCGCGTTGGCGGCGCCCGCTTCTCCGATGGCGAGCGTGGCGACGGCGACCCCGCGCGGCATCTGGTTGATCGAGAGCAAAGAGTCGAGGCCCTTGAGCGCGCGCGACTCGACGGGCACGCCGAGCACGGGCAGCCAGGTCATGGACGCGGTCATGCCCGGCAGGTGCGCGGCGCCGCCGGCGCCGGCGATGATGACCTTGAGGCCTTTCTTCTCGGCGTTGGCCGCGTAGCTGAACAGCTTAAGGGGAGTACGGTGGGCCGAAACGACCGAGGCCTCGTACGGCACTTCATAATCACGAAGAACATCGGCGGCGGCCTTCATCGTCTTCCAGTCGGACTTGCTGCCCATGATGATGCCGACGAGCGCTTTCTTCTTCACGCGATGATCCTCCCGAGAACTTTGGCGGCGATGTCCGATCTCCATCTCAGGGCGGGCCCCGCGACGCGGGGCACGCCGGCATAGGCGCGGCCGCGCGCGGCCGCGAGATCGGCTCCGAGGCCGACGACGGCCAGCACACGCCCGCCGGCGGCGAGCCAGCGCGCGCCGTCCTTCTTCGTCCCCGCGTGGAAGACCATCACGCCCTCGAGGCCGTCCGCGCCTTCCGGCGTCAGCGTAGCGCCCGCCTTCGGCGCCTCCGGGTAGCCTTCGGCCGCGACGACGATCGAGACGCACGCGCCGGCGCGGGCGGGCACGCGGTCCGTCTTCAGCTCGCCGCGCGCGCAGGCCAGGCACAGCTCGAGGAAGTCGGCGTCGAGCAGGGGCAGAATCGCCTGCGTCTCCGGGTCGCCCAGGCGCGCGTTGAACTCGA
>CALRXP010000273.1:0-3596 GCA_943372155.1 Candidatus Endomicrobiellum trichonymphae | reverse complement strand
CGCACCCGCCGTCGCGCGCGCCGCCGCGGCGGAGCCTGCGGCCGATCGTCCGGTCATTCAAAACAGCGTCGCGGTCGTCGAGCCCAGCCGCTCCTACGGGCCCTGCCCCATGACGGGCATGCCCGCGGGCGGCTCGGGCGGAATCATGTACCTGGGCACGCACGTCTGGCCCGACGGCACGCGCGACGAAGTCGCCGGCGGGCCGACGCGCAAGCCGGCGAAGAAGACGGCTCAGAAACGGCCGGTGAAAAAGCCCGTGCTCCTCGCGAAGGCGCCCAAGAAAATAACGCCCCGCCGCGTTAAGGCCAAGACTCCTCTTCTCGCCCTCGGCCCCAAGCCGGAGGAATTCCGGGACGCCTTGAACGCCGGCCCGGTCCATGCCGCCGCTCCCGCGCACGCTCCGTCCTGCGGCATCCAGCCGATTTGGGAAGACGGCCCCGCCGGCTGGTCGAGCGGCTGCTTCCCGCCCAAGCCCAAGTACGCGTCGCTCCATTGGGGTTGGCCCGCGACGATGCTCTTCTCCCCCGCCGCCGATGCGATCGATCGCGACGCCGCCGCCCGTCCGCTCCCGACGCCCGAGCCGGCGTATCGCGGCCCGGCCTATCCGACCATGGTCTGCGAAGACACCTTGACCGAAGCGCCGCCCGGCTGGACCAGCGGCTGCTTCCCGCCCGACGAATCGCCCATGCCGTGGTCTTGGCTGTGGGCCTTGGCGGGCGTCCTCGTCCTCGGCGCCGGCGCGAGCTATACGCGCGGGCCGAAACGCCGCAAACCGGTCCCGCTGACCATGCCTTCGACTCGAAATCCCGCGATCAAGCACCTTCAAACTAAATGACCGATTCTTCTCGCTTTATCCTGTCCATCGTCGGTCTTATCCTGTTTTTTCCGGCCGCGATCCGAGCACAGACCCCCGCCGCCCCCACCACCACCAACCCCTGCGTGCCCTGGCTGGGCACCGCCAGAACCTGGACGACGATCGATGAGACGACCGGTCAACAGCGTCCGATGACGCTGCGCGAATGCGGCGGCGTGCCCAAGGCGGCCCTGGCCTACGCTCAGCGCTGCCTGGACAAGTTCGGGGATCGCCTCGCCAGCACGAAGCACGTGATCATCGGCGATTTCTCCACCGACGCCAATTTCGTGCGCCTTTACGTCTTAGAATGGCAGCAGCAGGACCCGGAAGCTTCGATTCCTCTGCTACGCGGCGGCCTGGCGCAAGGCGCGGGCAACGATCCTGAAACCGTCACCGGCGCGGCTCGAGTGGTCGCCGACCGCTGGGATTCGAACGCGACGCCCGGCGGCTGCATGCGTCTGTTCGGCACAGGAGATGAAGCGACCCTGCAATCGGTCGCCCAGAACCTCCAGGCCTACCGCCTGGACGGGCTCGAGGAACGCAATTCCTGCGCGTATCCCCGCGGCATCTACTTCCACGAGAGCTATCTCGCTCAAAACGGCGTCGATAAAGTCAAAACGCGGCGCTTCGAAGAGATCGACAAAAGAGATCCCGGCGCCGCCGATTTTTCCAGAATCAAACGCGATCACAACCTCGGCACCGCCGTCACTCCGGGCTGTATCACGGCGAGCAACGACGATTTCGAATTCATCAAGGCGCGCGGCATCGTGCCCTCCCCCGGCCGCGGCTGGACTCCGACCTCGGCGCCCCGCGCCAAAGAAGGCATCTTGTTCGTCTCTTGGTTCTGGGGCGACAACGAAGATCAGGCCCCGGTCTCGCGCTGGGAGCGAAAGCCGCGCACTTGCTTTGATCCGACCAAAGGCATGACGGCGCGCGCGATTCCCCGCAGCGACGGCTTGCTGAAGGCGCTTCAGGAATTGGAGTCGTGGCAGAAATGAGCCGCTCCCTCCTCGCCGTCCTCTCGCTCGCCGTCTCCCTGTCGGCCTGCTCCTCGCGCCCCGAATTGACCGAGGCCCCGCTGACGACCTTGGCGGGCACTCAAGCTACGCCTCTCTCGGCGTGCCCGACGGCGAAGTGCGTCACCGTGGTCGTGACGCCCTGGTGCGGCGTCTGCCACGCCAGCGCGCCGAACATACTCGAGCTCCAGAAGCACTTGGCGGCGGCCGGAATCACGACGCGCATCGTCGCCGGGCAGGCGACCGCCGACAAGCTCAAGCCCTTCGCGGGCGTATTCGGGCCGGACACCCAGCTCGATCCGGAAAACGCGGTGCCGGTCAAAGCCGGCGTGCCGATGTTCGTCGTGACCGACGACCAGGGAAAGCTTCTCAAGCGCGTCAACGGCTTTCCGAGCGGACCGCTGACGCCGGAAAACCTCGCCGCCGCGTTGGACCTGCCTTAACCCCTCCTCATCAGGTATAATTCCCTAAGACGGTGCGATGCCCAAGTGGTCTAAGGGGATGGTCTGCAAAACCATTATTCGCGGGTTCGAATCCCGCTCGCACCTCCAATTTGGCCGCAACAATTCGTTTATCCGAAAATCGTCCCGCCCTGTTACTCTCAGGGCATGACCGATAACAAGCCTTCCCCCCTTCTCGTCTGGCTCCCGTACGCGAGCCTGCTGATTACGATCGCCGCTTTCAGCACCGGCGCCCCCATCAAGCTGGCCCATCACCGCGCCGCACCCGCGCTTCTGACCGAAAACGATTTCCGCGATGAGCCCGTGATGTTCACGATGCAGCCCGCAACCCGTTCCTGGCGCGGCTTCAACTCGCTGAACTTCCGCTCGATGATCGCCCACCGATAAATCCCCCGAGCCAATGAGAAAGGCCCCGACGAGCGTCGGGGCCTTTCCTTTTTCCGGCATCGCTTCCTAGTAGACGATGCCTTTCTTCGCGGCCTGCACCTTCAACGCGTCCACCAGGCGCGTGTCGAAGGAGTCCGCGCGCGTCGCCCCCGGCTGATTCTTCAGCCAAGAGGCGCGCTCCAGCACCAGCCCGTCCATTTCTTTCTTCAGCTTCGACCGCTCGGCCGAGATCTCCGCCAGTTTCGCCTCGCGTTTATCCGCCGCGACGCCCTTGAAGGCGTCCGGAAGCTCCTCGTCCTTCACGTCCTTAAGCGCGACGCGGTTCTCCGCGACCGCCGCGATGAGGTCCGACGAACCGCCGAAGCCGGCGCGCGCCTTGTACTCGGCGCGCTCCGCCGCGGCCGGCGCGGACGCCATGCCGCGCACCGACGCCGCGAGCATTTCCGATTTCTTGGCCCCCAGCTTGCCGCTGCCGAAGGCGAGGCCCGTGCCCTCGAGCTTCACCGACAGCGCCGCCATCTTGTCGTCAAACGGGGTCGCGACCGCGATCATGCCGCCGTCCTGAGGCACCGGCAGGAGCCGGCCCTCGCCGCGGCGCGCGATGCCGGAGAAGGCGATCGTGGTCTGCTCGTCGGTCCCGCACTGCACGGAGTTGATCACGAGACCCCGGCGCACGGCCTTCTCGAGCACCGCGGACAGCTTCGGCGCTTCGGGGTAGTCCTCGTGCGGCGGCGCGTCGCCCACGAGGTAGACAACCTTGAACGTCTTCGGATCCTTGCTCCAGGAGATCTTCGTCACCGCGTCGTCGAGCCCCGCGATCACGTGCTCGGGGCCGTCCCCGCCGCCCTCGGCCTGGAGCGTGAGCAGGTCTTTATAGGT
>CALRXP010000272.1:0-3674 GCA_943372155.1 Candidatus Endomicrobiellum trichonymphae | reverse complement strand
CCGGCACCTCGATGGGCACCGGCCCCGACGACGTCAGCCCGCCGAACAGCCGGGCCAGGTACTGCGCGATGTCGCGCCCGTCGACGATCCGCGCGAACACCATGTCTCCCGCGTGCAGCTCAGCGGCGGGCACGCCCTCGGGATCCTCCTCGAGCGTGATTTTAAGAACGAGAAGGTCCTCTTCGGGCGGAACGCCCGCTTCCGGACGGCCCCGCTTCGCGGCCGGCGCCGGCACCTTGCGCAGGGACTGGAACTGGCCGAGGTCGAGGATATCCTTTTTGGCGCGGAGGCTCAAACTTTGATCGCGGAAATAGGAGCGCAGGGCCGCAGCCAGTTCCGCGGTGACCTCGTCCGCGCCGGCGGGGCGCAGGCGGTCGAAAACGGCCGGCTCGGCGGCGCGGAAGTGCGCGGCCAAGCTTTGCTCGACCTCGAGGCTCTCGGACGGGAGGCTCCCGTCCCAGAGACGGCAGCCGTAAAGGTGTTTTTCAAACGCGAACCAATCCTCGTCGAGCTCGACGGAGCAGACCGCCGGGTCGTAGGACATGACGGCGCGGGAACGCAGGACCTTGCGGGTCTTGAGGTTGAGCACGACGAGGAAGAGGCCGTGCTGGTTGTCGTTGGGACGCACAAATTTCCCCTTGAGGGCGCAGATGTCGTTGAGCAGGCGCGGGATCTGACGGACCGCTTCCTCGACCTCGTAGCCGCACATCTCGAGCGCGAGCTCCGCCTCGCCGCGGTCGCAGCCCGTCTCCTCCATGAGCAGCTCGATCTTGTCTTTCATTTCACGCTTCTCGGATGGGCACCCTGATAGACTTCTTTCATCCGGTCGAGGGAGACGTGGGTGTAGATCTGGGTGGTCTGCAGGCTGACGTGGCCGAGCATCTCCTGGACCAGGCGGATGTCGCAGCCGTGGTTCATGAGGTGGGTCGCGAAGCTGTGGCGCAGGACGTGGGGCGTGATCTTCTTCTTGAGGGCGCTGGCCTTCACCCAGCGGCCGAGAATGAAGGTCAGGCCGCCGTCGGTGAGGCGCTTGCCCGAGGGGCCGACGAAGACGGGCTCAGAGTCCTCTTTCTTGCGGCCGTCGAGATAGGCGCGCAGGCTCTTGAGCGCGTTGTCCCCGACCGGGACGATCCGTTCTTTGGAGCCTTTGCCGAACACCCGCACGGTGCCGCTGAGATAATCGATGTCGCCGCAGTTGAGGGAGACGACCTCGGCACGTCGCAGGCCGGAGGAGTAAATCAGCTCGATGGCCGCGCGGTCGCGCAGGCGGTGGGCGGCGTTGGCCGTAGCCGGCACCGACATGAGCTCCGTCATCTCGTTTTCCGTCAGGAACTTGGGCAGCGGCCGACCGCGCTTGGGCAGCGGGACGCCGAAGACCGGGTTGCCCTTCAGCAGGCCGCCGGCGCGCAGGAACTTGATGAAGGAGCGCAGCGCCGCCATGCGCCTCAGGATGGACGCGCGGGCCAAGCCCCCCTCCTTCTGAAGGTCGGCTAGGTAGGCGCGCACGTGCACGCGCTCGATGCCGCCCGGCTCAAGCTCCGGGTATTTGAGGACGAACGCCTCCAGGTCCTTGCCGTACGCGCGCAAGGTGTGAGGGCTATAGTTGCGCGTGGCCCGCAGATGCGTGAGAAAACGCTCGCTCTGCAGGCGCAACGGTCCCTGGGGCGCTTCGGTCGTCATGACCTGGGCGTCAGCCCGGGGTTCCGCCGTCGACGACAGGAGCGGGGGCGGCCGCCGCGGCGGCCGCCGCGGCGGCCTTGCGGGCGGCGATCTGGATCGCGCGCAGGCCCTCGCCCTCGACGCGCAGCTTTTCGCCCTCTTCCTTCGAGACCGGCTTCAAGTTGCGGCACTTGGGGTAGCCGGGGCAGGTGAGGAAGAAGCCGCGCTTACCGACGCGCAGCCACATGTGCTTCTGGCACTTGTTGCACGGGCGCGTCGTCAGCAGCGGGCGCGAGCCCTCGATCTTCTTGCCTTCGGGATCGAGCGAGAAGGTGTTCTTGCACTCCGGATAGCCGGAGCAGGCCATGAACTTACCCTTGCGGCCGGTGCGGATGACCATCGGCTTGCCGCACAGGTCGCAGTTCTCGCCGGTGAGCTCGAGGACGACCTTCTGACCCTCGGGCGTGAGCTGAATCTTGCCCTTGCACTTCGGGAAGGTCGAGCAAGAGAGGTACTTGCCGAAGCGCGACTCGCGGATGAGCATGGGCGCCTTGCAGATCGGGCACAGCTCGTCGGACATCTTCGGCTCGATGCGCGAGGCCTCCATCTCGGTCTCGGCGGCGACGAGCGCCTTGGAGAACGGGGCGTAGAAGGTCTTCACCACGTCGGTCCAGCCCTGCTGGCCTTCGGCGATCTTGTCGAGCTGAGCTTCGACGTTGGCGGTGTAGGTCAAGCTGACCACGTCCGGGAAGTGGCCCTTCAGCTTCTCGGTCACCAGGATGCCCAGCTCGGTCGGGATGAGCTTGCGGTCCTTCATGTTGCGGCGCACGTAGCCGCGATCGACGATGGTCTTGATCGTCGGCGCGTAGGTCGACGGGCGGCCGATGCCGTGCTTTTCCATCGCGCGGATGAGGCTCGCCTCGTTATAGTGCGGGGGCGGGCTGGTGCGGTGCTCCTCGGGCTTGAGCTCGACGAGCTTGAGCATGTCGCCCTCGACGAGCGGCGGCAGACGGCTGCCCTCCTCCTCGGCCTCTTCCTCGGCTTCCTCGTCACCTTTCGGGGCGTCGCGGTACACGCGCAGGAAGCCTTCGCTCTTGAGCGTACGGCCCGTGCAGTGGAACAGGGAGTCGCCGTTCTCGATATCGGCCGACGCGGTGTCGTACGTCGCCTCGATCATCTGCGACGCGACGAAACGCTTCCAGATGAGCTCATAGAGACGGATCTGGTCGGGGTTGAGGAACTTGCGGACTTCGTCGGGCGTGCGCAGGACGCTCGTCGGCCGGATGGCCTCGTGGGCTTCCTGGGCGCCGCGCGACTTGGTCTGGTAGGTCGGAGGCTCGGCCGGGACGTAGTTCGCGCCGTAGGCGTCCTTGACGAACGCGGCGCACTCGGTCGCGGCGCTGACCGCGATCGAGAACGAGTCCGTGCGCATGTACGTGATCAGACCGGCCGGGTCGGTGCCGCCCAGGTCGACGCCTTCGTAAAGGGACTGGGCGATGCGCATAGTACGCTCGGCCGCGAAGCCCATTTTCTGCGAGGCGGCCTGCTGCATCGTCGACGTCGAGAACGGAGGCGGCGGACGGCGGCGGACTTCTTTCTTCTCGACCTTGACGACCTTGAACGTACCGCTCTGGACGGTCTTGGACACGACGTCCATGTCCTCGGCGGTGCGCAGCGTCGTCGCCTTCACGCGGTACTGCTCGGAGAACAGGTCGTAGGTGCGGGTCGTCTCGACCTTCTCCTTCTTCCAGATCGACAGCTTCGCGTCGAACACGGGCGGCGCGCCGTTCTTCTCGAGGGCGGCGGTCAAAGTCCAGTAGCCGTCGGACACGAAGTCCTTGATCTCATGCTCGCGCTCGGCGAGCAGGCGCACGGCCACGGACTGCACGCGGCCGGCGGACAGGCCGGACTGGATCTTCGCCCACAGCAGCGGCGAAAGCTTGTAGCCGACGAGGCGGTCGATGACGCGCCGGGCCTGCTGGGCGTGCACGAGGTTCTCATCGATCGCGCGCGGC
>CALRXP010000271.1:0-3696 GCA_943372155.1 Candidatus Endomicrobiellum trichonymphae | reverse complement strand
CGGTCGCCGCGTCGCCTCAGGCGGCCGTCGCGCTGGCGCAGGGCCCGATGCCGATTCTGCCCGCGTCCGCGATCGTCTCCGCCCGCGGCGCGGAGATCAAACCCGTCCCTGCCGGCGCGCTCGCCGTGGCGAAGGACATTCTCGGCGACGCGCCCCAGGACCTCGAGAAGACCCCCGTCGGCGAATTGATCGACTACACCAAGCGGCTGTTCGGGGAGTCGTCGCGAGCCGGCTATCAAAGCGCGGACTATCTCCGCCCCGGGGAGGCGTTCGAGTTCGGCTCCGGAGAGGTGTTCCGCTACCGGACGGCCCTGAGCGTGCCGTACGCGAAATCGGGGGCCGAGGAGCTCAAGACCTTAATCTCCGCCGCCGAAGGCATGGCGAAGAGCGCCGGCATCGCCGTCGAAACCGGCGAGCGCGCGGGCCACGACGGCGTGATGCGCCCCGTTCTCAAGATCACGCCTCAGCGCCGCGGCCACCGCCTCAACCGTCTGGCCTGGGACATGAAGAAGAATTTCGACTCCGACATGGAGTACGCTCCGCATCGCATCGACGGCGGCGTCGCGGCCTATAACTCGGCGGAGCGCGTGCTGTTCCTGCCCGATTTCGGGCGCGACGACACGTTCGAGGCGATCCTGCACGAGTCCCGCCACGCCGCCTTCGCCAAGCGCCTGCGCCGCGGGGACCTGAGCCCGTTTCACGCGTCCTTGCTCGCCTACCCGGGCCGCTCGATTGCCCGGGGCGCGATGAGCTACGACCGCTACATGTCGCTCGAGGAGCTCAGCACCCACGCGAAAACCCTCCTGCATCAGATCATCCGCGCCCAGCGCGGCGACGCCTCGGCCGTTTCCGCCGCCGCGAGCAATGCGTTCCAATTCATGGACCTCCTGCGCAGCGCGGAGATCAATCTCTTCCAGCTCCAGCGCCAGCTCGACAAGGGCGTCTTGACGTCCTACGTCGTTCAGGGCGAGACCTGGCCGCCGATCGCGGGCGGCCATTGGGAAGCGATCAATCTGCCGAACGCGATCCTGGTCCTGCCCGTTCTCGACGAGGCGCCGGCGCCCAAGCGCGGACTCCTCAATCGTCTCTTCAAGCCCGCGCCGGAATCGCCCGCCCTCCGGGCCGCCCGCCGTCACGCCGAGGCATTGCGGCCGCTCACGGAGTCTCTGGCCAACGAGCTTGAACCGTTCCTGGGAGCGCTCCGCGGCGAGCCGGATTTAAAGAAGGCCCGGGAGTCGGCGCTGCGTATGGTGAGCGCGGCGGCGAAGGCCGAAGACCGTTTCGCGACGTCGCGCTAGCGGGCCGGCACCGGCGGATCGCCCTCGATCTCGCGGATCTGATCCTCCGCGAACATCTTGGTTCCCTCGTCGAGCTGGAAGGCGAGCGCCTTTTTGAAGAACTTCAGCGCGTACTTGTCGTTGTTCTCGCGCCGCAGGCACAGGCCCATGCCGGTGTAAGCCTTGGCGCCGGAATCGTCGGTGACCCGCAGGCGCTGGGTGGCCTTCAGGGCGGCGGTAAAGGAGGAACGGGCCTCGCGGATTTTGCCTTCGCCGAGCCACGCGGCCCCGGTGCGCTCGTGATAGCGCACCATCCGCGCGTCGTCCGCCTTTAGCTC
This sequence comes from Candidatus Endomicrobiellum trichonymphae, assembly GCA_943372155.1. Taxonomy (GTDB): domain Bacteria; phylum Elusimicrobiota; class Elusimicrobia; order UBA1565; family UBA9628; genus GWA2-66-18. The sequence continues at coordinate 2,081 of CALRXP010000271.1, read as the reverse complement.
AGCCAGCACCTCGTCGAGGGCGTCGCGGGCCTTGGTGAAGTCCCCCTTCACGATCAAGACCTCCGCCTTCTTGAAGCCCTCTTCGATCGGGTCCTTGCGGGCGGACGCGGGAAGGGCGAGAAGCAGCAGCGACAGGGCGAGGACGGTTTTCATGCTCCGTAAGGATAACGGATTTCGGCGCGGCGTCAATACCGGGGCGGTCTCGGGGCGCCCGGTCTCGAACCGGGAACCTCGTGGTCCCAAACCACGCGCTCTGCCAATTGAGCTACGCCCCGGTGAGACCGCGACCTGATTATAGCACTCTTAACAATTCCGACCTTGCGCCCCCACCGCCCGACGGATACACTAAGACCGTGAAGAAACTCCTCGTCCTTTCCGCCCTCGCCGCGCTGTGCGCCTGCAAGTCCGGGCCGCCTACTATCCTCATCGATGACGAGGAGCGTCAGTCTTACGTCCGAGACAACGACGCCGAGGAACGCCGCGCCCGAGAGCAGCTGGCCGAGATTCAGAAGAAAGTGGAGACCGGCTCCCTCCCCAAGATTCAATTCGAGTTCGATAAGGACGAGATCACGCCCGAGTCCGATCAGACCCTAATCCTCATCGCGAATCTTCTAATCAAGAATCCGCGCTTGAAGGTCATCGTCTTGGCGCATACCGACAGCGTCGGCACGTCGGAGTACAACCTGGACCTGTCCGAGCGCCGCGCCCGCTCAGTGAAAAGCTTCCTGGTCAAACAGGGCGTTCCGCCGCCCTCCATCCGCTTTAAAGGCATGGGATACTCGATGCCGCTGTCGGACAATTCGACGGATGAAGGCCGCGCCAAGAACCGCCGCGTCGAGTTCCGCGTGACGTACCGCGACTGGGAAACGGTTTACTAGGCCCGGAAGGTCCAGGCGACGAGCCGGCTCTTCTTCTGCCCCTGGCTCATGTCGATCGTCCGTCGCTCCCGGACGCCCGCCTTGGCCAAGGCCTTCTCCACGGCGGGCATCGTCGCGGCTTTTGAGACCAACGACGTGAACCAGCGGACCTGAGGTGCGAAGCGGGCGCTTTCCTCGATCATCCGGCGCACGAACGCCTCTTCCCCTCCCGGCGACCACAGCTCGGACTCGGCGCCGCCGAAATTCCGCTCGGCCGCCGGACGCCTCCCGAGCTTCTTCCATTTCTCGGCGGCCGAGTCCCTCGCCTCCGCCGGAGAGCCGTGAAACGGCGGATTGCACATCGTCAGCTCGAAGGATTCCCCCGCATTGATGACGCCCTCGAAGAACGAGGAGGAATTGGTCTGCAGGCGCAACGCCACGCCTCCACGCAGGCCCGGGTTCGCCTCCACGATGCGCTGGGCGCAGGCGAGCGCGACGGGATCGGCGTCGGAGCCGACGAAGCTCCAGCCGTATTCCGCGCGGCCGAGGATCGGATAGACGCAGTTCGCGCCCACGCCCACGTCGAGCACGCGCACGGAGTCCCCCCGCTTGCCGCCGATTAAATCCGCCGCGGAGTGGACGTAATCCGCCCGCCCCGGAACCGGAGGACAGAGATAGCCCGGCGGCAGGTCCCAGGCGATCACGCCGTAATACGATCTCAGCAAGGCGCGGTTGAGGATGAGGACGGACTCAGGGTCGGCGAAATCGATCGTGGGCTCCCCGGCGGGATTTAAATACGCGACGGACTCGAGCTCGGGAGACTTTTTCACGAGCAGGTCGAAGTCGTAGCGGCCGGCGTGGCGGTTGCGGGGGTGCACGGGTAGGAGTTTAGCCAAAAAAAGAGCCCCGGCCGCTCGGCCGGGGCTCTCGTGCGTACGTCCTCAGTGAATCAGTTCTTCTTCGCTTCCGGCTTGCCCATCGCGTCCAGGCGCGCGCGCGCCTTGGCGACGATTTCGGAGTAAGCGACGCCGGTCAGGATCTCGAGACCCTGGGCGACGTTGCTGACGGCGTAGATGTGGAACTTGCCGTCCTTGACGGCCTGCACCACCTCGGCCGAGAGCTGCAGGTCGGCCACGTTCGACTGCGGGATGATGATACCCTGGTCGCCCGTCAGGCCGCGCGCCTTGCAGAGCTCGAAGAAGCCTTCGATCTTGTGGTTGGCTC
>CALRXP010000270.1:0-3717 GCA_943372155.1 Candidatus Endomicrobiellum trichonymphae | reverse complement strand
GGGCTGGTGGGACATCTCGACGATGCCGCCCGCGTTGTCCGTGATCGGGCCGAAGGTGTCCATCGCGAGGATGTACGCCGCCGTTCCGAGCATGCCCATCGTGGCGACCGCGGTGCCGAACAGGCCGCCGGTGAGGCCGGCCGCCGGTCCGAGCGCCATGACGCCGAGCTTGAAGGAAGACAGAATCGCGACCGAGATCACGATGACGGGAACGGCCGTGCACTCGAGGCCGACCGCGATGCCCGCGATGACGTTCGTGGCCGGGCCGGTCTTGGAGGCTTCCGCGATTTCGAGCACCGGGCGGTACTTGTACTCGGTGTAGTACTGCGTGATGTACACGAAGGCCTGCGCGGTGAGGATGCCGATGAAGCCGCAGGTCGTGTAGTAGATCCACGCGTTGGGCGCCTGCTCCGAGCGGAGCATCCACCACGCGGCCCCGGCGAAGCCGAGGGCGGAGAGGAAGCTCGTCAGGTAGTAGCCGATATTGAGAGCGTCCATCGGGTCCTCATGCTCCTCGCACTGCACGACGAGCACGCCGAAGATCGACGACAGGATGCCGAGCGCGCGGGCGACGAGGGGGAACACGACGCCCTTCCAGCCGAAGTAAGGGATGAGGCCGACGCCGAGGATCATGGCGCCGATGTTCTCGGCGGCCGTGGACTCGAAGAGGTCGGCGCCGCGGCCGGCGCAGTCTCCGACGTTGTCGCCGACGAGGTCGGCGATGACGGCGGGGTTGCGGGGGTCGTCCTCAGGAATGCCGGCCTCAACCTTACCGACGAGGTCCGCGCCGACGTCGGCGGCCTTCGTGTAGATGCCGCCGCCGAGCTGCGAGAACAGCGCCACGAACGACGCGCCGAAGCCGTAGCCGACGATCATGAAGGGGATCTTCTCGTACGGGAAGCCGAGGACCTTGAGGATGATGAACAGGCCGCCGACGCCGATGAGCGACATCGCGCAGACGAACAATCCGGCCACCGCGCCGCCGCGAAGGGCGATGCGAAGGGCATCATTAAGGGAAGTTCGGGCCGCGGCAGCGGTCCGAATGTTCGTGCGGATCGAGACCCACATGCCGATGTAGCCGGCGATGAGCGAGCAGGCCGCGCCGGCGACGAAGGAGGCGGTGGTGCACAGCGCCAGCGCCATCGGGGCCGCGGGATCGTGCTCGTTGTGCTTGCGCACGAACGCGTAGAGCACGAAGATGATGACGGCCAGCACGCCCGAGAGCGTGATGATCGTGTAGTTCTGACGGCGGAGGTAGGCTTCGGCTCCGGCCTTGATGGCGTCGGAGATCTTGCGCATCGCGTCCGTGCCGGTGTCCTTGGCCATGACCCAGTTGATGAGCCAGAAGGCGACGGCGAGCGCGATCAGGGAAATTCCCATCACGATGATGAAGGGGAATTTCATGCTGTTCATAAAGTCCATTCAAGTCCTCCGCGGATTATTGTACGCCGAGTGTTATCCGGCGTTATGTATTACCGGAATTTGGGGATTATACGGAAGTGCGCCTCAATGGTCAAGCGCCTGGGACAACTCCTTGACCCGGACGTCTCCCGGATACAGCCGCAGTTGCTCGCGCAATTGCGCCGCCGCGGCCTTGCGGTCGCCGCGCTCGAGCCAGGCCTGGGCGAGGCTCAGGTGGGCGTAGTTGGGGGGATAAGGCTCCTCGAGGACGTGCTCCCAGAGAGTTATCGAATCGCGCCAAACGGGAATTTGGCCGCGCGAAAACACGGCGCACAGCATAAGCCCCGCGGCCGCGCCGGCCAAGGCGAGCTTTTTCAAGCCCGGGCCGGAACGGATGACGCCCAGGAGAACTCCGCCAAGCAGGAGGTGAAGGCTCATCGCGGGCAGATACGTCGACCGGTCGTGCGCGACGACGAGCCCGTTGAACGACATGAGCAAAGACGGAAGGATCGACGCCACGAAGCACACCCAGGCCGCGCCGGCGGTGAAACGCCACTGCTTCGGAACGAGAGCCGCGGCGCTCACCGAGACGAAGGACGCGGCCAGAAAAACGGACTCCGGCACCCAGTAATCAACTGTGAGATTGAACGGGAGCAGCATCTTCCATAAGTAGAACAGCGGGCCAGAGAACGTATGGAGGCCCAGGCTGAAGGCATGCCCCGGGGCGAGCTGGAGCTTGCTGCGCGAGTTGAGCGCGGCGAACAGCACGGCGAGAAGGATGAACGGGATTTTCTCGAGCCAAACGCTCCATTTCAGCGGACGTTTCAGGACACAAACGTCGAGCGCGACCAGCACGACGGGCAGGCCTACGCCCTTCCAGCGGAACAGGCTCGAGAGGAGGAACAGGCCGAACGCCAACGCCGCCGGTCGCCGGCGACCGGAACCATCGGCGAGGTAAGCCAGGACCGCAGCGAGATAGCACGCGGTCGCGAGCACGTCGGGCAAGCCCGTCGCCCAAGCCACCTGTTCGACGCGCTGGGGGTGCAGCGCCCAGGACGCGGCGGCAGCCGCCGCCGCCAGGGCGAGGTCTCCCTCGGTGGCCTCTGGGGCCGCGGCCTTAAAAACCCGCGCGGCGACGAAGTAGAGCAACGCCGCGCAGGCCGCGTGCGCCAGCCAGCTCGCGAGGTGAATCACGGCCGGGTCGAATTCTCGCGGGCCGCGGAGCAGGGCATAGGAGAGCCAGCCGAGAGGCTGATATGTTCCGTACTCCAGGCTCGTGAACATCCAACCGAGCTGGCCGGAAACGGGCGCGCGCAAATGAACATTGGCGAGGATCAGCCAGTAATCCTCGAGGTTGACGAAGCCGTGGCTCATGATGGGCCAATACACCCACGCCGTCAGGAACGCGCAAGCCGCGGCGGCGGCCGGGATCATCTCGCCTCCCCGAGCCACCGCTCCAGGCTCTCGCGTGTTCTCAGGAGATAGACCTCCTGCGTCCACTCACGGAGGGGCGGCAGAGGCTCAAGGCCGGTCGAGGCGCCCTTCTTGACCGCTCGCGTCTCCACCCGAATCAGACCGCCCTGCGGGACGCTGAGCGGAAAATCCGCCAGCACGGGGCCGAGCAACGACGGCTCGGCCAGAACGGCGCGGCCGGGATTAAGCTTTTTCCAGAGCGCCCAGTCGGTGGTCAGCCCGCCCGGTCCCGCGGGAGGGAGAACGACGCCGGGATAGGTTGCGGCCAAGCGACGTTGATACGGAGCGAAAGAAAACATGGTGGGGCAGAGAAACACCCGGTCGGAGCCTTCGCCGGAGACGAGGCTCATCTCGAGCGCCGCGAAGATCGTGTCGTCGCCGCCCAGAACGAGGAAGTCGCCGGGCGCCGAATCACGGATCATGGCCCGGACGTGGTCGCGCAACGGATTATCTTTGGCGAGCGAGAGCGGATGACGGAGAATCGGAACCAGCACGACCGCCGCGAGCAAGACCCGTACGGCGCCGGGACGCGCGCCCGCGGCCAGCGCTTCCGCGCCGAATCCGGCCAGGGCGAACAGCGCCGTGAGCGGGAGCAGGTGAAAACGGATCGCGACGGCGCGGGCGTACGCCGGGTCCACGCCGACCGGCATTTGCTGGCTGCTGAAGACGAGAAATACGCCCGCCGCGGCCGCCAGCCACAGGCTCCAGGCGACGAGCTCGCGGCGATCCTTTTTCCACATCGCCGCGGCGCCGATGGCCGCCAGCCCCGTCGCCACCGGCCCGCCGTGGGTCATTATTGAGGAAAGGAGCCAGCCCGCGTGCGTCTTGAAGGCGGCGAGATCA
>CALRXP010000269.1:0-3742 GCA_943372155.1 Candidatus Endomicrobiellum trichonymphae | reverse complement strand
TGTCCCCCTTAATGACGTGCTCCGCCCGCATCCCCGTCTACACCTTGCTCATCACCGCGTTCGTTCCCGCGAGCTTCCAGCCACTCGGCTTCAACGGCAAGGGCGTCGTGATGGCCGCGATGTACGTGTTCGGCATCATCATGGCTTTGCTCCTCGCGCTGGCGATGAAATTCACCTCGCTGCATGAGCTCCACCCCGCGCCGGCGACCGTCCTTCCGCCCTACCGCGTGCCGAGCGCGAAGGAATTGGCGCGTTACGTGTGGGCCCGCTGCTGGCATTTCCTCTCGCGCGCCGGCCAGGTGATCTTCACATTGAGCCTGATCCTCTGGGCCCTGGCCGCCTTCCCGCGAGACGCCGCGCGCCTGGCGCCCATCGAGGCCGAGCTCGCGGCCGTCCGCGCGGCCGCGACGCCCGATCCCGACCTTGAGCGCGTTCTGTCCGGGCGCCTGGCCGCGGCGCGCATCGAGGGCAGCGTGCTCGGCCGCACGGGACGCTTCATCGAGCCCGCGTTCCGTCCGCTCGGCTGGGATTGGCGCGTCTCCGTCGCCTCGCTCTCCGCGCTGGCCGCGCGAGAGGTGTTCGTCGGCACGCTCGGCACGATCTACGCTCTCGGCGGGGAATCCAAGGACGGCCTCGTCTCCGTGCTGCAGAACGCCCGCAACGACGACGGCACGAAGCGCTACGGCCTGGCCACGGCGGCGAGCCTGCTGATTTTCTTCGCGATCGCCCTGCAGTGCGTGTCGACCATCGTGACGGTCCGGCGGGAGACCAACAGCTGGAAGATCCCGGCCTTGCAGTTCGTCTTTCTGTTCGGTCTGGCCTACGTCCTTTCCTTCGCGGCCTACCGTATCACGCTCGCCTTCGGCGGCTGACGCCTAGCCGCGGCGACGCGCGAAGTCTTCCATGAAGGCGCACAGCGTCTTCACGTGCTCGAGCTCAACGGCATTGTAGAGCGAGACGCGCATGCCGCCGACCGCGCGATGGCCCTTCATGCCCGTGATCCCGGCCTTCTCCCCCTCGGCGCAGAACAGCTCGTCGAGCTCGGGCGAGGGCGTCAGGAACACCGCGTTCATCAGAGAGCGGCTGGCCTTCTCGACGGGGGCCCGGTAGAAGCTTTGGAGCCGGTCGAGCGTGGCGTACAGGAGCTCCGCCTTCGCCGCGTTGCGCTTCTCCATGCCCGAAGGTCCTCCGTTGGCCTTGATCCACTTGAGCTGGAGGCCCGCCAGGTAGACGGCGAACGTCGGCGGCGTGTGATAAATCGAGCGCGCCTCGAGGTGCACGGCGTAGGTGAGGATGTCGGGTAGATCCGTCCGCGCCGTCTTGAGCCAGTCCCGGTCCACGGCGATGAAGGCCACTCCGGAGGGCCCTAGGTTCTTCTGCGCCCCGGCGTAGATCAAGGCGAACTTCGCCGCGTCCATAGGACGCGACAAAATGTCGGAGCACATGTCGGCGACGAGCGGCACGCCCTTCGTCTCGGGCAGGTTCTTCCACTGCGTCCCGAACAAAGTGTTGTTCGTCGTGATATGCAGGTAGGCGGACTTCGGGTCGAGCAGGAGCTCTTCGGGCCGGGGAATGCGGACGTGCTTGCCGTCCTGCCCCGCCGTGTCGCACGCCGCGCGTGCGGCGCCGACGCGCCGGGCCTCTTCGAAGGCCAGGCGCGCCCAGTGCCCGGTGACGGCGTAGTCTGCGGAGTGGCCGGCGCGCAGGAAATTGAGCGGCAGCATCGCGAACTGCATGCTGGCGCCGCCTTGGACCATGATCGCGCTGTGGCTCTTGGGCAGGCCCATGAGCTCGGAAAACAAGGTCAACGTCTCGGCATGCACGCGGTCGTAATCCCCGGCGCGGTGGCTGTGCTCGAGAATGGAGAGCCCGGTCCCCTCGAAATCGAGGAACTCCCGCTGGGCCTGCTCGAGCACGGGCAAGGGCAGGGCGGCGGGGCCGGCATTGAAGTTCAGCTTTCTCACGGCCGGGGCTCCTTGAGCAGGCGCGCGGCCGCGGCGGTCAGGATGTCCGTCGCGGCGGGACCGATCGAATTGGTCTCTTCATAATGACCGGGCCAGCGAGGCAGCATCAATTTCGACGAACGCGCTTTGAAGTCGTAGCCCGGGACCAGATACCCGAGCTCGTCGTTGGCGAGGCCGACGATCATCGGCACCGGGGCCTTGATCAAGTCGCGCAGATACGGGCCTTGGGGGCTTTTCGCGAGATCTCGTTCCGGCCCGTCCTTCGATATCAACGGCCGGCCGAATGAATATTTCCCGTCATAGCCGCCGATGGCGAGCTCGGGGAACAATTCGGCGGGCATGCCCAGCAGCCGGACGGGCCCGACATCGAGCATCGACACCTCGGTCTCGATCCAAGGGCGGCTCTTCGCGCCCAGACCGAAGATGAGGTGGCGCAAAGACAGCGGCCAGGCCTTCCAGGAAGCGATGGGAGAGCGGTCTTCGCGATAGAGCTGGTGGCCGCTCGTCAGGGCGTACAGGAAAAGGAGGTAGCGGGAGTTCTCCACGGGGACAAGCGCCTTCTCGTCGCGGTACGAAAGCCCTCGTCCGCCGGACTCCGTCTTCAGGGCGAGGGCCGCGTCCGCGACGGCGCCGCCGATGCGCGCGGTCTCGTAAAAGTTTTCGGCCGTCGCATCGGGCGTCATGAGGCCCCCGATCACGCCGTTGAGGAACAGGCACTGCCCGCCGGTCTTCTGCTCGATGCGCGCGCACAGAGGGCCGGGGTAGTCCGCCGTCAGAAGGAGATTCTCGCGCCCGATCACCTCGGGGTGGCAGGACCAATTCACGATCGTGGCCACCGCCTTCCCGTCGGCGCCCTTGAGGCGCAGCACCGCGAGGTTCGGATCAATGATTTGCGGGTCACGGGAGTCGCGGCACAGGCCGCGGGGGTCGAGCGTTCCGCGGCCGCCGGCGGCCGTTGCGGGGCGGAGCTGCGTTTCGAGCAAGGTCAGGGCTTCGCCGATGCGGGCCTCGATGCGGGCCATGTAACGCGGGTTAATCCCGGTCTTGCCGATCCGCGGCCCCCAAAGCCCGAGCGTGTCGGGGCCGGAGTGGGTGTGCGTCGCGTGCACGAACAGATGGCGGCCGCCGTCTCCCTTCTCCCAGGAACGGCGCAAATTCTCGACGTCGTTCCTGTAGAACCCGAGGAGATCAAGTCCGACCAAAGCGATCGTCTTCTTGCCTTCGCGCAGAAGCACGATACGGGCGTACAACGGATCGTGGACCCCGGCGGGCCGTCGCCCGGTCGCGCCGAAGCCGGCGAGCCACACCTTTTCCGTCTTCAGATCCGGGGTGATGTCGACCTTGGTGGCGGCGGCCTCCAGGGCCCGTAGCGGCGCGGCGAGGCCGAGCGCCAGCAGCCCGACGAGTAGCGCGCGGCTCACGCGCCCGCCATCACCTTCTCAATCTTCTTGAAGAGGCGCGCGGAGTCGAAGGGCTTGATCAGGTAATCGTCCGCGCCAGCGCGAAACGCCTCCTCGACGTCCCCCATCCGGCCCAGGCCCGTGACCATCACGATCTTGAGCTTGGCGGTCTTGGGGTCGGCGCGCAGAAGCTTGCACACGTCGAAGCCCGACATGCGGGGCAGCATGACGTCGAGCAGAAGCAGATCGAAGGTCTCCTTGCGCGCGCGGGCGACTCCGTCTGCTCCTTCGAGACAGGTCACGACCTTGTGGCCCTTGGCGGCGAGCAGGGCGGCTAAGTTGTCCGCGATCTCGGGCTCGTCCTCGACGATCAGGATG
>CALRXP010000268.1:0-3749 GCA_943372155.1 Candidatus Endomicrobiellum trichonymphae | reverse complement strand
CCTCGTCGAGGCGGTTGAGGAACTCGGGACGGAAACGCTCCTTGAGCGCCGCGCCGACCATCAGGTCGATCTCCTCGTCCCACGTCTGGTTGACCTCGTCGACGGTCGGCAGCGCCTTCGCCTCGGGATCGACCGCCTGGCCGGCGGCGATGGCCGCGTTGCGGGCGTCGATCTTCGCGAGTAGCTTGGCGTACTTCTCGCCGTCCACGCCGGACATGCCGGCGTTGGAGGTCATGATGATGACGGTGTTCTTGAAGTCCACCGTGCGGCCCTGGCCGTCGGTGAGGCGGCCGTCGTCCAGGATCTGGAGCAGGACGTCGAACACCTTGGGGTGGGCCTTCTCGACTTCGTCGAACAGGATGACGGAGTAGGGCTTCTTGCGGACGGCTTCGGTGAGCTGGCCGCCTTCGCCGTAGCCGACGTAGCCGGGAGGCGAACCGGTGAGGCGCTGAGCGGTGTGCTCTTCCATGTATTCGGACATGTCCATGCGGATCATGGCCTCGGGGTCGTTGAACAGGAAGCGCGCGAGCTCCTTGGCGAGGTAGGTCTTACCCACGCCCGTCGGGCCGGTGAGCAGGAACTTGCCCATGGGGCGGTTCGGGTTGGAGAGGCCGGCCTTGTTGCGGCGCACCGCGTTGGCGATGGCCGTCAGCGCGCGGCCCTGGTTGACCACGCGCGCGCCGATCTCGTCTTCCATCTTGGTGTAGCGCGCGGCGTCGTCTTCGCCCAGGTTGAGCTGGCCGCTGGCGATGCCGGTCTTGGCGGCGATCACGCGCTTGACGACGTCGGTCGTGACCTTGCCCTGGCCGTCGGCGACGGCTTCGCGCTCGAGGTACAGGGACTCGGCCTTCTGCACGAGCTTGGCCACCTTATTGTAGAGGTCCACCGGCAGCGCCAACGTCGAGGCGATGCCCTTGTCGATTAGAGCCTGACGCGCCTCGTTGACGGCGACCACGAGCTCGCCCCACGTCTCGCGCAGGTCGAGGGTGATGGCGGCACGCAGGTTGTCCGGGCGGGAGAGCTCGGCCGCGTCCTGCACGGCCTTGATCGCCTTGTCCGGGTTGAAGTTGGTCTTGTCGAACTGGTCGGTGAGCTTGGCGGCGTCGACCAGCGCCTGATCGGGGATCAGGGCGTCGTGCAGGTTCTGGAGATAGGCCTTCATCGCCCGCAGAATCGAGGTCGTCTGCGCGACCGTCGGCTCCTCGACGTCGATCTTCTCGAAGCGGCGGCGGAACGCGTCGTCGCCCTCGATGAACTTCTTGAACTCCGAGCGGGTCGTCGTCGCGATCACGGAGATCTTGCCGTCGCGCAGCGGGCCCTTGAGGACGTTGGCGATCTTCTGGCCCGAGTTGTCGAGGAAGAACTTCTGGATCTCGTCCATGAGGACGATGATGTCGTTGCCGCGGGACGGATTGCCCTTGTTCAGGCGCGGCAGGAGGTCCAGGATCGCGGACAGGATGCCCACAGGATCGTCCTGGGTCAGGACCTTGTTGATGTCGAGCTCCACGAGCCAGCGGCCCTTGAGACGCTCGAACTGCAGGAACGCCTGGCTGTCGGCGGCAGTGGCCGCCTCGGCGTCCTCGATCATCTCGGCCAGGCCTTCGGGCACGGCCGTCTTACCCACGCCGGCCTCGCCGACGAGGATGACGGAGTTGCGCATGCCGCGCGGAGACGTCACGATCGGCAGCATCCGCTTGATCTCTTCGCCGCGGCCCACGATGGGCGGGCGCTTCTCGTCCGGCTGCCGGGCGAGCGGCTTGAGCATGACGGTCAGCAGCTGGACCTGCTTGTCGGTCAGCTTGCTCTTGCCGTCGCTCAAGGTGATGTTCTGCAGGTACTCCTGCCACGCCTGCTCGGGGTCGCGGCGAACGATGGCGACGGGCTCGGGCTTGGCCTCCTCGACGGCGGCGGCCACGGCCTTCTCCGACGGCTTCAGCTCGGCCTCGCCGGGCTGCTCATGGAGCGGGCGCAACGACGAGACGGCGGAATGCGCCGCCGCAGTCTCATCGGTCAGCATCTGCAAGGTGGCGCGCACGTCGGCGCCGGCGGGAACCTCGTAGAGGGCCGCGCGGTCGGAGCCGCGGAAATTCACCCGGAGAAGCTTGAGGCGGCGGACCTCGCCGTAATCCTGCGCGGTTTCCGGCGTCACGTCCGAGCGGAATTCGACGAGAATCGCGCGGGCCGGATCGTAGGACACCGCATCGGGGTAGGGCAGCTCGTCCTCGGTGATGGCGGCGGCGACGTTGGGGTGCACGCGCACGCCCTCGACACTCGGCTCGGCGGCGAGGGCCACAGCCTTCTCCCGCGCGCGGGCGGCGTCGCTGGCGGAAACCGTCAGCTCGTCGTCGTGGTGGTACATCGTGTTCTGGCCGCTGCGGGCCAGGACGTCGCGCTTGACGTCGTCGGTCGTGCCGTCGGCGAACTTGACGAACACCACGTTGACGCCCCAGTCGGCCTTACCGTGGCTGGTGAGCTTGGCGGGCAAGGTCGGCTTCACCGGCGGCGCGGGAACGACGGGCTCGGCCGCGGGCTCGGGTTGAGCCACGGGCTCGGGCTGAGCCTGGGGGGCAGGCGTTTCTTGAGGAGCCGGATCTTCGTTCGAAGGCGTACGCTCGAAGGGCAGCTCTTCCTGCGGCGCGGGAGCCTCGGCGGCGGGCTGCTGCGGCTCGACCCGGTTGCGGCTGTGCAGAAGGTTATGGACGAACGAGGAGACGACGACGGTCTTCACGTTGACGTCGTCGGCTAAGGCGCGGGCCAGCTCAGCGGCCTCGGCGGGGTTACGCAGGGTCGTCTCCACGACCGAGTTCCCCTTCATTTCCTTGGGAGACGAGAACTCGTTGTACGCGCGGCGCGCAGAGACGGGGTTAACGAAGACGGCGCGCACGCGCTTCTGCGGGTAGCCGCTGTTAAGCTTGATCTTTTCCAGCCAGGACGAGTGGCGCACGGTCGAGTTCGTATTGACCGGCTCGGGAACCGGAAGGATCATCGCCGCGTAGAGGGCCGTGCCGACGATGAGCCTCTCGACGGCGGGATCCCGCGCGATCGCGCGCGCCAGCATCTCGGGGTGCGCGCGGTTGGCCATGATCACGCGGTAGGTCCGCGAGGTCGTGCCGGGGGCCGCGTTGGAGAAATCCAAACCTTCGAACACGCGGTCGATGTCGGCCTGCGTGGCCGCCTCGCTCATGGTGACGGACACGACATTAGCGGACTGCACCTCATCGGACGTCACCTTGGCCATCGGATCGGCCGACGGCAGGCCGGACTCGGGCACTTCGCCGATGGCGGGTGCGTGCAGAAGGCCCAGCAGTGCGGAAACGCCGCGAGCCAAGAGGTTGTTCGGCTCCTGGAGCGCGCCCGCGCCGGCGGTCTTGTCCTTATCCGCCGCCTTGATGGCGTCCTTCAGCTTGCCCTGGGCGTGCTTGTTGTCCCAGCGCGCGAAGATCTCGTGCTCCTTGAACCATTTGCGCAGGCGGTCGTAGAACGGGCCGTTGCGGGGGTCGGCGAGGACGGCCTTGATCTTCTCGATGGAGTCCTCGGGCATCGCCTTATCCTTGAGGAACTCGGCGGCCTTGTCCGGATACTCCTTCATCAGCGCTTCGAGCTTCTGATCGTCGGAAAGCCCGCGGAATTCTTCCTTGGCCATCATCTCGTCGACCAAGGTCTCGAGCGCGTTCTTCATCGCGTGCTCGGTCTCGTACGCGGAGACCTCGCTGTCCAGGCCGAGGTCCTCGGCGATCTGCACGATCACC
>CALRXP010000267.1:0-3784 GCA_943372155.1 Candidatus Endomicrobiellum trichonymphae | reverse complement strand
CTCGGCACGGATGCGGAGGGACGGCTTGCCGCCCGGCTTCATCGCGACACTCATCTCAGCGGCGAAGTTTCGGGCCTGCGGCACCTCGTTGCGAGCCCCGGCGGCCTTGCTCGGGTCCGGCAGACGCCCGCGCTCCGTGAGCAGGCCCTTTTCGATCAAGCGAGTCTCGAGCCCGCGCTGGCCTTTGAGCTGGACATAGTCGCTGTTGATGGCGTCCATGTTGCCCTTGAGCGTTCCCTGGCCGACGTCGATGAGCGCGAACTCCGTGCGCACGCCGCCCTTCCCGTCGGGGACCTGGCGCACGCGGATGTTGGTCTCATTGCCGAAGTCGCCGAAGCCCATGTCGCGGCGGGCGAACTCTTTGACCGCGGTGAGCAGGCCCTGCCAGTCGGACGCCGCGATCGGCGCCTTGAGCTTAGCCGAGCCGTTGGTCACCGACATCATGGAGACGAAGTCATCGGGCAGACGCTCGATGGCGATCATGTGCCGGCCTTCCGCCGCGGATCGCTTGATCGCGCCGTAATCGACGTTCGCCGCGTTGCCCATCAGGCGGTGAACGGCCATGACGTCAACCTCGGCGTCGCCGATCAGGCGGGGCACGGTCACGTTGTCCGGCAGCTTGACCTCCGCCATCGCGGCCAGAACGCGGGCCTCGTTCGGCTTGGCGTCGAGCTTGAGGACCGCCTTCTTGCCGTTCACCTCGACCGCGAGCACGTTGGTGTGCGCCGCTTCGAGATTTTTCAGGGGGCCGTCGAGTTTGAGTCCCCCGAGGTTCAGCGCCGCGGGCTCCGGTCCGCCTTTCTCGACGGGCCACGGGATGCGCTCGACCGGCGCCGGGCTCTTCGGGGAGCCGCCGAAGACGCCGAAGAAACCGGCGCCGATGCTCTCGCGCTCGGGCTCGAGCGCACGGGGGGCATCCTCGACCGCCTTGACGCCCTCGAGCTTCAGGATCAGGCGCTCAAGCGACTTATCGAAGCCGCCGGAGAACGGCTCGGAGACGCTGCGCAGGGAGCCGATATGGTCCGCGCGGCCGGACGGAATCAAGCCGCGCGCGACGGCTCCCTCGCGCAGCGTCGCCATCTGCTCGGCCGGCAGCACCTCTCCGCTCGCCAGCTTCTCGGAGAATTTCTTCTCCACGAGACGCGAAACCTCGGCCGCGTCCTTGCCGACGAGAAGGAATTCCTTGCCGCCGACGCGAACAGGCTCCTCGACCGAGTAGCCGAGCTTGCGCAGCCGGTTGACCTCGACGCGCATGATCACGCCGAGGCGCTTGAGATACAGGTCACCGGCCGCGTGGCCGAGCACGTCGTTGACGGCCTTGAAGTTGCGAGCGGAGATCATCGCCGTCACGCCGCCGGCGCCGTACTTGGCCTCCCATGCGGGCTTGACCATCTCCAGGTACTCGGCTGTCTTCGTGAGCGTCAACGGATCTTTGTACGCGGCCTCGAGGAACACGGCGTATTCTTTGTCGTTGAGCCGTTCCTTGAGATTCTTGATCGCCTGCAGACGCTCGGGGCGCGGTGCGAACGGCGGCGGCTCGGCGAGCATCGCGACGCGTTCGGTCAGCGACGTGGAGTCCGGAATTCGTTTGAAGGACACGCCGCCCGGTACCTCGATGACTGCCGCGCCGCGCAAGCCCTGCTTCTTCGCGTCGTTGAGCACGCCGTCCGCCGCCTTGAGGGCCTTCTCGAAGCCGCGTCCCGCGATCGGCGCGATGCCGTACGTGAAGTCCCCGACCGGACCCGTGCGCTGCATGCGCGTCATGGCGTCCCCGATCGCGGCGCGCTCGGCGCTACCGGGCGCGAGCTTCGCGTCCGCGAGCACCTTATCCGGCGGGAACGCCTTGCGCATGGCCGCGGAGAAGTCGATGACGTCGTTCATCGAGCCGAACACGACGATCTCCTCGCCGCCAAGGCGAGCGACGTTGACCCCGGCCTTCTTCGCGATGGCGTGGATCTTCGGGCCCGCGTCCGCGAGCATGCCGTCGCCCATCGCCTTGCCGACGACGGGTCCGTGGATCTGGGCGAGGCCCGCGTTGACCGCGCCGAAGTTGTTCATGTCGAGCATCGCGACGGTCGGATCCTTGACGCCGTGGAGCAGGAGCTCAGCCTGCTCCATGATGAACGCCCGGTTCGGCAGCCCGGTGAGGCCGTCGGTGTAGAAGATCTCCTGCGCGTGCTTGAACACGTCGCTCTTGCCGCGGGCCGCGAGCGAGACCTCGATCTGCCGCAGCGCAGAGGCCTTGTCGGCGTTCTGGCGCGCGCGGACGGCGTCCGGCGGCCCGTCGAAGAACTCATCCGTCGCGCCGACGCGTTCGCGCGGGGCGGCGCCGATGCTCTCGCGCTCCGGCGCGAGCGCGCGGCGCGGGGCCGGCGCGGGCGCCTCCGCCACGGCCGGCATCGCGGCGAAATCGTCCTTCAGACGGCCGAGGATCGTGTCGTGGCTGTAGAACGCCTTCGTCCACTCGGACATGTACGTCGCCTTGGGGATGGCCATGACCCGGCTGGCTTGGGTCGCCACGACGTCGGCGCTGCGCGCGTTGCCGCTGATGACGGCCATCTCGCCGACAGGCACGCCGGCCGGCAACGGGTGGCCGGGGTAGCCCTGGCCGAGAACGGCCTTGAGGCCCCCGTCCATGAGGACGTAAACGAACTCGCCGCCCGAGCCTTTGGCGATGAGCTGCTCGCCGGCGGCGACGGTCAGCACGCGGGCGCCTTCGAACGCGCGGGCCGGATCGAGATTGCCGACGTTGACGCCGTTTTCGTTGATCTTCCTGAGGAAGTCCGGCCCCCCGCCGGCGATCGGATCAAAGGCCTTCCCGTTCTCGTAACGCGCGAGCTCGGCGGGCGGTGCGCGCGGCGCGGCGGCCTTCGTCATACCGGCGACGGGCTCGACGAACACGACGTCTTGGACGACCATCTCCGCCAGCCGCGTGTCCTTGCCCTTCTTCTTGAGCTCGGCCAGCGCCTCGTGCAGTCCGTCCTGGACCATCTTCTTGAATTCGGGCGAACGTTCGACGGGAAGCTCGACGACGATGGGCTTTCCCTGCACGCCGCGGAAGCTGCCCACCCAATCCTGGGCCACATCGAGAATGACGTGCGCCGAACCCTCGGCCATTACGCGGTTATTGGCCGCCGAACCGAAGTCACCCTTGTCGAGGCCCAAGGTCAGCTCGCCCCTCTCATTGACGGCGGTATAGCGGGTGTTCGCTTCGCCCATCGAGATCGGGCTTTGGAAGCGGACCATGTAGGTCTTGCCCGTCGCGTCGTCGGCCATGCGCATGAAGGTGGTGACCTTCCCGTCGATGACGGCGACGCCGATGCCCGAGCCGTTGGAGCTGCGCGAATCGTTGGGACCGCGCCAGCGCATCGCGTCGGCGGGCCGCAGAATGCGCACGGCGTCGATCATGTCGGCGCTGAGCTTGGGATTGGATTCCAGCCAGTCGTAGGCGACGCGGTCGTAGGCCCCCTTTTCGTAGTGGCTTTCATACGGCGTCTCCATGCCGGCTTCCTGAGCGCGGACGACGTCCTTCATCGCCTGGCGCATGCGGGACGGGCTGTCCAGCACCTCGAGCGGAACGGCGCTCTTGCTGTGACCGTAGGACATCGACATCATCTCGCGCATGACGCGGGGAACGTCCGCCGGAGCCACGCCGTACTCCTGGACTAGGGCTTCGGAGAGCGTGCGGTTTCCGTCGACCTTCATCGCCAGGATGTCGTTGGCCGGCGTCTCAAGCGCGTGGCTGAAGGCCTCGCGCGCCGCGCGCGCGGGGTGAAGGGGCCGG
>CALRXP010000266.1:0-3799 GCA_943372155.1 Candidatus Endomicrobiellum trichonymphae | reverse complement strand
AGCCGCCGGCGAAGCCGAGGAGGAGCGCGGTGGGAGTCGGCGCCAGGCCCGCGGCGTTGACGGCGGTCAGCCCGGCGCCCGCCGCGGTCGCGAGGCCGACGGCGGCCAGCAAGGCCGTGACGCCGTTCTTGGGGAAGCCGGAGCGGCTGAACAGCGTCGTGAGCGTGAAGCCGTCGGCGAAGTGGCACAGGATCACGGCGAAGCCCGCCGCGATCAGCGCGTGCTCGCCCGTCAGCCGCGCGGCGCCGAGATTGACGCCGTCGACGAAGGAGTGGACCAGCACGCCGACCAAGGCGGCGGTGCCGAGGGCGTGGGAGTGGCAGTCTTCGACCGCCTCGTGGCAGGAGTCGCCCATCGCGAAGTACTCGGCCGCGTAGCACATCGCGAAGGCGGCGAACGCGGCGAGGCCGGCGAGACGCGGGCCGCTGCTCCAGGCTTCGGGAAGCACGTCGCCGAAAGCGATGGCGAGCAGGAGGCCCGAGCGGAGCGCGAGCGCGCGCGACATGCGCTCGTGCGTGAAGAGATGCGCGAGCTTCGGCACGAAGCCGCCGACCATGGTCGCGGCGAAAGCGAGAACGACGATGGCGATGAGCATTCTTAGATGAAGGAACTCGATTTGGATTTGGGAACGAGCCGGCGCGCGAGCGACGACAGCGCATAGACCGCGCAAGCGATGCAGACGACGACCGGTCCCAGGGGCAGGTCGCGCGTATAAGAGAGATAGAAGCCGGCGAACGCGCTCAGGCCGCCGAGCAAGGAGGCGATGACGGAGAACGAGATCATGCCCCGCGCCCACGGCAACGCGGCCAGCGGGGGGATGACGAGAAAGCCGAAGATCACCAGGGGGCCCACGGTCATCACTCCGAGCGAGATGGTCAGTCCGATGATGAGGAACAGCAAGAGGTCCCAGGCGAGGACGTTCCGGCCCAAGGTCACGGCGGTGTCGCGGTCGTAGGACACAAGCGTGAACTCGCGCTGGAACAGGAACATCGCGGCCGCGATGGCCGCGAAGATGTTGAGCATGGCGTGAAAATCGGATTCGGAGATGGAGACGATCTCGCCCTTGAGCAGGCCGAGCATCTCGGTTTCCCCCGCGGCATTGAACGCGACGAACAGGATTGACGTCGCCCACGCGAGCGCGAACAGCGCACCGATGCGGCCCTCGCTCAATCCTTCGCCTTTGCGCTCGAGCGCGGCGAGCACGAGGATCGTGCCCACGGTGAAGATGACCGAGCCCAGGATCGCCAGATGCTTCTCCTGGGCTTCCCCGCCCGCCATAAAATTAAGACCGAAGCCCTGGAGCATGAAGGCGAACGCGATGCCGGAGGCTGAGACCTGAGGCAGGGCCACGCCCCAGAACACCAGCCGGCGCAGGACGAAGTAGACTCCGACGAGCGGGCACACGAAGCCCACGACGACGCTGCCCCACACCGCGTGGTGCAGGAGGAAGTCCGGTTTGAGCATGTCGATCAAGAGGCTCATAGCTCGGTTTTGAACACCTCGTTGAGCTTGCCGGAGGCGAGCATCTTCTCCGACGGCCCCGTGGTCACCTTGCCGTCCTCCACCCAGGCGATGTGGGTGAACAGGCCGCGTTCGGCGCTGACGCGGTGGCTGACCATGAGGACCGTCAGGGCGCGGCTCGCCTTCAGCTCCTTGAGCAGCTTGAGCAAGGAGAGCTGCGTCGTGATGTCGATGCCGGCCAACGGCTCGTCGAGCACCAGGATTTCGGGTTCCGCCGCGAGCGCCCGGGCGATCAGGACCCGCTGCTTCTGTCCGCCCGAGAGATCGCTCAAGCGCCGTCCGGCCAGGTGGGTCGCGCCGCAGTCGGCGAGGCAGCGGTTGACCACGTCCTCGTGCCCGGCGCCGCGTAGGCGCTGGAGAAGGTCCACCTTGCGGTAGGTTCCCATCGCGGCCACGTCGCGCGCGGAGAGGGGATAAAGCGGGTCGAGACGCTCCTTCTGCGGCACGTAGCCGAAACGGGGCCGGCCGAAAAGGGAGCCCGTCGCCGTGAACTCGCCCTTTTGACAGGGGATAAGGCCCAGCATCGTTTTAAGGATGGTCGTCTTGCCGGAGCCGTTGTAGCCGAGAATGCCCCAAAAATCCCCGCGCTTGATCTCCAGGTCGACGTGAGAGAGGATGTGAGCCTTCCCGTAGCCGAGGGAGGCATTCTTGAACTTGATCAATGAACGGCCTCGAGCAAATGGGAGAGATTGGTCTCGGAAAGCTTGATGAAGGTCTCGGTCCCCGGCAAAGCGTTCGCCATGGTGCCGATGACGGCGACCTTGGCTCCGGTCTGCTCGGCGAGCCAGGCGGGCGTCTTGGCGTCGTACTGCTGCTCGCGCACGATGAGGGTCACCTTCTGCTCCTTCATCTTCTTGACGAGCTCGGCGAGGTGGGTCGGGGTCGGAGAGACGCCGGGCTTGAACTCGATGGTGTCCACGAATTCGAGCCCCGTGAAAGCGGCGAGGTAAGCGACGTCCAGATGATAGGAGACGGCCTTGACCCCCTTGAGCGGAACCGCCCGTTTGCGCCATTGCTCGATCTTCGGCCGAAGTTCGGCGAGATAGGCCGCCAGATTTTTTTCGTACTCGGCGGCGTGAGACGGATCCACCCGTGAAAGTCCGGCGGTGATGTTGCGCGCGATGAGAACGCCGTTCTCGGGACCGAGATTGTAATGGGGATTGCCCTGAGGGTGGAGTTCTCCTTGGGCGCGGCTTAGAGAGGCGGGCTTTTGAAGGACGTTCAGGCCGATGGAGCAGTCGATGCAACCGGGGCCCAGGCAGTTCAGCGTGTCGGGATCCGGTCGTATCTTCGGGTTTCTTGCGACGTCGAGAAGGCCGGGTAAAAAGGCGTGCTCGACCGAGAGTCCGAGGTAGACCACGGCGTCGGCGCGATTGAGCTTGCTGACGAAGCTCGGCTTCATGACCACTTGATGGATATCCTCGGTGCCGCGCGCGAGTCCGTCCACGGAGACGAGGTCGCCTCCGACGCGTTGTGTGATGTCGACGAGTTCCGGGGTCGTCGCCACGATGCGGAGTTTGGCGGCCTCCGCGAGAGCCGGCACGGCGACGAGAGCGAAGATGAGAGCGATTTTATTCATGATTTCCTCGAAATCCTATCTCTTTAGCGATCCCGGAATCCGTGCACGTGATGGCCGAGGATCCCGGTCCATTGAAGGGCGACGGTGTTGTTGCCGAGCCCCGTCGGCCTGTTATCGACGGCGCGCGCGAAGGACAGGCGCAGGCGTTGGAATTCGGTGACATCGTAGGTCAGGAAGCCTGTGTAGGTCCGGGTCAAAGTCTTCGCCGTGTCGAGATCCTCGGTCAGATCCACCATGACGCCGGGGCGCCAGCGGCGGCCGACCTTGAACTGGAGATAGGAGTAACCCGCGAAGGCCCTCACGCGGTCCGTCGGCAGGTTGGTCGCCGGATCGAAGCGCCTTTCATTGTTCTGGAGGACCTCGGTGCCCCAGACGAGGCCTTTGTATAGCCCGCCGGAGGACGGCTGCCAGCGATAGGTGAGATCCACGCCGGCCAGGCTCCGCCAAGTATTTTTGCGCGTCTGAATGCCGGCGGAGGTGCTGGGCGCGTCGGGAGTGCCGTCGGCGTTATAGTCGGTTCCGGCGACGGAGGTGTCCATGACGTAGCGCCGCGGCGTCCAAGCTTCGCTGACGCCCAACTCGAGGTTGTGGTCGTCGCCCAGGTCGGCGTAGGCGGCGAGCCGCCCAAGATACGTGAAGCTGTCCATCGGGCGCGCGGACGCGTTGTCCGCGCGGGCGTTCTCCGCGCCGAGCTTATTG
>CALRXP010000265.1:0-3800 GCA_943372155.1 Candidatus Endomicrobiellum trichonymphae | reverse complement strand
CTGTTCCAGACGCGCGTCACCGCCGAGTACGACGCGCAGTCCCGCGAGTTCGGCTTCAAGACCATCGACTCGTCCCGTTCCCGGGAGGAAATCCGCGCCGACACCATGGCGGCGGCCTTCGGCGCCTTAGGCTCCCTCGCGGGGTTCCGGAAGTCGGACGACGCCGGTCCCAAATCGAACCTCTTCGACAAGGATCCCGCCGGCGACGCCGACAATATCCGCAAGAACTACCTTCACGAGAAGCGGGGCGCGCATTTCTACTTCCGCAACATGCTTCTGCCCATGCAGGAGCGCTTCGCGCAGCTCATGGACATGGGTTCGACCCCGCGCGTCCTGCTTCACGGTTCGCCCCACGTCGACAACTACGCGAAATCGAACCAGGGCGCGGCGATGGTGGACTTCGACCGCTCGCGCGTCGGGCCGTATTCCTGGGATCTCGTGCGGCTCATGGTCTCGCTGTCTCTGAGACGGAAGAAGGACGGTAAGGGTCTCCTCGACAAGGAAGTGCTCAAGCAGGTCAAGCGCGGCTACCTCCGCGGCTTCCATCACCCGGACCGCCCCTTCTCGGAGTTCCGCGAGCTCAAGAACGTCGAGCCTCAGGACGACGAGCAGACGACCGACGCCTATCTCAAGGCGAACAAGAAGTGGGCCAAGGAGATGCGGCGCAACGCGCTGTCCCCCAAGGATCCCGACGTGGTGAAGCTTGTGACGAGCTGGGCCGAAGGCCGCAACGACGGCGTCCTCGACGAGTACGTCATCGAGGAAGCCGGGCGCGGTCAGGGCTCGATGGGCTTCCGCGGTTTGTTTCTGGTGGTGCTCGCGCCGAAGAACAAGAAGTCGGGCAAGGACCGTATCTTGCTCAACATCAAGGCCACGCGCACCGATCCGGACACCGAGTGGTACAAGACGCCTTACGGTTCCGAGGCCGAGCGCATGCGCGCGGCCGCCGAGCTTTACGCCCCGGGCTGGGAGCTTCGCGCCGGCGGGGCCGTCCTCGACGGCGTCGAGTATTACGCGCGCCAGCTCGACCCGCTCAACGCCAAGCTGAAAAAGATGCTGTCGACCGAGCAGCAGGAGGACTTCGCTTACTCCGTCGGCACGCAGCTCGGACGCGCGCACCGGCTCTCGCTCAACGGCGCGACGCCCGCCGAGCTCGAGGCCCATCTCGAGGCGAACTTCGACGAGATCGTCGCCGCGGGAAGGACGATACGGGATGAGCTCGTGGACGCGCACGAGCGCTATCTGGCGAAGATGAAGCGCGACGGCCTGACGCCGCAAGGCGAGAGCGAGGAAGAATAATCATGAACGAACGAACCATCGTCATCGGCGACGTTCACGGTTGTTACGAGGAGCTTCAGGACCTTCTGAGAGCGGTGAAGGCGACGCCGGCGGACCGCCTGATCAGCGTCGGGGATTTGATCTCGAAAGGACCCGACAGCCGGGGCGTCATCGAATGGGCGATGAAATCGAAAAATCTGGAGGTCGTGCTCGGCAACCACGAGCTGCGTCTGCGCCGCTATTGGCGCGCCGGGACGCGCTCGACCGAGAAGGCCCACGATGCGGAGACCTACCGTCAGCTCGGCGACTTGTACGAGCCCGCGATGCGCTACATCGATACCTGGCCGTTGACCGTTTCCGGCCCGGGCTTTCTCGTGGTGCACGCCGGCTTCGACCCCGCCGAGGGGCTCGAGTGGCAGACGGCGACGACGTTGACCAATTTGCGCAGCCTGCCGGACGGACGCGCGTGGTACGAGGGCTATCGGGAGCGCACGCTCGCGGTGTTCGGCCATTGGGCCAAGCGACGTCCCGTCGTCCGGCCTAATGCGGTCGGTTTGGACACCGGTTGCGTGTACGGCGGCTCCCTGACCGCGCTGATCCTGCCGGAGCGCATCCTGATCTCGGTTCCCGCGCGTCGCGTCTATGTGGAGAAGAAAACCTGGGATGAGCCCGAGCTGGCGGGGGTCCGATGACACCGACGCTCGAAGCCGCCCGGCCGATCGTGAGCGCCCCTCTCCCCCGCCGCGCCCCCCTGGGCGGATTCCTGGGCGGCGTCCTGCTCTCTCAGATCGTCAACAACGCGTTGCACCTGGCCCAGCCCCTGCTGATGAGCCACCTGACCGGCTCTCTCGGCTGGGCCGCGTTCTTCACCTCGGCGGAGACTGCGGTGCACATGTCCGGAACCTTCGTCGGCGGCTGGCCGTGCGACAAGCTCGGCTCTCGCCGCCTCCTGATTCTCTCGACCTTCCTGCGCGGCGCGTCGCTCGCGATCATTCCCGTCGCCTGGTGGCTGGGGCGCCTCACGATTCCCGTCGCCGTCGTCGGCTACACGCTCGACGCGATCGTGCGCGGGCTCGTCGACACCGCCGTCCACGCCCTGCCGCTCGAGCTCGCCGAGCGTGACCGCGAGGAGCTCGACCGCCTCAACGCGCGCTACGAGCTGGCTTTCGACCTCGGCGGCGTCATCGGCCCCGTCGGCCTCGCCGTCCTGATGACGCGCTCCGACAGCTGGCTGCCTCACGCCGTGATCGCCGCGGGCTTCATGCTGTCGGCGGCGGTCTACGTCCTCGTGCCCAAGCCCGTTCGGCGCGCGGTGCGCGTCGCCGCCGAGCCGGAGCGCGGCGGCACCTGGGAAGGGCTCAAGCTCGTGCTCGCCGATCCGGCCTTGCGCTGGTCGTGCCTGGGTCTCGCCTTGCTCAATCTATACCCTCTGCGCAAGCTGATGTCGGCCTTCTTCGCGAAGGCGATCCTGATGAAACCCGCCTACGCGGGCTACGTCGGCGGGGCGTTCGGCCTTGGCGGCATCGCCGGTTCACTGCTGTTCTCGGCGCGCGGTTCGCGCTCAAGCGGGCGGGTCTGGATCGCGGCGGGCGCGATCGGCACTCTGGCGCTCGCGACGTCCTGGATTCCCGGCAATCTGGCCGCGATGGTCGCGGGCGTGTTCGTGTTCGCGACGCTCAACGCCGCGGCGCGCCTGTTCATGACGGGCGCCGTGCAAGATCACACTCCGCTCGTCGCGGCCGGAGGCGTCACGGCCGTTGCTCGCGCCGCCTCCAACTCGGTGTCGGTGACGTTGAAGTTCGCGCTCGGGGCGGCCTTCGCTTTGGGCCTGGCCCCGCGCGCCTCCTTCGGGATCGTCGGCCTCGGTCTGGCCGGCGTCGCGCTCGTCCAGGTCGTCCTGGCCACGAAGCTGTCTAGGCCCCGCGCATAAGAGCTAAAATGGCCAAGAAGTCTCCTTCTATGGCTCGCTCGAAAATCATCCCCCTCAAGGTGGACGCCGCGCCCGCCGTCTCCGTGCCCCAGGCCGTCGGCCTGAAGGCGGCGGAGCGCTTCTTCAACCGCGATCTGTCCTGGCTCGCGTTCAACGACCGGGTCCTTTCCGAGGCTGCCGACGCCACCGTGCCCGCCTTCGAGCGCCTGCGATTCGCGACCATCGTCAGCTCCAACCTCGACGAGTTCTTCATGACGCGGGTGGCCGAGATCGCCAAGCTCGCGCGCCGCTCCGCGAGCAAACGCTTCCTCGACGGCATGACCGCGCGCCAGGTTCTCGCCCAGATCCGCGAGCACGCTCTGCGCCAGAAGTCCCGCCAGGCCGAGGTGCTGCGGGACATTCTGACGGCCCTGCGCGCCGAAGGCGTCGAGATTCTGGCCGAATTCCTGGATGAACGCGCCCCCGACTCCGAAATCCAGGAGCGCCTGCCCAAGCTCAAGGTCATGGTGCGCCGCTACCCCGAACCGCCGCCCGCGCTGGCGAGCGAACGGCTGCACGTATTCGTCCGTTTCCCGCGAGAGTACGCTGTGAT
>CALRXP010000264.1:0-3810 GCA_943372155.1 Candidatus Endomicrobiellum trichonymphae | reverse complement strand
TCCGTGATGGAAGCGGCCCTCGACGCCGGCGCCGAGGACTTTAAGGTGGACGGCGACACGTTCGAGATTTACACCGCTCCGAACGATCTCGTGAAGGTTAAGGACGCGCTGATCGCCAAGAAGATCACCCCCGCGACCGCGGAAGCGACGATGATTCCGGACAATCTGGTTTCGGTGGACGAAAAGCACGCGCCGCAGGTTCTCAAGCTCATCGAGCTGCTCGAGGCCTTGGACGACGTCAAGAACGTTTACGCCAACTTCGACATCTCCGACGCCGTGATGGAGAAGATGGCCGCTTAATGATCCTCGGAATCGATCCCGGGATGCATGAGACCGGCTGGGCCGTCCTCGACGGCGCGCCCTCGTCTCCTCGTCTGGTCGCTTCCGGAGTCATCCGGACCTTGCCGGGAGTTCCCCTTCCGGAGCGCCTGAAATCCATTCACGCCGAGCTCGCCGTCGTGCTCAAGGGTCACGCGATCCGTTCGGTGGCGATCGAAGAGATGTTCTTCACCACGATCGCGACCACGGTGCGCGCCACGCTCCAGGCGCGCGGCGTCGCCCTGCTCGCGATCGCGCAGGCCGGGCACGGCGTGACCGAGTACAATCCGAAGACCGTCAAGCTTTCCCTCACCGGCTCGGGGAGCGCGGAGAAGGCGCAGATGCAGACCGTCGTGCAGAAGGCCCTGGGCCTGGCCGACAAGCTCCGCCCCAACGACGTGGCCGACGCCGCCGCGATCGCGTTGTGCCACCTACGCGCGGGGCGCGGCAAAGGCCTGCGGGTGCTCGACTCGTGGGGAGCCAAGAAATGATCGCCTCGCTTCGCGGCCTGATCCTGTCGAAAGATCTCGAGAGCGTCGTGCTCGAGGTCGGCGGCGTGGGCCACGAGATCCACGTGACCTCCGCCACCGCGTCGAAGCTCCCCGCCCCCGGCGGCGAGGCCCTGCTCTTCATCGTCGCGTCCTACGCGATGTACGGCGGCGGCGAGTCCCTTTACGGCTTTCTCTCCGCGTCCGAGAAGGCGATGTTCTGCGCGTTCCGCGACGAGATTCCCGGGACCGGCGCGAAAAAGGCGCTCGAGTTCCTCGATAAGGCCTCGAAGTCTCTCCCCGATTTCCGCCGCGCCGTGATGGACCGCGACGAGAAGCTCCTGTGTGGCGTGTTCGGCTTCACCAAGAAGACGGCGACCAAGATCGTGGACGCGCTCAAGGGCAAGATCGACGAAGTGCGCGTTCCGGGCCAGCCGCATCTCCAGCCCGCCGGGGCCTCCTTACCTTCGGCCGGCTCCTGGAGCCAGGCGCTCAACGCGCTCGAGGCGCTGGGCTACAAATTCTCCGACGCGCGCACCGCGCTCCAGGCCTTGGCCGAGGAACACGGCGGCAAGGACGTGCCCACCGAACAGCTCGTGCGCCAGGCGCTGAAGAGGCTCTAAATGGCGAAAAAGTCCGACGAATTGCTGAGCCCCGCAGTCCTTCCCGCCGAGGAGAACGCCGACCGCGCCTTGCGGCCCAAGACGCTCGAGGAGTTCATCGGTCAGGACTCGCTCAAAGAAAACCTCAAGGTGTTCATTAAGGCCGCCAAGCAGCGCAGCGAGCCTCTCGACCATTGCCTGTTCTACGCGCCCCCCGGCCTCGGCAAGACCACGCTCGCGAACATTCTCGCCCGCGAAATGGGCGTCAACCTGCGGACCGCCTCGGGCCCGATTCTCGTGCGCGTCGGCGACTTGGCCGCGCTGCTCACGGACATCTCCGAGGGCGACGTCTTCTTCATCGACGAGATTCATCGCCTGAACGCCGTCGTCGAAGAGGCCCTGTACCCCGTGATGGAGGATTACACCTTCTTCATTTCCACCGGCAAAGGGCCCGCTTCGTCCACGTTGAAGCTGGCCGTGCCGAAGTTTACGCTCGTCGGGGCCACGACGCGCTCCGGCCTCCTGACGGGCCCCCTTCGCGACCGTTTCGGTATCGTGGCCCAGCTCGGCTTCTACGGACCGGAGGAGCTGCGGCGCATCGTCCTGCGTTCCTCCGGATTGTTGAACATCCCGACGGACCAGGAGGGCGCCGATGAGATAGCCCGGCGGTGCCGCGGGACCCCTCGCATAGCCAATCGACTTTTAAGGCGTGTCCGCGACTTCGCCCAGGTGGACGGCAACGGGAAGATCACCGGTGAGACCGCGCGCCACGCGCTGTCCAAGCTCGAGGTCGACGCCGAGGGCCTCGACCCGATGGACCGTCGCCTGCTACGCGCCGTCATCGAAAAGTTCGACGGAGGCCCGGTCGGCGTCGAGAACCTGGCGATCGCCGTCAGCGAGGAGCTCGACACCGTGACCGACGTCGTCGAACCGTTCCTGATCCAGGCCGGCTTCCTCGCGCGCACCCCGCGCGGCCGCACCGCCACGCCCAAGGCGTACGCGCACCTCGGACTCACGGCTCCGCGCCGCGCCCTCGACCTGCTGTGACCATCGCGGCGTTCATTCTTCTCGCGGCCGCATCGGCCGGCGCCTCCACCGTTCAGGTGGCGATCGTGCGCCAGGCCGGCTCTGCCGTCCTCTTCCCCGAGGGCAAGGTGGCGTACATCCAGCCCGGGGCCAAGCCCAAGGCTCTGGAGTGGAAAGGAGAACTGACCCTCAGGCCGCGCGAGGGTGGCCTGCGCCTGGCGGACCTGCGTCTGAAGACGGAGACCCGGTTGGTCCCCGCCGACGGTGCGCGCATCCGCGTCGGCTCCAATTTTTACCGCGGCGCGCTGATTCTGCGCCTCGATCCCGGGCAGACGTTGACCATCGTCGAGGAGGCCAGCGTCGAGGAATACCTCGAGGGAGTGCTTCCTCACGAGATGGATCCGGGCTGGCCGCTCGAGGCGCTGAAGGCTCAGGCGGTCGTGGCGCGCACGTTCACCTACGCCAACATGGGCAAGTTCCGCAAAGACGGCTTCGATCTGACCGCGGACACGCGTTCACAGGTTTATAAGGGCATGACCGGGGTGAACGAGAACGTGCGCGCGGCCGTGCGCCAGACGCGCGGCGAAGTGCTCGGCTGGAAGGGCAAGCTTTTGCGCGTCTACTATCACGCCTGCTGCGGCGGCGCCACCACGGACGCCGGCGCGGCGTGGGGCAACGACGGCGAGATTCCCCCGCCCTTGCGCGGCGTCCGCGATCCCTGGTGCGCGACGTCGCCCCACATGAAGTGGATCGCCTATTTCGCTTGGGCCGACCTGACGGCCGCGATCTCTGAACGGCGCATGCTCACCAGCCCGCTCAAGAGCCTGCGCATCGGGGCGCGCGACGCCGCCGGCTACGTCCGCACGTTCCTGATCAAGAGCGGCAGGGAAGACGTCGAGATGAAGGCTTCGGACCTTCGTGGCGCCCTCGGCGCCGGAGAGATGAAGAGCGTGCGCATTCGCACGGTGAACATGCTCAAGAAGGGCGTCGAATTCATCGGCGGCGGGTCAGGCCACGGTGTCGGGCTGTGCCAGTGGGGCGCGCGCCTGCAGGCGGAGAAGGGCCGCAACTACACCAAGATACTGAGCTTCTATTTCCCTGGCTCGGAGCTGTCGGAGGTGGACGAATGAACCTCCCTCTCTCCGACTTCGATTACGAGTATCCCGAATCGCAGATCGCTTCGACGGCGGCGGAGCCCCGCGACTCGGCGCGGCTCATGGTGTTGGATCGAGCGAACGGCTCGATCCAGCATGTGATATTCCGGGACCTTCCCCGCTTCCTGAAGCCGGGAGACTGCCTCGTCGTCAACCGGACCAAGGTCATGCCATGCCGTCTCGTAGGCAAGAAATCCACCGGCGGCAAGGCCGATCTTCTTC
>CALRXP010000263.1:0-3812 GCA_943372155.1 Candidatus Endomicrobiellum trichonymphae | reverse complement strand
CCGCCCTCGCCCTCGTTCTCGCCGCCTCTCCCCTGCGCGCCGACGCCTTCTCCGAATTGCGCCGCTTCGCGGGACCTTCCGCCTCGGATCTCGCCCAGGTGCGCCTGCCCAGCCCGGTCTTAGTCGAGACCCCGGCGGCGCCTAAGATCCTGAGGGTCACCTCAACCCAATGGGACGCCTCGTTCCCGATCACGAAGGAGGCCGTGGCGGCCGCGGGTCGCGCGGTCGGCACGAAGGGCTGGGAACGCTTCTCGTGCGAATACGCCGCGGGCGCGGCGACGGCTCGTTGCGACTTCGCCTACAACGTGTGGCCGGAGATCTGCTGGTACGGGTACGATCACGTCGAAGCGGACCTCGATCTCAAGGACCCGAAAAAGGCGACCGTCGTCTTGAAGGAGTGGCGCTCCTACTGACGCCCCGGGCCCGCCGCCTTTAGCGGTAGGTCAAAGATCCGACGCCGTGGATCTTCAGCATGTTCGAGGCCTTGTGCTTGGCCGTTCCGCCGGCCGTCACCAAGGTCGTCTCGCCGTGCTTGACGATCCCGTTCTTGAGCAGGATGCGCTCGCCGTAGCCCAGCATCTCGTCGGTGGTCTTGCCGAGCGGGCAGATCGTGGGCGCGATGCCCCAGTATAGCGCCAGCTGGTTGTACGTCGCCTTCAAAGGCGTCATGCCGATGATCGGCGCGTACGGGCGGTACTTCGACATGATGCGCGCCGACCAGCCCGTCATCGTATACACGATGACGGCCTTGGCGCCGGTCACGTCGCAGGCGTCGTGCGTGGCGCGCGCCAGCGCGTGGGCGAAGCCCGTCTCGGGTGAGTCGAGCAGGCCGTGCGGGATCATGCGGTAGCGGAAGTTGGACGCCTCGGCGCGGCGGATGATGTCGGCCATGACCGTCACCGTCTCGACGGGGTAGAGGCCGACGGCGGACTCACCGGATAGCATGACCACGTCGGCGCCGTCGTAGATCGCGTTGGCGACGTCGGACGCCTCGGCGCGCGTCGGCTGGGCGTGGCTGATCATGCTCTCGAGCATCTGGGTCGCGACGATCGACAGCTTGCCGGCGTCGTTGGCCTTACGCACCAGCATCTTCTGCAGGGCGGGCACCTCGGCGGCGGACAGCTCGACGGCCAGGTCGCCGCGCGCGATCATGATGCCGTCGGCGGCTTCCAGGATCTCATCGATGCGGTCGAGCGCGAGCGGGTGCTCGATCTTGGCGATGATGCGCGTCGGGGCGCCGGCTTTGTTGATGATGCGGCGGGCCTTCAAGATATCGTCGGGCGAGCGGACGAAGGAGAGCGCCACGTGATCGATCCCGCACTTCAGGCCCATGTCGAGGTCGCGCAGGTCCTTCGTGGTCAGCGCGGGCAGGTCGATGTCGGCGCCGGGAAGGTTGATGCCCTTGTGCTCCTTGAGCTTGCCGCCGATGAGGACCTCGCAGTCCACCCAGCCCGCTCCCGTCTTGAGCACGGTCAGCACGATCGAGCCGTCGTCGAGCCGGATCTCCATGCCCTTCTTCACGGTCTCCGGCAGCTTCTTGAAGCTGGTCGAGAACTCCTCGGCCGTGCCGGGAATGTCGTGGACGCTGATGCGCGTCTTGGCGCCCTTCTTCAGATCGATGGGCTCGCCGTTGCGCAGGCGGCCGACGCGCAGGCGCGGGCCCTGCAGGTCCATCACCACCGAGCAGGCGCGGCGGCTCTGGCGGGACATGGAGCGGATCAAGCTGACGTTCTTCTCGAGCTCGGCCAACGAAGCGTGGGAGCAGTTCAGGCGGAACGCGTCGACGCCGGCGGCCAGCAGGTCGAGCATCATCGCGGGCTTGGCGGAGACGGGGCCGAGCGTGGCGAGAATCTTCGTGAGCTTGGGGCGGGTCATCGGCGGCTTATGGGCGTGAGTGGACATTAGTTGTTCAATACCTTCCTTAGATTTTTACCGTTGGCGGGCGAGACGACGCCCTTCTCCGTGACGATCGCGGTCACGAGCGCGTGCGGCGTGACGTCGAAGCCGAAGTGGTGGGCCCTGGCGTCCTTGGGCGCGATCTTCACGCCGAAAATCTCCACGACTTCCTGGATCGAGCGCTCCTCGATCGGAATATCATCCCCGTGCTTGGTGCTCAGGTCCACGGTCGTGCTGGGCGCGACGACATAAAAGGGAATGCCGTGATGCTTGGCCAGGATCGCGAGGCCGTAGGTCCCGATCTTGTTGCACACGTCGGCGTTGGCGGCGATGCGGTCGCTGCCCACGATGACGGCGTCGATCTTGCGCGTCTTCATCAGGTGCGCGGCCATGTTGTCGGTGATGAGCGTCGCGGGAATGCCCGCTTCCATCAGCTCCCACAACGTCAGGCGCGCGCCTTGAAGGTAAGGCCGGGTCTCGCACGGGTACACGTGCTTCACCTTGCCCGCGAGCCAGCCCGCGCGGATCATGCCGACCGCGGTGCCGATCCCCGCCGTCGCCAGCGCGCCGGCGTTGCAGTGGGTGATCACGTTCGAGCCCTTCTTGAGCAACGCGGCGCCCTTGGTCGCCATCGCGGCGTTGAAGCCGAGGTCGTCCGTGTAATACGTGACGGCGGCGGCGGCCATGCGCTTTGACAAGGAAGCCTCAGGGCCTGACTTGGCCACGGCCAACATGTGGTCCAGCGCGTGCATGAGGTTGACGGCCGTCGGGCGGGCCTTGCGGAGCACGGGCTCCGCGGCGAGCACGTCTTTCAGGCGATTCTTGCGGGCGGCCAGGGCCATTCCGTAGGCGGCGGCGCAGCCGATGAGGGGCGCTCCGCGCAGGACCATATCCGTGGTGGCCTTGGCGACCTGCACGGCCGATTTGCAGGTCACGTACTTCACCGTTCTCGGGAGATACCGCTGGTCGAGGACGATGAGGCGGTCCCCCTTCCAGACGATGTGCTTGATCGGGTCTTCGTGAAGCGGCTTCTTGGTCATTTCAGGAAATGGATTATAGCTTTTACGACCGGGTCCGTATAAATAGGTCGAGGGCGAACAAGGTTAAAGGTCCTTGTTCGCCCTCGATCAACGCCCGTCTTGCGGCTCTCTTAGGGGATGGAATCCATCACCCGCTTGAGCTGCTCCTCGGTCTTGCCCACGATCTCCACCGTCTTCTCACGGCCGTTAGCGCCGCGAAGGATGCTGACGCGCTTGCCGGACACCTCAAAGA
The DNA here is from genome assembly GCA_943372155.1 of Candidatus Endomicrobiellum trichonymphae. Taxonomy (GTDB): domain Bacteria; phylum Elusimicrobiota; class Elusimicrobia; order UBA1565; family UBA9628; genus GWA2-66-18. The sequence continues at coordinate 644 of CALRXP010000263.1, read as the reverse complement.
ACTCGGCGAGGTAATCCTTCAGTGCGGCATTGGCCTTCTCGTCAACCGCCGGAGCGGCAACCTTCACCCGCAGAACGCTGCCGATGCGGCTCACCACTTCGTTGTCCGCTGCGTTAGGAATGACGCGCACTTTCACGATCATGCAGGGCCTCCATTGATGTCGGACTCAGGTGCAAAAATTTGTGTGCCTATGCGGACCAGGTCGGCGCCTTCTTCGATCGCGACCTCGTAATCCCGGCTCATGCCCATATTCAGCTTTCCGTTCGGCAGGTGCTTATCCCTCAGCTCTCGCAAGAGTCTGAAGCTCGGCCGGACGGCTTCCAGCGGCTCGACATTGGGCGCGATGCCCATGAGCCCTTGCAGCTCGAGGTTCGGGTACTTCCCCATCGCCTCGATCAGACCCGGAAGTTCTTCCGGGCTTATTCCCGCCTGCGTCTCGCGCTCGGTCAGCTTCACCTGGATCATCACCGGGAGCTTCCCGTCTCGCGTCCACGCGGCGTTCAGCGCCGCCGCGACCTTCTCGCTGTCGACCGAATCGACCGCGTCGAAGACCTGCACGGCTTTCTTCGCCTTGTTCGTCTGCAGATGCCCGATGAGGCGCCATCGGACCTTGCCCGCGAGGTCGCCGAGCTCGAGTTTCCTCT
>CALRXP010000262.1:0-3838 GCA_943372155.1 Candidatus Endomicrobiellum trichonymphae | reverse complement strand
CGCCCAACTCGACGGCCGCATGAAGCCGCTCAAGCTGACCAAGGAAGAACGCGCCGACCTGCTGGCCTTCCTCGACGCGTTAAACGGCGACCCGGTGGCCGTCAAATTTCCTAAACTTCCGGAATGACGCCCAAGCCGACGTCCCCTTGGCCCCTTCCCGACTGGGAGGAGGTCCAGCCGTTCCCGTTCGCGACCGCGCGCGGCGCCTTCGCGGGCATGACCAGCTCTGAGGACCGCATCGTCCTCAAGTACTACCGCCGTCATGACGGGTCTTTGGTGGCGACCGCGAAGTTCGGCTCGCTCTCCGAGGGCGCGCCCGGCCTCGTGCACGGCGGGGCCCTGCTCACCGCGCTCGATGAAGCCCTGGGCGCGGCCGCCTGGCTCGCCGGCCGCCCGGTGATGACCGCGCGCCTGACCACGGAGTTCCGCAAAGGCGTGCCGCTGGGCGCGACCATGCTCGTCGAAACCCGCCTGATCCGCGAGCGCCATCGCCTCGTGCTGCTCGAGGGCACTTTGAGCGATGCCGAGCATGTCGTCTACGCGTATGCCGACGGTCGCTTCATGGTCCTGGCCGAGACCGACCAGAAGCGCATCTTGGGACGAACGGCCTAAAAAAGCTAAAATCCGGTCATGCGACTGGCAAAAAGCTTTTCCCGTCTCGGAACCGAAACCGCCTTCGAAGTCCTCGCGCGCGCCCGCGCCCTGGAAGCCCAGGGCCGAAAGATCGTCCACCTCGAGATCGGCGAGCCCGACTTCGACACCCCCAAGAACATCCGCGACGCCGCTAAGAAAGCGCTCGACGCCGGCTACACGCATTACGGACCGTCGGCCGGCCTTCCCGAGGCGCGAAAAGCCGTCGCCGAGTACGTGGCCAAGAGCCGCGGCATCTCCGTCCGCCCCGAGGAGACCATCCTCGTTCCCGGCGGCAAGCCCGTCATCTTCTTCACCATCCTCGCCCTCATCGAGCCCGGCGACGAGGTCATCTACCCCAACCCCGGCTTCCCGATCTACGAGTCCATGATCAACTACGTGGGGGGCAAGGCCGTGCCGCTGCCCATCCGCGAGAGCCTGGACTGGGACTTCGATCCCGCCGATCTCGAGAAGCTCCTGTCGCCCAAGACCAAGCTCGTCATCCTCAACTCGCCCGCCAACCCCACCGGCGGCGTGATGAGCCCGGCGACGATGGAGCGCGTGGCCAAGGCGCTCGCCAAGTTTCCCGACGCGATGGTGCTCTCCGACGAGATCTACTCGCGCATCGTATATAAGGGAGAGCACCGCTCCCTGCTCTCCATGCCCGGCATGAAAGAGCGGACCATCCTCCTCGACGGGTTCTCCAAGACCTGGGCGATGACGGGCTGGCGCCTGGGCTACGGCGTGGGACCGAAGTGGCTCATCGACGCGATGGCCAAGCTCTCGACCAACGATCACTCCTGCGTGTCCTCCTTCTCCCAGATCGCGGCGATCGAGGCCCTGAACGGCCCGCAAACGTCGGTCACGAGCATGGTCAAGGAATTCAAGAAGCGGCGCGACGTCATCGTCAAAGGCCTGAACGCGCTTCCCGGCGTCACTTGCAAGACGCCCAACGCCGCCTTCTACGTGTTCCCGAACATCACCGGCACGGGCCTGAAGTCCAAGGAGCTCGCCGACGCGCTCCTCAACACCGCCGGGGTGGCCTGCCTGCCGGGCACGTCCTTCGGCGCGCTCGGCGAGGGCTACCTGCGCTTCTCCTACGCGAACTCCGTCGAGAATATCGAGAAGGCGCTCAAGGCCATGAAGGACGCCTTGCCCAAGCTCGCGGCGGCCGGCGCGAAGTGAACGCCGACCAGCGCTCGCTGAAGCGGCTCCTCCGGTACGTCAAGCCGTACCGCGCCCGCCTCATCCAGGCGACCTGCGTCATGGTCGTCGTGGCCGCCCTCAACGGCGCTTTGGTCAAGGTCCTCGGGCCCATCACGAACAGCCTCTTCGTCAACACCGACCCCGAGCAGCTCAAGCGCGTGGCGCTGATGATCCCGGCCGTGTTCTTCCTCAAGCTCATTTTTCAATACACCCAGTCTTATCTCATGTCGTGGTTCGGCCAGAAGATCACGCAGGAGATCCGCGAGGATCTCTTCACCCATCTTCACGCCTTATCCATGGATTTCTTCTGGAAGAGCAAGGGCGGGGAAGTCCTCGCCAAGCTGACCAACGACATGAACGCATTACAATCGGCATTACAGTTCGTGCCGTTGTACGCCATCCGCGATTCGCTCACCGTCGTCGTCGTTTTGATCGTCATGATCGCGACCAACCCCAAGTTCGCGCTCGTGGCTCTCATCGCGATTCCGATGGCGGGCGGCGTCCTCGGCATCCTCGGCCGCAAGCTCCGCTCCGCCAGCCGCCGGGGCAATGAAGTGATGGGCGAGATCTACCACCGCTTCCAGGAAAGCCTGCAGGGCATGCTCGTCGTCAAATCCTTCAACTACGAGAAGGGCGCGATCGCCAAGTTCCGCGTCGAGAACGACGAGTTCTTCCATCAGATGATGCGCTACTTCCGCGCCACGGCGCTGTCGGGACCGCTCATGGAGTTCTTGGGCTCGCTGATCATGGCCGCCATCGTCTGGCTCGGCGGCCGAGCGATCGGCGCCGGCGAGATGACCGCCGCGCAGTTCGCCGTCTTCCTCGGCTCCTTCTTCATGGCCTACGGCCCGATCAAGAACCTCGCGCAGATGAACTCGACCATGCAGATGGGCCTCGCCGCGGCCGAGCGAATTTTCTCCATTCTCGACGAGGTGCCGACCGTAGTCGAGCCCACAAACCCCGCTCCGTTCCCGTCGCTTGCGCAGGGCATCGTTTTCGACAAGGTCTCCTTCAAGTATCCGTCCCGCGAGCTCTGGGCTCTCAAAGATGTCTCGATGACGATCAACGCGGGGGAGATCGTCGCGCTCGCGGGCCCGTCGGGCTCCGGCAAAACGACGTTCGTTCACCTCCTGCTCCGCTTGTTCGACCCCACCGAGGGACGCATCACCATCGACGGCGTGGACCTGCGCGACATGTCCTCCAACGAGCTCCGCGCCCGCTTGGGCCTCGTCTCCCAGGAGACGATTCTCTTTAACGACACCGTGTTCGGCAACGTCGCCGTCGGCCGCGAGGGCGCGACCCGCACGGACGTCTCGAAGGCGCTCGCAGTTGCCGACGCCACCGACTTCGTGGGCGCGATGGCCTTGGGCCTCGACACCCCGCTCGGCGACCGCGGCGCGCGCCTCTCCGGCGGCCAGCGCCAGCGCTTGGCCATCGCGCGCGCGGTGCTCAAAGACCCCAAGCTCCTGATTCTCGACGAGGCCACCTCGAATCTCGACGCCGGATCCGAGCGCGCCGTGCAGGCCGCGATGGAGCGCCTCTACCCCGGCCGCACCGTCGTCATGATCGCCCACCGCCTCTCCACCGTGCAGAAGGCCGACCGCATCGTCGTCATGCGCCACGGGCGCATCGAGGAGAGCGGCACGCACGCCGAGCTCCTCGCCAAAAACGGCGTCTACGCGACGCTCACCCGCTACCAGCAGCTCGAAGCCCCCGAGGCCTGATGCGCGCCGTCCTGTTCGACATGGACGGCGTCATCGTCAACTCCGAATCGGAGTGGAAGACGCTCGAGTCCGCCTATTTCCGCGAGCTCGCCCCGGCCTGGTCCAAGGAGCACGACGAGCGCGCCGTCGGCCTCGGCGTCGAGGATCTTCACCGCTTTTTAGTCAAAGAGTTCGACGTCGACATCCGCAAGGACGAATTCCTCGCCCACTGCGACGTCACCGCGCGCAAGGTCTATGAGCAGAACGTGGACTGCGCCGAGGGCTTCCTCGACCTCGCC
>CALRXP010000261.1:0-3846 GCA_943372155.1 Candidatus Endomicrobiellum trichonymphae | reverse complement strand
GGTCGCCGCGCTGGGCGGCGAGCAAGGCCTTCATCACGGGGCCGGCCGCGGCGCCGGGAAGGCGGCCGATGAAGGCTTCCGCGTCGCGCTCGGCGGCGGCGGCGTCCCCGCCCGAGAAATGAGACGCCGCGCTCGCGATCAGGTTCCACGGCGCGCCGGCCTTCGGGGCGGACGCGTGTTTGCCCGACGCGCCGAGCCAAGGAATCATATGACGGCGTTCCAGCTCGGGGTCGGGACGGACGAGCCGGCCGCCCGCGATCAAACGCGCCAATCCCTGCTCGAGGAGCACGCGCGGCGTCCAGCCCAGCAGGCGGCGCGCGTCGGCGATGTCGGCGGGATGTCCTTCCCCGCCGCCGAAGGCCTTCGGCGGCGCGTCCTTGGAACCCATCAAGCGCAACGCGAGCGCCGCGGCCTCGGCTTCGCTGCGGCCCTGGCCGGTACCGATCGAGATCGTCTTGCCCTCGGCCTCCGGCTTGCCCGCGGCGAGCACGTAGGCCTCGACCACGTCGTCGATGTAGACGAAGTCCTTCACGGAGCCCGAGAGAGACGGCGAGCGGGAGCCCTCGATCACGTTGCGCGGGAAATCGTTCGGGCCTTGGCCGGGGCCGTAGACGAGAAAGAGCTCGAGCGTGACCGCGGGCAGCCCCAGCGCCGCCGCCTCGGCGGCGAGGGAGGCGTCGTCGCCCCTCGTCGGACCGGAGTGGGCGGTGCGCACCCAACGCGTCAGATCCGGAGCGTGCGCCTTGAGCGCCGCCGCGAGGGCCCGCGTCGCTTTCGCCTGGCGCTCGAAGCTGGCCCCGTCGCGTTCGCGCGCGAGATGAAAGACGAATTCGGGACGGGAGGCTTTCAGGGCCGAGACGACGGTCGCCGGTTCCTCGATGCTGCCGACGTGGCGGACGCAACGGTCCCACGCGGGACCCAAACGATCTCGCGACGACGTCGCGCGGACGAGAAGATGGACCGCGGCCCCCTCGCGCAAAAGGCGCTTGGCGAGCGCGGAGCCGATGAAGCCGGTTCCGCCCGTGACGAGGACGCGTCGTCCTTTAAAATTCAATTGCGCTTGCGCTCCGGGACCGACGTCAACGGCTTGGCGGGAGGAATGAGCATGACGCAGCTACCCATAGGCTTGTGCGACTCCATGGGCGCTTCGACGTCCGTGCCGCCGGCGCCGAACAGACGCGCCTTATGGCCTTTCGGATAGCCGGGTGCCAGCGCCTTCAGAGCCGCGCTCCACTGGGCGCTTCCCCCCTTCTCCGAATAAAGCACGAGAGGGAGCTCCGGCGTCGCGGCCTTGCGGTCCTCGAGCAAGGTCTCGAGATCGTAGGACTGGATGCCCTGATAGCCGTAGTCCCCGCCGAGAAAGCTGATCGAGCGCGCGAAGACGCTGCCGATGGGCGAGATCGCGCCGTAGGCGCGGTAGGCGACCCCGGCCTTCTGCGCCGCCAGTTCGAGCTCGCGCGTGAGCCGGCTCGAGGACTGCGGATGGCCCCACACGGCGACGCCGACGCCGCCGTCCTTGGTCGCGTCCTTCAGGATTTCGGCCGCCGACGTGGGCCGCTTGATGGGCGCCTTGCAATAGCCGGCGAGCCAGGCGAGAGCCTTCTTGTCGTCGAGATCGCTGTAGACGACGCGGCAATCGCCGAGGGCCTGAAGGCTTTCAAGCGTGGTCTCCTCCGGGATCCGGACTCCGAGACCGCAGATGATCAATTTTTCCATGAGATCCTCACTGGCGCGGCGGCAGATACATGACGGTCCCGAGATCGAGCGACAGGAGCTTCGCCTCGAGATTCTTCACCGTCTCCGAGACGACCTGCTGCTCTCGGTCGCCGGAGCCCGCGAGCATGAACACGTTCTGGTCCGGCTTGTAGCGGTCGCGGACCAGGGCGCAGAACTGCTTGCGGTGCTCGTTGTTGGCGATGCAGTACACGACGGTCGGGTGCTTCGCCTCGAGCAAGGCGGGCCGGCCGATCAGATAGACGAGGTCGAACACCCGCAGGCCGAACGGGCCGCGGTTGGCGCCGTGGTTCTTCTCCGCGGCGCCGAGCGTCCACGCCACCTCGGTCAGCGACACCGCGCCGAAGGCCTGGTAGCTGATCTTCTTCTCTTCGCAGACGGTGACGAGGTCGTTGGCGATGCGGCGGTAGATGAAGGGGTGAATGCGCGTGACGAAGCCCGACGTGCGGCCGCGTTGCAGCCCCGCGATGATGCGCTGCACGCGCCCCATCGCCGGCTCGTTGTCGACGCGAGTGACGGCCCGGACTTCGCCGCGGAACAACCCGAGGAATTCCGACACCTGCGGGTCGCCCAGGTTGTTGTAGAGCACCTCGCACGCGTCGAGCGCGCGCAGGATTTCGGTCGTGATCTGATACGGATGATGAATGCCGACTCCGCACAGGTAGAACTGAGGGCGGGCCACGACCTTCCTCTCCGGCTTCGAGAGCACGCGGCAGACCAAGGCGTAAAAACGGCAGCGCTCGGCGAAGCTCCCGTCGGACATCTCCGCCGCCTTCAGGAACGGCTTCACCGCCGCGGCGCGGTCGCCTTTACGGCACAGCACGTAGCCCGTCAGATAGGAGTTAAACGGCTCCTGAAGAGCGCCGGCCTTCAGCGCCTTGAGCACCTCGGGGAAGCGGTTGCGCAAGGCGATGACGTTGAGCCGCTCATAGCGCAGCTGGCCGCTGTCGGGCGCCAGTTCGCACGCGCGATCGAGGCCGGCCTCGGCCTCCTCCAGACGCCCGAGCACGAGATGGAAGCGCGCGCGGCGCGCGAGCATGCTCGCGTCGTCCGGCCGACGCTTGAGGGCCTCCTCCATCGCCGCCAGCGCCTCGGGATAGAAGGCCTGGTCGAAGTAGATGTTGGCGGCCTGCAGGTGCGGCTCGGGTGACTCCGGAAGGGCCTCGGCGGCCTTGGCCGAATCCTCGAGGCCGGGACGGAAGAAGCCGCTGCGGTTGAGCGCGTCCGCGCGCTGCATCAGGATCCAGGCCGACGGCTCGAGCTTCACGGCCTCGTTGAGATCCTCAAGACAGCCGGGAAGCTCCCCGAGCCCCAGCTTGAGCAAGGCCCGCACCGCATAGGCGGGCCCCGTCGGGCGGGCCTTAAGCTCCGGCGTCAGCGCGTCCACGCCGGCCTGCGCCGCGCCGCGCTGTCCTTCGAGCAAGGCGAAGACGAGCGTCGCTTCAGGCAGAGGGCGCAAGGAGGCCAGCTCTTTCTGAGCGGCGTCGGTGTCGCCGTCGGTGAGCAGGCACACCGCGCGCAACAAACGAGCCCAGGGCCAGGTCTTCGCGAGCGAGACGGCCTTGTCGAGGTCGCGGCGGGCTTCGTCGCGGCGGCCGGACAGGAGCAAAGCCTCTCCGCGCCAGGCCCAGCCTTCGTGGGAGGCGCCGTCGAGCTTCAGCGCGCGGTCGAGCGCCGTCAGCGCCTCCTCGCCCCGCCCGAGCAAGGCGAGCGCGCGGCCCTCGCGACGCAAGGTGGCGGCGTCCTTCTTCCCCTTCGCGGCGCCGAGCTCGGCGGTCCATTCCGCGCGTCCGCGCGGGGGCAGGCCGATCAGGCAGGTCAGATAGCTGCGGCCTTCGTTCATTTGACGGGAGGCACGTAGAGCATCAGGCTCGAGTGCACGGTGGGATAGGTTTTCGCCAGGTCGCCGACCGCGACGACGGCGGGCGTCGCGTCGTACTTCGGCCCGAACATCCAGCACAGGTGCTCGGCGGGATAGAAGCGCTTGAGGCTCTTCTGGAACGCGGCGACCTCGCCTTTCTGCTCCATGCCGGAGTAGAAGCAGGCGAGCAAGGGGATGTTCGTGTTCATCGATTTCGCGGCGTCGATGGCCGGACGGTCCATGGCCTGGAT
>CALRXP010000260.1:0-3856 GCA_943372155.1 Candidatus Endomicrobiellum trichonymphae | reverse complement strand
GGTCAAGTTCGAGGGGGAGTGGTACACCCACGAGGAACTCGGCCGAAAGATCGACAACAGGGATCACCCGCTCAAAGCCCCGTACGTCAAGGGCCGGAAGATGCCGGCCGAGGTGTCTGAGTTCACCCTGATGAAGCCCAACGTCAAGGTCGTTCCGTCTGGAACCGGATACAACGAATACTATGACCATACTATCCACGCCAAGCCCGGAAAGCCCGTGCCTTCAGGAACCGGGTATACCGAGTCGTACAGCCCTAAGCCGCAGTAGTGTTCTGTTGCTCACGGCTCTCCTCGCGCTGAGCACGACGGACGTAGCGCGCGCGGTTCCGGCAAAGAAGAAGCCACTCGTCGCAGGATCGGGACTCGTCATCGAGACGAACGCGGATCGAGAGCTTGCCGGGGTGTTCCTCCGCGAGACACAGGATACGATCTGGCTCGGGCAGGATCAGGGCGAGCTCGGCGTCGAGAAATCGAGCATCCGAAAGATGCGGCGGGAAACGACGCCCGATGCGGAGTTCATGAAACGCCAGCGCGCACTCGCTCCCGACGGCGACGCGGACGGACACTGGGCACTGGCGCAGTGGGCCGAGGAGAATGGCTTGTCCGAGTCTGCCAATACAGAGGCCCGGACCGCGCTGAGATACCGACGGAACCTGCATGCCGCCCGCAACTTTCTCGTGAGCAAGGGGTTCAATAACGCCGACGACTTCAATGACGTAAGCCCGCACGCGGGCGGGGGCGGCACCTCTCCGGCACCCGAGTCGACTGCGCCGGTCAAGAACAAGAAGCGGCGCCTCACTCCAGGGGCGGGTGTGGTCGTCTTCAGCAACGATGGTCGAGAGCTCTCCGGCGCGTACCTCCGCGAATCCGATGGGACCGTCTGGGTCAGCGTGGACCAGGGGGAGGCGGGAGTGCCGCGCTCCGCCATCGTCAAAATCAACCTCCAGGACACGCCCGATTCCGAATTTCTCGAGCGCCGAGCCAACCTCAAAACCAAGGACTACTCCGGTCGCTACGAATTGGTCCAGTGGGCTCAAAAGGCGGGCCTCGAAGAGTCCGCGAATTTGGCCGCTCGAGAAATGCTGAGAGACAACCCCCGATCCGAAGCGGCCTACCGGTTTCTGAGCGACAAGGGCGCGTTGCCGGAGGAATACAAAAACGTCAACTTTCAGAACCTCGGCAGTCGGGGAGGGGTCCTTAAATAAGCCGTCGCCAGGGGGGCTCAAATCGGCTTCCGCCTCATGGACGAATTGATATAATCTGTCCATGGCCACCGCGACGAAGACGGGCTCCGGCGTGACGATTTTGAAGCAGTTCATCGGCGGGAAGTGGGTCGAAGGGTCGACCTCCGCCGTGGTCGAGTCGATCAACCCCGCCGACACCCGCGACGTCGTGGCCCGCTTCAAGAGCGCCAGCAAGGCCGACGCGCAGAAGGCCATCAGCGCCGCCCAGGCGGCCGCCGCGGGCTGGGCCAAGACCCCGGCGCCCCAACGCGGACGCGTGCTGATGAAGGCGGCCGAGATCGCCCGCCGCCGCAGCGACGAACTGGCCGCGTTGATGACCCGCGAGCAGGGCAAGATCCTGCCTGAGGCCAAGGGCGAGATGGCCAAAGGGATCACCCTCATCGATTGGTACGCCGGCGAAGGCATGCGCTTCATGGGCGCTTCCGCCCCGTCGGAGCTGCCCGGTAATTTTCTCTACACGGTGCGGGAGCCGCTGGGCGTCGTCTCGATCATCACGCCCTGGAACTTCCCGTGGGCGATTCCGGTCTGGAAGACGGCGCCGGCGCTGGTCGCGGGGAACGCGGTGGTGCTCAAGGCCGCGTCTCAGGTTCCGGCCATGGCCGTCGAGATCTGCAAGATTTTCGAGGAGGCCGGACTGCCTCCGGGCGTGCTGAACCTCGTGCTCGGCGAGCCCGACACCTTCGGCGACACCTTGATCGAGGACCCGCGCCTGAAGGCGGTGTCCTTCACGGGCTCCAACGCCGTCGGTCAGCACGTGCACGAGCTGTGCGGCAAGCGCGGCGCCAAGGTGACCTGCGAGATGGGCGGCAAGAATCCGGCCGTCGTCTGGAACGACGCCGACCTGGGCCTGGCCTTGGGCGGCGTCATGAAGGGCGCGTTCGGTTCTACGGGACAACGGTGCACCGCCACCTCGCGGCTCATCCTCGGCGAAGAGATCTATGACGAGTTCATGGGCATGCTGCTGGCCGAGGTCAAGAAGATCAAGGTCGGCGACGGCATGGACCCGACGGTGACGATGGGCCCGGCCATCGACGCGCTCCAGCTCAAGCAGGACCTCGACTACATCGCCATCGGCAAGAAGGAAGGAGCCAAGCTCCTCTGCGGCGGCAACCAGCTGACCGCCGGGGACCTCAAGCACGGCTTCTTCGTGGAGCCGACGGTCTTCGAGAACGTGAAGGCCAAGAGCCGTCTCTGGCAGGAAGAGATTTTCGGACCCGTGCTTTCCGTCGCCCGCGCCAAGACCTTCGAGCAGGCCTTGGAGCTCGCTAACGACTCCGCGTTCGGCCTGACCTCCGCGTTCTACGGCCAGGACATGACGCAGGCGATGAAGTTCGTCGAGGGGATGGAAGCCGGCATGGTCCACCTGAACAGCCCGACGATCGGCGGCGAGGCGCAGGTCCCGTTCGGCGGCATGAAGGGCTCCGGCGTCGGCGAGCGCGAGATGGCCAAGGACGGCATGCACTTCTTCACCGATCAGAAGACCGTGTTCGTCGACTACACCGGCCAGCGCCGCCAGTCGAACCTCTATTAACGTGAGCCCCTTTGCCGCGATCGTGGGAGGGGGAATAGCCGGCTTCTTCGGCGCCGCCCTCGCGCACGTGGCGAGCACCTTGGCCGATCGCGCGGGCGCCGAAGGCTTTTTGCGCGGACCCTACGGCCCGCAATTTTTCCTGATCGCGCTTTACACGGCGGTGTTCTACGCCGCCATCGGCGCCGCCTCCGGGCGGCGCGCCGCGACCGCCCTGGCGGGCCTCCTGGGGCCGTTGCTGGGCATCGGGGCGGTCATGGCGGCTCTCACGCATTACTCCGGCTGGGGGATGCCGCGGGGACTGCCGGGAACCGCCCAGTGGCAGCTGGCGGTCGGAGTGATCTATACCGTCGCGATCTGGAGCACGATCGCGGCGCTGGGCGCGATGAGCGCGGCCACCGCGCGCTGGCGCGGCGCCTTGGCCGCGGTGCTGGGCTCGCTCGGGGCTTACGGACTCCTCTCGCTGTTTCTGTGGGCCGTGCCGGCTTACGCCAAGATCCGCTGGAGCCCGATTTCCTTTTTGCCGTCGCCGGTCAACCTGATGGACGGCCTGCTGTCCGGGGCCGGACTTTGCCTCGCTCTCTCGCTCGACGCGAAACTTTCCGGAGGAACAACTCATGGCTCCTAAGACCACCGCCGCGCCCAAGACGTCCAAGCAGACCGCGGCCGACGTCGCCGCCGTGCGCGCCGCGCACCTGATGCAGCTGCCCGGACCGATGTTCGCCAAGCCCGTGCAGATCGTCGAAGGCAAGATGCAGTTTCTCTACGATGAGAACGGCAAGGAGTACCTGGACGGCTTCGCCGGCGTGGCGACCGTGTCCCTCGGCCACTCGCACCCGCACTTCGTGGCCAAGCTGAAGGCGCAGATCGACAAGCTCCAGCACAACCCGCCGCTGTACCTGCACCCGTCCGTCGGCGCATATGCAAAACGATTGGCCGACAAGGCCAAATCGGTGAACCCCGACATGGACGTCTGCTTCTTCACGAACTCCGGCTCCGAGGCCAACGAGATGGCGGGCTTCGTCGCCAAGGCCTACACCGGCCGGCACGAGTTCGTCGCGGTGCAGCGCTCCTACCACGGACG
>CALRXP010000259.1:0-3875 GCA_943372155.1 Candidatus Endomicrobiellum trichonymphae | reverse complement strand
CTCAAGGTGGTTTCCGCGGGGGCCGTCTCGCAGAGCGCGACGAAGACCGTGACCGAAGGTCCGTCGATCGCGGAAAAATCCGTGCGCCTGGGCGTGACTCTGGCGACGGGCCTGCCCATGATGGGGGGCAAGTCCACGACGCGGACCGTCACGGAGGAGAAACGCACGTCGTTCATCGAGCTCGTTTTCGCCGCGCCCGCGCGGCGCGTCCGCATCCTCGCGGCGGATTTCGACTACACGGCCCTCGGCACCAAGATGAGCTACAGCGCGGAGCTGAATTTCCGCGTCCTCGTCGCCGAGTTGGCGGCGCGCGCTCCGGCGGCGCTGCGCTCCCGCGGCGCGCGCGCGATCCTGGCGAAGGCGCCGTCGGGCGAGCTGGCTTACGATTCGTTCGAGGACGCGGAGAAGGAGGAGCGCTGGTTGCTGACGCTGGCCGCGCTCGGGACGGCGCTCGCGTGAACGGGCGCGTCCTCGGACTGCTGATCCTGCTCGCGGGTTGCGCGCCTTCGATCATCGAGCTTCCGGTGCCGGGCAAGCCAGGTGCGCCCGACACGCGGCGCAGCCGGTTTCACCGATTCCGCGTCCAGGCGATCGCCGCGCCGGCGGAGGTCCGCCATGACCTGACTCTGAAAGAGATCTCGAAGCTTCCCGGCGCCGCCGGCAGCGGGCTTAAGACCCAAGGCCTGACGATCATCAAGCACAGCATGGCGACGCACACGCGCTTTAGCACCACGACGGGGACCACCTCGGTGTACGCCTGGTTCGACGACGTGATTCTTGAAGTGGCGGTGTCGTCGATCGTCATCCACATCCCGAAGGAATACGCGCCGGGCTCCTGCGAGTATGAGATCGTGCTCGAGCACGAGCGCGGGCACGGACGCGTGGCGCGGGAGCAGGCGGTCTTTTTGGCGAGCAAGCTCGAGCGCGAGCTGATGGTCTCCGAGGGTATTCCGACGCGCTTTGATCCGGTCGTCTCGACCGATTACGCCTCTGCAGGTGAGAAGCTGAAGGCGGCGGTCGCGAAGGTCGTGGATCCGGTTTACGAACGCTACGAGAAGGACGAGAAGGAAGCTCAGGCCCAACTCGACCGGCCCGACCCGTACGACGCCGTTTATAAGCAGTGCGACGGCTGGCGCTGAAGCCCTACCAGCGGGCGTGATCGAGGATCAGCAGGCCCGCCGATAACGCCGCAGTCACCCACGTCCCCGTCGCGACTTCCCTGCGGCGGCCGCAGAGCGCGTACAGCGTCGCGTGCGTGACGAAGCCCCAGAGTATGCCCTGCGTGATCGAGAAGGTCAGCGGGATGAGCGCGATCGTCAGGAAAGCGGGCACGGCGTCCTCGATGCGGGTGAAATCGATTTTCGCTACGCTGCGGAACATCAGCGCGCCGACGATGATGAGCACCGGCGCGGTGGCGTAAGCGGGCACCATCCCGGCGACGGGGCCAAGGAAGAAGCAGGGGAGAAAGCACAAGGCCGTGAAAAATGCGGTCCAGCCCGTCCGGCCGCCCATCTCGATGCCCGCCGCGCTTTCAATGTAGGCCGTGCCCGACGAGGTTCCGAGCAGGCCCGCGCCGAGCGTGGCGAAAGCGTCCACGATCAGCCCCTGCTTGAGGCGTAGGGGCCTTCCCTTCTCATCGACGAGGCCGGTGGCGTGCGCGACGCCGACGAAGGTGGAGACCGAGTCGAACAGGTCGGTGAACAGGATCGAGACGATCGCGGGCAATAACGAGAGCTTGAGCGCCGCGATCACGTCGAGCTTGAGGAACACGCTCGTGAAGTCCGGGCGGGAGAGGTAGGAGTCGGGCGTGTCGATCAGACCCATGAGGCGTGCCGCGACCGTGACGCCGAGAATGCCCGCCAGGAAGGCGAAGGCGCTTTTGCGGCGCATAAGATAGATCGTCAGCGCGCCCCCGGCGAGCGCCAGGAAGGCCTTGCGGTCGAGCACGCCTAGGCGCACGAAGGTCGCGGGGTCTTGCACGACGAAGCCGCCGTTCTTGAGGCCGATGAAGGCCAGGAACAGGCCGATGCCCGCGGCGGAGGCGGTGCGCAGGCCGTCCGGAATCGCCTCCGCGAGCTTCACCCGCAGCGGCGTGAGCGAAATCAGCACGAAGAGGACGCCGGCCCAGAAGACGACCCCGAGTGCGACCGGCCACGGCACGCCCCGGCCCAGGACGATGGAATACGCGAAGAAGGCGTTGAGCCCCATGCCCGGCGCGACGGCGAAGGGCAGGCCCGCATAGGCGCCCATCAGCCCGGTCATGAGGAAGGACAGCAGGACCGTCGCCGTCAAAACGCCCGAAAACGGCATGCCCGTGCCCGGCGCGGACAGGATGGCGGGATTGACCACCACGATATACGCCATGGTGAAGAACGTCGTCAGGCCGGCCAACGCTTCCCGCTTGAGGTCGCGGGCGGGGGGGATGGTCACGCCCTCTCCGGGAGGGCGTCGACGACGGCGATGAGCGCGGAGACCTCGATCGGTTTGGGCAAAAAGCCCGTCGCGCCGAGCAGCAGTGCGTCGCGCCGCGTGTCGTCGTCGGTATAGCCGCTCATGACGTGGATCGGCGCCTTGGTCAGGGCGCGCAGCCGCGGGAGGGATTGCATGCCCGTCGCGCCGGGCAGGACGTTGTCGAGCAGGACGAGGTCGAACATGCCGGCGGCCAGCGCCGTCGCAGCCTCCTCGGCATGGCCCGCGCCGACGCCGTCATGGCCCTTCTGGCGCAGAATGCGCAGCAGGATCTCGATGTTCGCGGGCTCGTCGTCGACCACGAGCACTCGTGCCGATTTCACCTTCCTATTATAGGTCTTTGGACCCCTGGCGTGTCTTCTTCGCGGCTGTTATCCTCCAGGGGATGCGCCCCGGATCCCTCGCCGTGCTGCTCCTGCTCGCCGCGCCGTCCGCGCGCGCGGCGGGCGGGCACGTCGAGCTCGTTCCGGAGCTCGGAAACCTGGGCTCCGCTCCCGCGGCCTCCGCGGCCGTCGGGGCCGCGACGCTGCAACTCTCGCAGAACGCGTTGATCCCGACGCTCAACGTCGCGTCCGGAGGCGCCGCCGCGCCCATGATCGCGCCCACCTTGGCTCTCGCGCCGCTCGCGCCCTCGGCGATGGTCTCCGCCTATTCCACCGCAAAGCCCGCGGCCGCGCAACCCATCGGGCCGCAGGCCGTCGCGGCGCAGGTCCGGGCCCTCGAGCTCAACAGCCTGGTCTCGCCCGCGCCCGACGGCGCCAAACTCGGCGCCGGGAATTCGACGGCGGACGCGGCCTTCTTCGACCGCTCCGCCGCGCGTGCCCCTCTCGCGGAGGACGGCTCGGCGGTGACCGCGACGGAGCCCGCTCCGAAGCGGACATTGCTCCAGCGTCTTCTTCGGAAGACTCCTCCGCCGACCGCCGCCGAAACGGAGGGGCAGGTCGCGGCGGCGAAGCCGCGCGGGACGAGCGCGGTGCTCGACGCCTATGAGGACGGCTCTCTCGCCGCGCAGGCGCCGGCGCTCAACGCGCTGCTCGAGGAAGAGGGGCAGCGCGCGATGCGCGAGGTCCTGTCCAAGGCGAAATTCAAGATATTCTTCCCTTACGGCGGCATCACCGGAACACACATCTACGTGTCCGACGATATGCCCGGCGTCATCCTCAAGATTTATTACCGGCTGTTCGATCAGCTCGGCCTGCCGAGCGACGCCTCTCGGGGCTACGCGCTGGCGAAGGCCAAGCTCGGAGGGCTGTTCGTCGACACGTCGATCCTCAAGGGAGTGGACCTCGAGATCAACGGCCGCAAGCGCCGCGTGCCCTGGGCTTTGATCCAGCAGCGCGTCGAGGTTAAGAACGTCAAGAATTGGGCCGAGCGCGCGAACGCCGTCGTCGCGGCGATGCGGCTTC
>CALRXP010000258.1:0-3896 GCA_943372155.1 Candidatus Endomicrobiellum trichonymphae | reverse complement strand
CGGCCGGGATCTCCGGTGGCGCCGGCGGTGAAGGCGTTTTCCTTGCCGCCGGACGGGGCGGGGCCGGCGCTTGTCGTCGCCGCGGCGGCGGTCCCGGCGGCTGCATTTCCGGGGGATCCGGGAGGGATGCCGCCGCCCGCGTCGGCGGGAGTGAGCGAGCTTTTCAGCGCGGAAGCCGCTCCCGCGGCCCGGTTTGAAGCGGCACCGGAACGCGCCGCGGATTCGGCCGCGTCCGCCGCGTCGGCCTCCTCGTCGGTCATCTCCTTGCCGTCGCTTTTGCGGTTGGCGGCGCGGCGAGCGGCGCGGCGGGCCACGCGGCGCTCTTTGCCGCTGACGACCCCGTCGCCGTCGGTGTCGCGGATGTCGGGGGCGTTCGCGGTCGCCGGCGCGTCATCGGCACGCGCCGTGGGCGTCCCCGACAAAAGAAGGGACGCCAGCAAGATCAGCACGGAGAACCTAGAACTTGGGGCAACGGACCTGGCGCCGCGCGCGGCGCTGCTCCTTGTTGCCGAAGGGCCAGCCGATGTGGATGCGCGGCAGGCGGATGCGCGGGAACTCGATCGGATGGCGCTCCTTGTACTCGACGGTGGCCGTGACGACGTGCGCTTCGCCCGGTATGTCCGTCCCGGGCTTGTCGTCCTTGACCTCGAACATCGCGTCGAAGGTGAGCTGGACGAACTTGTTTGGATCGTAGACCGCGGCGATCTGCTTGCGGTCTTCCTTGGTCATGGATTCCCCTTTCGCGGCGAGCGTCTTGAGCGCGGCCGGGGCCTCGCAGGAGCCCGCGGGATTGAACTTGATGTCGTCGCCGGCCGGCATCGCGAAGGGGCTCGAGAAGCCCGAGGTGCCGTTCTTGTTTGCGCCGGAGTAATCCAACGTCACCTGCTCGTCCTCGTCGAGGACGAAGCCCTTGGTCTTGAGGTAATCCAGGGCGTAGCGCGCGGCGGCCTCGGCGCGCAACTTGGAGAGCTCGAGATGGGTGAGCTTGGCGGCCTTTCCGGTGTTGCGTAAGGTGCTGGCCGAAGATTCGACGTGCATGGACACGAGCCGTCCGTTTCCCCTTTTAATCGAGTCCGTTACTTTATCGATGTTCTGCTTGAGCGTGGCGGCCTCGCTGGAATCCTCGAGCACGGTCCACTCGTTGTCGGCGAACAGGCGGCCAAAGGGGGGCGTGTCGATGCTCCGAACGTCGATCTTGCTCGTGCCGGGAATGGAAAGCGGGGCCTTATCTTGCTCGGCCACCACGATCGAGCTGCGCGAGGCTCTCTTTTTGAGATCTTCGAGCCGAGAACCCTTGAGCGTCCTGATGTCCGCGTCGATGGCCCGGCGCCTGTGGCCGTGGATCTGTTCGGCGATGAAGAGGACGACGGCCTGCTTTTCGTCGTCGGGCAGAGCCTTGAAATCCTTATCGCCGGACGCGAGCTTCTCCGCCTTTTTCAAATCTTTTTTGTTGGCGTTCTGAGCGTGAAGCGGTAGGGCGGAGGAAAACAGGGCGGCGGCGACGAGAAGGGGGAGGGTCTTCATAGGAGGGAGTATGGTCCCGGAACCAAAGTCCGTCAAGTCCCGGTCTTAACCTTGGTTAAGACCTTGACGCGCACCCGCACCCCCGTTAAGCTTAAGGCTGTATCGGAGGAAACGTTTTGTCCAAACTCGATCAAGCCGGCGACGCGATGAACTTCATGTTCCCGACCATGCCGTACACCATCCGCATCTCTTATAAAGGACAGAGCCGGGCGGTGGGGTCGGGTCCTGAGAAAGTCGAGATGGCGTGCAAGACGGAGGCGGCCGTCGCCGCGCTCGCGAATTCGGATTTGTCGGAGTTTCTCGATCATTACGCGATGGGCGACGCCGATCTCAACGGGGACATGTACGCCTTCGTGGGCGCGCGCAACTACGTGCGACAGGATCAGCTGTGGCGCATCAAGCTCAAGTATCAGCTGCGCTACCTCACGACCGCTCTGTTTCCTTCGAACATCCGCCGCAAGCTGCGGGCGGTGAGCTCCCATTACGACCTCCCTAACGATTTCATTCTTTCCTATCTCGATAAGCGTACGAAGGCCTACTCCTGCGCGATGTGGAAGGATCCGTTGAAAATCGGGAACCTCGATGACCAGACGCTCGAAGACGCCCAGTACGACAAGTTCGATCAGGCGCTCACGGCGCTGCAGATTCAGCCGGACGATAAGTTCATCGATATCGGCACGGGCTACGGCTTCGCGCCGCACCTGGCGGAGACGAAGTACGGCTGCAAGAATACGTTGGGAATCACCTTGTCCCAGAACCAGGTCGACCACGGGTTCTCGAAGAACCTGAAGCTGCTCCATTATCTGGAAGTGCCCGCGGATGGAAGCTTCGACAAGCTCTACACCTGCGGCATGATCAGCCACCTGGACCGGTCCGAGGTCGAGCGCTATTACCGGCACTGCTTCGGCCTGCTCAAGTCCGGCGGCAAGGCGTGGTTTCACGCGATCATTCCTCCGGCCAATAGCGCGGGCCTGACGAACTACACGACGATCTCCGGGACGTTCTCGCAGAAGTACGTCTTCCCGGATCATTTCCAATTCCCGATCCACGTCCACCTCAAGATCATCGAGA
Organism: Candidatus Endomicrobiellum trichonymphae; assembly: GCA_943372155.1. Lineage (GTDB taxonomy): Bacteria > Elusimicrobiota > Elusimicrobia > UBA1565 > UBA9628 > GWA2-66-18. Next base: position 1,301 of record CALRXP010000258.1, on the reverse strand, counting down.
AGCTGGGCTTCCGCGTGAAGAACATCAACTTCCGTTACGGGCATTACGCCAAGACGCTGCGGCACTGGTACAAGCTCTACGTCCAGAACCTGCCGCAGACCCGGCACATGATCACGCCGACGATTGAGCGCGCCTGGCACCTGTACCTGACGTACGCGTCGGTGGTGGACGGCCCGAACTCGGTGCTCAAGCAAATCCTCGTCGAGAAGCCCTAGAATGCATCCGATCCTGTGGCGCTGGGCCGACGGCTCGACCCTCGCCACGTATTCGGCGCTCACCGCCCTGGGCTACCTGACCGGGATCGTCTGGCTTCGCACCCAGGTCAAGAACATGCAGGGCACCACCGCCCTGTTCTATTCGCTCGTGGGGACCTTGCTCGTCGCCGCGCTGTCGGGCGGCAAGCTCGGATTCTTCCTGGTCGAGTGGCGGAGTTTCGTCGCCGACCCGCGATCCATGCTCGTCGAATGGAACACCGGCTGGGTGTTTTGGTCGGGCTTTCTGCTCGCCTGCTTCGCCGGGGTGCTCTACCAGGTCTGGTACAACAAGACTCATCGTCCCCGCGCCTATCTTCCCGTCGCCGACTACTTCGGGACCGCTTTGGCGCTCGGCCACGTGATCGGCCGCATCGGTTGTTGGACCGAGGGCTGCTGTCACGGAGCGCCCACCGGCCTTCCATGGGGTTCGGTGTTCTATGACCGGGCCTCGAGCATTCCGCCGCAGCTGCTGGGAGTGCTCCTACATCCGACCCAGCTTTATGAGGCGTTCGGCGAGGCCGTGGCCGCCGCGGTTTTGATCCGTTGGGTACTACCGGGCATCCGCGCCGGGAAGTATCGCTACGGCACCGCCTTCATCGGCTACATCCTCTACTACTCCATCCTGCGCTTCCTCATCGAGTTCCTACGCGGCGACGACCGGGGCGTGTTCCTGTGGTCGTTCCTCTCGCCCTCGCAATGGGTGTCCCTTGCCGCCGGCCTCGTCGCGGCCTGGGCCCTCAAGATCCGCGGCGTCCGCGAAACCGAGCCGAAATCTCGCACGATCTACGCGGACGGGAAACCGTAGCGTAAGACGGGCGGGCGGCGGGATCATGTCCTCCGGGACCGCTCGGGATTGACCCTCGCTCGGGGGTCGACCGCGATCGACGGATCAACATCGCGGCGACCCTACGTCCCGTCGGACATGATCCCGCCGCCCGCCCTTATCACTCACGACCTATAAGGTCCGCGTAGCGACGCTCTCGCTCGTATTATCGGGGCGGGTTGCCTACCTTTGACGGGGCGTAGAGTCCGCCGCAACAGGAGGTC
>CALRXP010000257.1:0-3906 GCA_943372155.1 Candidatus Endomicrobiellum trichonymphae | reverse complement strand
CTCGAGCTGGTAACGGCGGACCAAAGCGTCGGCGATCGCGTCGGTGACGACCGTGGCGTGGGCGCTGACGGCGGAGCGTTCCCAGGCGGCCGTCTCGGCGGGGCCGATCGGGCCGGTGGGGCGGGTCTGGAGCAGAAAGCGGGTGGCTTTGTCCTGGCGGTAACGAAGGCGCTCGGCGAAGATCTTGTCGGACGTCTCGACCGGAACTGCGCCCATGCGGCGCGAGAGGCCGCCGGGAAGCACGGCGGAGATCAGGTGGCCGCGAACGAGGCCGTAGACGCCGTCAGCCAGGGCCTCGACGCCGCGGTAGACGGGTCGGGCGGACTCGGCCCAGTCGTCGGCGCGGGCGGGTCCGGCCAGAATCAGGAGGAAGAGCGCGAGCGTCTTCATTCCTCCAAGGGTAGCCGCCGAACGCGTCCGGGTCGGGGGCCGTCGGCCTCCTTGGGGGGCCGCGTAGGACCCTTCGAAAAGGGGGCCCTTGGACCTATAGGGGACGGCGGGGACGCCTCGGCACGTCATCGTGGGAGAACCTCGTGTTGCGGTGAAGCGTCCGCCGCCGTCGCAATCAGTATAAGGGAGACCTGTTACGGAATTTAGTATCCTCACCACCATGAAAAACCTCTTTTTCGCCTCGTTGATCGCCCTCGCCGCGGCCATGCCCGCGAGCGCCCTCATCAAGACCAAGCTGGTGGAATATAAGGACGGCGACGTCGTGCTCCAGGGCTATGCCGCCTGGGAGGACGGATTCAAAGACACCCGGCCCGGCATCCTCGTCGTCCACGAGTGGATGGGCCATGGTCCTTACGCGCGTCATCGTGCCGAACAGCTCGCCAAACTCGGCTATACCGCCTTCGCTCTCGACATGTATGGCAAGGGCGTCCTCGCGGCGACGCACGAGGAGGCGGGCAAGCTCGCCGGAGCCTTCTTCACCGACCGCGCCTTGATGCGCAAGCGGGCGCTGGCTGGCCTCGAGCAGCTCAAGAAGCTGCCCTTCGTGGATCAGAGCAAGCTCGGCGCCATCGGCTACTGCTTCGGCGGCGCCGCCGTGCTCGAGCTGGCTCGAGCCGGCACGGACCTCAAGGGCGTGGCCAGCTTCCACGGCGCCTTGGCGACCCCGACTCCGGCGACCGAGACCCCGAAAGCCAAGATCCTCGTCCTGCACGGCGCTGAGGACCCCAACATCAACCCCCAGGTCCCCGGGTTCCTCGAGGAAATGCGTAAGGCGAAGGCGGATTGGCAGTTCATCCAGTACGGCGGCGCGGTGCACAGCTTCACGGTGCCGGACGCGGGCGCCGACGTGGCCTCCGGCCGGGCCTATAATAAGGACGCCGACCACCGCTCGTGGGCGGCGATGAAGGACTTCTTCGAGGAAGTTTTCGCGGACAAGAAGTAGCTGATTTCGGGGCGTAGGTCGTTTAATCGGCGCTTTCTAGGACCTTAGACCCCTGTGGGCGGGCCGCTCGTGGCTTACAATAATCCCATGAGCCAACGCCCTTCCCGCGCCGCGTGGATGCTTGCCGCCGTCGTGTTCGCCTCCACTCCCGTCTACGCGCAGTTCCAGCTTCAGAGCGAGCCCGACAGCGAGTGGGATACGTTCGTGTCGTCCGGGGCCTCGACCCCCAATTCGCCGGTCGGCCCCACCACCCCGGAAGGCGGCTTCTCCGCGCCGGAGCGTGTCACCTTCGGCGAGAAGCTTCGCGAGCGCGTCCTCGACCAGCTGTGCCGGCAGCTCAAAGGCAAGTTCGATTACAATCTTCCCGGCGACTTCAGCGGCACTGGCGCGGGAATCAGCCGCTATCTCGCCCAGATGCCCGACGGCCGGCTGAGCGTCGTCGACGAGGAGCGCCTGAGCGTCGGCTACGGCCACGGATTCTCCAAGGTCGTCAACGAGGCCGTGGGCGCGTCGGTCGGGCTTTGGGTCGGAGGCCGCCTGGAAGGCGGGTCGATGGTGATCCGTCCTCTGCAAGGCAAGGCGACCTGTAAGGAGCTCGACACGCTCATCGACGTGCGCGATATCAAGACGGTTCTGCCGCTCAAGGCCGAGCGCATCGCGGCCATGAAGGTCGGCGAGCTGTGGCGCATGCCCTTCAACTTGACCGTGGGCCACACCGAGTCGATCGGCGACGCCGTGGCGGAGGATCTCAACGTCACGCTTTCGTTTAACGGCACCGAGACGGGCGCGGCGACCCTCACTATCTTCCGGCTCTCCGAATCTCAGCTTCGCTTCCGCTTCCGCGTCGATCGCGTCGAGATCCGCACCAAGGGCGCCAACCTCGTGCAAACCATCCCGGCCTACGAGTTCGCCTCGCTCGGCGCCAACATCCTCGCCCGGTTCGTCGACCACGAGCTCGCCAAGCAGATGCACCGCTATACGACCGCCTCTCTCGGCTTCGCCAAATCGCGCACGCAGGGCAAGCGCGTCGTGCTTGAGTACGTCGTCGATCCTCGCGACCCGGCGCAGGCGGAAGCGGTCGCCCAGGCGCTCCACGGAGATTTCGAGTCCTTGGTCAAAATGGCCTGGCATCTGGGAACCCAGCAGGCCACCGACGACTCCACCGAGGCGGCCTACCTGAAGCTCATGAAGGAGCATGACGCCGAGCTCGGGGCCGCGGCCTTCGCGGCGATCAACGCGTACAGCAACAACTCGAAGGACACGACCCTCAACCTGCCGTTAATCACCGCGCATCATTGGAGCGATCAGCGCGGCGAGGACACCATGACGCGCTACACCGACGTGCAGGGCCACATCCACTTCGAACGCGCCGATAAGTCCCATCAGGGCGAGTACGTCAACATTCCCTGGGTCGGCCCGCTGTTCAAGAACAGCGTTCAGCGCGACGTCCAGGTCGTGACCGCGGCCCGGGCGGGCGAGGAGTACGGCTCGCCGATCGTGGTGTATCTTCAGCAGCACGGTTTCCTGCGCGCGAGCGAGTCCACCGTTCGCGACGACGCCAAGCAATTCAGCGATCTGATGGCGTTGGCCGGCACCCGCGGAAACGGCGCCAATCCCCGCATGGCGATTCCGCTCTCCAAGGATCTGCCCGAGCCTCCCGCCCCGGAGCGTCGCGGGAACGACGACGACCATGGGATCGGGGAGGGCGGCAACCGGAAGGGCTCGATGGCGTTCACCTTGGTCTTCAACCAGGAGGCCGTCAAACAGCTCACCAGCGCGACGCCCGACGACGTGATCCGCTCCTACGCCGCGACCGTCGACGAGATCCCAGCGATGAAGTGGCTCATGGCCAACAGCGCGCTCAACCCGCGGACCGGCGAGCTCGATTACGACTGGCGCGCGGCGCGCAGAGCCTTCCCGAACCGGACGTACGACCGCGGCGCGCCGACCCGCAGCTGGGAGGAGGGGGAGATATCCCGCATGGCTCGTGAGGCCGCCGGCTTGATCGCCGACCTCGCCGCCGCCCGCGATGCCTCCGACAACGGCGCCCGTTCCGAGGCTCTGGCCAGGGCGTTCGGCGGCCTGGGCAAGAGCGGCGTGGAGTACGACCGCGCCTTGCGCGTGTTCGTCCAGCTTGTCGACCCGATGAATTTGACCGCGGACTTCGTCGCCAACGTGGAGCGCTCCGGGAAGGCGCCGCGATTGGACGCCCATTACGTCCTCAAGCGGGGGCGTCCGGACAACGAGCTCCTTCGCCTCGCGGGCGAGGCCAAGACCCGCTTCGCCCAGCCCTCGATCCTAGTGGACTAGCGATGGTGTCAGGCCCGCAAATTCGTTGAATTCTCCGCTTGACAGCGCCGGTTAGGCGTGCTATACTGTCATTGTCGCTTTCGAACCCGTAACTAGAAATGTCGGGACCAAGACCCTCCGCGAGCAAAGCGGGGGGTTTCGTGTTTCTAGGTGGTATGGCACAATCCTTACTGCCACCTGCGTCCGGCCGCTTGCGGCCGGAC
>CALRXP010000256.1:0-3926 GCA_943372155.1 Candidatus Endomicrobiellum trichonymphae | reverse complement strand
GGCGCCCGCCGCCTGCGCGCTTTGGTGCGCGAGGCCGGCGAGCGGGCGGGCGACGCGCGCTTCCTGCAGGACATCCCGAACATTCTGCCCGAGGACAAGGGCTACCTCCGAACGCAGAAAGCCATCGAGGGGGAGGTCGCCCTGCTGCGCGCCAAGGTCTCCAAGCGCCTGAAGGGGACCTTGCACCTCGTCATCGACGCGAAGGCCAACAAGCTCTATGTAAAAAAAGGAGCGCAGCTCCTTTGGCAGGCCGACGTCTCCGTCGGCCGAGGCGGAGTGCTCAAGGACGCCAAGAGCGGCCGTAAATGGGAGTTCGTGACGCCGCGCGGGGAGTTCCGCGTCATCGGCAAGGCGCTGAACCCGCAATGGCGCAAGCCCGATTGGGCCTATGTCGAGGCGGGGGAGCCCGTCCCGCCGCCGGGGGACCCCTCCCGCATGGTCTCCGGCGAGCTCGGCGCCTACGTCATGAACCTGGGCGACGGCTACCTGATCCACGGCACCAAACGCGAGGAGCTGCTGGGCCGGCCCGCCTCGCACGGCTGCGTGCGGGTGGGTGCCGCCGACCTCGAGAAGCTCTACACCTCGGTGCCCAACGGCACCCGCGTCTTCATCTTCGAATGAGCGATGATCTCGACCGTCGTCTGCGCGCACTCGACCGCCGCGTCGGCGCGCTCGGCCTGGCCGCGGCGGGCGCTCTCGTGCTCGCGGGCCTGTGGCTGATGGGACGCTGGGTCTCGGCGCGCGCATCGTTCGCGGCTGACGAGCTCGTGGCCTTGTCGGTCTCGCGCGAGGACCTTCAGCTCGATCTCAACGAGCGCCAGGCGCTCAGCGACCTCGTGGCCCGGGACTTCGCGCGCGCGAAGGTCAGCGCGGCGACGCTCACGCGCTCGCGCAAGGCGCTGTACGAAGGGGGGCTGGCCCTCTCGGAGGAGAAGCGCCTTCTCGAAAAGCAGCTCGAGATCATGAGCCTCTGGCTCCAGCTCGACGAGGAGCGCGACAAGATCCATCTCGTGCGCGGCGATCAGATCGCGGAGAGCCTTAACCTCGCCGGCGCCCATCCGCGCGCCGTCGGCGGCGAGACCCGTCCGCTGCCCAAGTCGGCCACGATCCTCACCAAGGAGCGCTTCGCCAGCACCGAGCGCCCGAAGTCCGAGCAGGTCGGCGGCCAGCTCCAGTGGGAGCCGCCCCAGGTCGGCACCTCGGTCCGCGCCAGCGCGCTCGGCGAATTCGTGCTCTTCACGAAGGAAGGCCTCGTGCTCCACGGCCCGCCGCTCAAGGAGGCCGAGCACGAGGCCTACCCGCACCTGTGCCTGTCTTTGCCACGTTCCGTGGCAAGTCGTCTTTATACCCAGACCTTCGTCGGCACCAAGATCCTGCTCGCGGGCCCCAAGCCGTGAGCCGCGCCTGCGAGGCGCGTCCGCTCACGCGCCTGGACCTGACCGCGATGGGCGTCAACGCGGTGGTGGGCTCCTCCATCTTCCTGATCCCGGGCAAGCTGGCCGCGACGCTCGGGCCCGCCTCGATCGTCGCGTTCCTGCTCACCGCCTTGATCCTGACGCCCGTAGCGCTTTGCTTCGCCGAGGCGTCCTCGACGCGGGACTCGGCGGGCGGGCCGGCGCTGTACGCGCAGGAGGCCTTCGGGCCGACGGCGGGATTTGCGATCGGCTGGCTGTGCTGGATCACGGAGATCGTCAGCTACGCCGCCGTCTCCTCGGGCCTGGCCACCTACATGACGCCGTTCTTCCCATGGGCGGGGGGAGCGCTCGCCTCGAAGCTCGTCGCGGCCGCGGCCGTCGGCGTCACCGCCGCCGTGAACCTGCGCGGCGCCAAACCCGGGGCGCGCGTGTCGACGACATTAACCATCGCTAAGCTGTTGCCGTTGCTGGCGATCGCGCTCGTCGGCTTGCCGTTGGTTCTCAAGGGCGGTCTCCATCCGTTCGCTCCCCACGGCTGGTCCGGCCTCTCTCGCGCTTGCTTCCTTTCTTATTTTGCGTTCCAAGGATTCGAGGTTGTCCCCGTTCCGGCCGGCGAGGTGAAGGATCCCCATAAAAACGCCCCTTTCGCCGTGCTCACCGCGCTGGCCGTCGCCGCCGTGCTTTACGCCCTCGTCCAGGCCGCCGCTTTGGCCGCCGTGCCCGGTCTCGCGGGCTCGGAGCGTCCGCTGGCCGACGCGGGCCTCGCGCTGTTCGGCCCGGCGGGAGAGCGCCTCGTCGCCGCAGGCGCCTTGGTCTCGATGCTCGGCTTCGTGGCGGGCTGCGCGCTGGGCGGCCCGCGGTATCTCGTCGCGCTGTCGGAGGAGAAGCACCTTCCGGCCGTCTTCGCGTCGCGCGACGGTCGCACCGGCGCGCCTCGCGCCGCCATCCTGTGCACCGCGCTCTTCGCGGCGTGCGGCGCTCTCGCCCTGAACTTCGACCGGCTCGTGGACTTCGCCAACGTCGTCATCGGCGCGCAGTACCTCGCCACGTGCGCGGCCGTCCTCGTCGAGCGCTCTCGCGGCCGCCGCCCCGGATTCCGAGCGCCGGGAGGCGCCCTGGTTCCCGCGGCGGGCATCGCTGCGACTTTGTGGCTCGGCTCGCAGGGCGGTTGGGGCCAGGTCGCGGCCGCGGCCGTCGTGCTGGCCGTGGGCTTTGGATTGAAGCGCTTGACAAAGATGTAATCAAACCAGTTACATATGCTTACATCCGCACAGGAGGCTTACCATGCGCAAACTTCTCGTTCTCGCCGCCGTGTTCTCCGTTCTCTCTCCCGCGCTCCGCGCGGAAACGTATGAGATCGATTCGTCTCACTCCCAGGTCGGCTTCCGCGTGAAGCACCTGGTCGGCAAGGTCCCGGGCCGCTTTACCACGTTCTCCGGCACGATCGACTTCACCCCCGGCAAGCCCGAGTCCTGGAAGGTCGAAGCGACCATCGACCCGGCCTCCATCAACACCGACAACGAGAAGCGCGACGGCCACCTCAAGTCCCCGGACTTCTTCGACGTCGCGAAATTCCCGGCCATGACCTTCAAGTCCACGAAGATCACCGACGTCAAGGGCGACACGGCCAAGCTCGTCGGCGACCTGACGATGCACGGCGTGACGAAGTCCGTCGTCCTCAACCTTGAGATCGGCGGCACGACGAAGGACCCGTGGGGCAACGCGAAGGCGGGCTTCTCCGCGACGGGCACGATCAACCGCAAAGACTTCGGCATCGTCTGGAACAAGACCCTCGACACGGGCGGGCTCATGCTCGGCGAAGAGATCGCGATCTCCCTTGACGTCGAGGCGGGCGTGAAGCCCAAGGACGCGCCGAAGCCGGCCAAGGCCTCCAAGAAATAAAGTGACAAAGCCGGGGTTGACAGCCCCGGATTCATACGCTACCCTTGCCGCACCCCAGAGTTCCCGGGGTTCTGACAAGACGCAAAGGAGGCTCTAAATGATTAAACGCACGCTGTGGCTTTCGGCTATCGCCCTGGTCCTTTCGACCGTGGCTCACGCCGGTGGTCAGAATGATGCCGGATGCGGTCTCGGGAGCATGCTCTTCAAGGAGCAGAAGCCCGTTCACCAGATTCTCGGCGCGACCACGAACGGGACCAGCGGTAACCAGACGTTCGGCATCACTACGGGCACGCTCGGCTGCACGTCCGGCGGTCTGATCAAGTCCTCCAAGGAGCGCGAAGTGTTCGTCGCCACGAACTTCCGCGCGATCGAGCGCGAGCTGGCCGCCGGTAAGGGTCAGTACGCGTCGTCCCTCGCCTCGCTGTCCGGCTGCGGCGCGAAGTCCGACGAGTTCCTGTCGCTCAGCAAGGCTCGTTACGAGAAGCTCTTCCCGTCGGCGAAAACCGACGCGGCCGAGCTGATCAAGAACCTGGACAAGGAGATCGCGGCGGACGCCTCGCTCTCCAAGGCCTGCGTCCTCTAATCGGACTCGAATCGTGAGTGGCGGGA
>CALRXP010000255.1:0-3961 GCA_943372155.1 Candidatus Endomicrobiellum trichonymphae | reverse complement strand
CGGCGTCAAGCACTCCAAGACGAACCTCTTCTACGACCAGTACCTCGACACGCCTACCTTCGAGGTCCTCAAAGCGGGCGCCAGCCTACGTCTGCGCTACAAGAAGAACGGCACCGCCGTCTATCTCCAGTACAAAGGCCCCGGGTTCACGCGCGACGGCCTGTTATACCGCTCCGAGTTCTCATCGGAAAGACTCGACAGGCTCGTCCAGGACGAAAGCCACCACGACATCGTGCGCTTCAGCGAAGAAACCCTTTCGGGCATCCTGACGCGCAACGTCGGCCCCGAGATGCGCCAGGCCCTGATCCGCCACCTCGGCGCTTCGACCGTCAAGCGCATCACGTGCGGCCCCATCCTCGCGCTATATCAGAAGGACAAGTACGAGCTCGATCTCGGCTCAGCCTTTCTGGAGCCATCTCTCGACCGCGTGTCCGCGTTCCACATCGCGCGCAAAGGCTTGCACTCGCTGTCCACCTTCTGTGAGTTCGAGAACGAGATCAAGGCCGGCGACGGGTCCTTGCGCGCGAAGCTCGAGCACATGGACGACATGCTCGAGTTCAACGAGGAAGTCGAAGAGGAATTCGAACTGCGCCGCGAACCGCTCGACAAGTACCACCGCTGCGCGTCGTTCTTCGTGAAGTAGCGCTCAGTTCGACAGCGCTTCGACCAGCACCCGGCTGGGCGCGCGCGGCGGCAGGAACGCTCCCAGCAGTCGCGCCACGGTCGGCGCCAGATCCGTCGCCCTCACGTCCTGGTCGTACCGGCCCGCTTTGACGCCCGCGCCCATGAACACGAGCGGGATGCGGGCGTCGTCGTCGTAGGGCAAGCCGTGCACGGTGCCGTGGGGACCATCGGCCAGCACGACGCCGCGTTTGAAGAGGATCATCAGGTCGCCGGAGCGGCCGGGGTAGTAGCTGCGGCGGAAGCGATCGGCGAACGGGCCATCCGCGTCGCCCGCGAGATCGGAGGGGGCGTACACGTAGGCTACGGAGGGCTGCTTCAGCAGCCAGCGCTGGGACTCCGCGAGAACCGCCGCGGAACCGGCCTTCGAGGCGAGCTCGAGCGCCACGTAGGGGGAATGCATGTCGAACACCCATTTGCCCGAGGGCGCCGCGCCGAACTTCGCGGCGAGATCGGCGTCGAGCTCTTTGGCGAAGTCGTCCTGCACCACGCGCAAAGCTCCCGGATCGGCGCTGACCTCGGGCAACGGCGTGACCCCGTGGTCGGCGGAGAGCGCGAGAACGTAGCCGGCGCGGCCGAATCGGCGGTCGAGCCCGGCGATGAAGTCGCCCAAGGACCGGTCCAAGGCCTTCAAGTGGGCGCGCATCTCCGGCGAGTCGGGACCGAAGGTGTGGCCGACGAAATCGGTCCCGGACAGGCTGATCGCGAGGAGATCAGGCACGCCGCGCTTGCCGAGATCGCTCCGGTCGAGCGCCTTCATCGCCAGCTCAAGGGTCAGCGCGTCGAAGCGCGGGGTCAGGGACACCTTCGTCCATTCCGCGGCGGGAATCTTGAGCGTATCGTCCCAGGCGTTCACCCAGGCCGGGACGGTTCCGTACCAGCCGCTGGTCACGTAACGTCCGGAGCGCTTGTCGTACCACAGAGCGAGATCGGGCTTGCGTCCGCCCATGAGGATGGCGGCGCGGTCCTTGCCGGAGACCGAGACGACGCGCGACGTCGAGGAGGCCTCCTTCAGCGCGTCGCCGATCGTCGGGCAATCAAGATTGACGGGGCTGCGGCCGACATTCGGGTCTTCGACCGCGTACACTCCGCGATTGGACTTCTTATCCCACCATTCGTTTCCCACGATGCCGTGCTGGCCCGGGAAGCAACCCGTCATGAGCGCCGCGTGGCCGGGCGCGGTCTCCGTCGGAACGTGGATGTGGCGTGCGTGTGTAAAGACGGCGCCGTCGCGGGAAAGGCGGGCGAAACCGCCGGCGAAGTCCTTCGCGAAGCGCGTCAGGTAATCGGCGCGCATCTGGTCGACGGAGATCACGACGGTCAACGCCGGAGGGCGAGGGGCCTTGGCCTTGCCGCTCTTGAGATAAGCCATCAAATCCGCGGGATAGTCGGTGATGATCGCATCCGCGCCCATCGCGATGAGTCGCGACCACTCCGCCTCATCGTTGGCCGTCCAAGGCGCGACCTGCACGCCCGCCGCGTGAAGGGCGGCGACGTCGGTCCCCGTGATCCACTCGCGGTCGGGACTCACGAATGTCGCGCCGAGATCATGGGCAAGCTTGACGTAGTCCAAGGTGTTGTCGGAGGTCAGCGCGGACAGCCGGATTTCGGGCGCGATCGCCCGCATCGCGCGGAGCGTGCGGTGGTCGAAGGATTGGAGGATCACACGCGAGCCGAGGCCGCGTTTCTTGACGACGGCGGCCACGAGCTCGGCGAACCGCCGCGGCTCCGGAGAGAGCTCCGGGCGACCGGGAGCGAGCTTGGTCTCGATGTTGAACTCGACGCGCGCGGCGGCGGGTTCGGTCGAGCGCGCCACGAGCTCGAACACCTCGTCGAGCGTCGGCATGCGCTCGCCGGGAGACAGAACCTGGCGGGGGAAGCGAGGATTGGGAAGGGAGCCGCAGTCGTAAGTCTTGAGCCGTTTGAGCGTCAGAGAGCGGATCGCCACCGGAGCCGAGAGGCGTTTGCCGTCGGGGCCGAGGCACAGCTCCGGCGTCACGTGCTGCTCGTGCGAGACCACGACGACGTCGTCCTTGGTGACGTTCATGTCCAACTCGAGCACGTTCACGCCGACGCTCAAGGCTTCCCGGAATGCGGCCAAGGTGTTCTCCGGGCGCGTGCCCCGGGTGCCGCGGTGGCCATGGACGGACACGGCGCCGGCCGGCGCGGCGAGAAGGAGGAGCAGAAGAATTCGCGCGCTCATGTGGCCGCCGGGACGGCCTTCGTGCGGTCGGCGAGCGCGGTGTCGCGGTAGTCCGAGCGCGCCAGCGCCTCGAAGAAGGTCTGGGAGCGCACGAGGCTCGCGCCGGGCCCGGGGGCCACGCGCGCGTACACGCCGTCGGCCTTGAGCTGCCAGGCCTTTTGATTGTCGGCCAGACCCTTGCCCAGGATCGTGTCGCGCACGTAGCGCTTGAGCTGGAGATCCTTGACCGGGAAAGCGACCTCGTAGCGCGAGTAGAAGTTGCGGGGCATCCAGTCGGCGCTCGACAGGTACATCTTGCGCGCGCCGCCGGCGCGGAAATAATAAATGCGGCTATGCTCGAGGAAGCGATCGACGACGCTGACCACGCGGATGTTCTCGGACATACCGGCGATGCCGGGGCGAAGGCAGCAGATTCCGCGCACGAGCAGGTCGATCTTGACGCCGGCGTTGGAGGCCTCGTACAGCGCCTCGACGATCTCCGGGTCCTGCAAGGAATTCATCTTGGCGATGATGTGGCCTTTGCCCGTCTCCTTGAAGAACTTGGTCTCTTCGCGGATGAGCCGCAGCATTTCGTCGTGCAGGTTGACCGGAGCGACGAGCAGCTCCTTCATCCCGTCCGGGCGCTTGCCCTTCGCCAGCGACTCGAAATACGCGAGCGCCTCGCGGCCGATCCCCTCGTCGCTCGTGAGGAGCCCGAGGTCGGTGTACTGGCGCGCAGTGACCGGATGGTAGTTGCCGGTGCCGAGGTGGGAGTAGGCGCGCTCGACGCCGTCCTCCTCCCGCACGATCGAGGTCACCTTCGAATGCACCTTGTAGCGGCCGAGATGGGGGACGACCTTAACGCCCGCGCGGCGCAGCTCGTCGGCCCAGCGCAGATTATTGAGCTCGTCGAAGCGGGCCTTGATCTCGATGTACGCCGTCACCTTCTTGCCCGCCTTCGCGGCGGCGATCAGCGCGGCCATGATGGGCGAGTCGAGGCTCGGGCGGTACAAGGTGTGATCAATGCGCTTGACGCCGGCGTCGAGCGCCGCCGCCTCGAGGAACTTCACCACGATGTCGAAGGAATCGTAGGGGTGG
>CALRXP010000254.1:0-3962 GCA_943372155.1 Candidatus Endomicrobiellum trichonymphae | reverse complement strand
CCTTGGAGACGCCGGAGGACATCGCGGAGCGCAACCCGACCAAGGTCATGTGCTTCTGGTGGGCCATGGACTGCTCGCGGTGGATGAGCCGGCGCTTTTCGGCGATATCGCGGGCGGCCTTCTCGTTTTCGACGACGGTGAACGCGTCGCCGGCCAGCGGGGTGCCCATGATGCCGAGAATTTCGACGGGCGTGGCCGGACCCGCTTCTTCGATGCGTTTTCCCGTGTCATCAAGCAGCGCTTTAATTTTGCCGTGCGCAAGTCCGGCCACGAACGCGTCGCCGAGCTTGAGCGTGCCGGCCTGGACGAGCACGGTCGACACGGCGCCGCGCTTGGGGTCCATCTTGGCCTCAAGGACCGTGCCGAAGGCGGGACGGTCCGGGTTGGCTTTGAGCTCGAGGATCTCGGCCTGCAGGGCCAAGGACTCGAGAAGCTTGTCGAGGTTCAGGCGCTTTTTCGCGGAGACGTCGACGAAGATGTTCTTGCCGCCCCACTCCTCGGGCTGCAGGCCAAGGCCGGAGAGATCCTGACGGATCTTCTGCGGGTTAGCGCCGGGCAGGTCGATCTTGTTGACGGCGATGACGATCGGCACGCCGGCGGCCTTCGCGTGGTCGACGGCCTCGATGGTTTGGGGCATGATGCCGTCGGTCGCGGAGACGACGAGAACGACGATGTCGGTGACCTTGGCGCCGCGCGCGCGCATGGCGGTGAAGGCTTCGTGACCGGGCGTGTCGAGGAACACGATCTCGCCCTTGTCGATCTTAACCTTGTAGGCGCCGATGTGCTGCGTGATGCCGCCGTGCTCGCCTTCGGCGACCTTCGCCGAGCGGATGGCGTCGAGCAGCGAGGTCTTGCCGTGGTCGACGTGGCCCATGATCGTGATCACGGGAGAGCGGGGCTTGAGCTTGGCAGGGTCTTCCTTCTCGGCCTTGACGACCGCGAGCTCCTCTTCTTTGTACATCGCGACGACCTCGAGCTCGAAGCCGAAGTCGGAGGCGACGACCTGCGCGGCCTCGGCGTCGAGGCGCTGGTTGATGGTGGCGAAAATGCCCAGGCCCATCAGCTTCTTGATGACGTCGTTCGTCTTGAGCTCCATCTTCTCAGAGAGCTCGCGGACGGTGATCATCGAGGAGACTTTGATTTTCTTAAGAGCGGGCTTCTGACCGGGTTCGAGCGGCTTGGACGCGGGCGCCGAGGAGCGATTCTGCGAAGGGCGATTGCCGCCGCCCTGTCCGGGGCGGTGCTGACCGGGGCGGTTCTGCCCGGGCATGGGCGGGCGCGGCGCGCCTGGGCGCGGGGCGAACTGCGGGCGCGTGGTGATGGCGCCCGGTCGAAGGATGACGGGCTTCTGCGGACCGGACGGACCCGGCTTCGGCGGCATCGGCGGCAGCGCGCCGGTAACGGGCGGCTTGGCGGCCGGCGGAACGGGCGCGCCGGGAACGGCGGGCTTCGGCGCCACGGGCGCCGCGGGAGCGCCGGCGACGGGCTGAATCGGCTTGGGCGGCAACGCGCCGGGAGCGACGGGCGGCTTGATCGAGACCGGCACGCCGGGGACGGCGGGCTTCGGCGCGACAGGAACCGGAGCGGGGGCCGGAGCGGGAGCCGCGGCGGCGGGTGCGGGCGCGACGGGCGGAGGAACGACCTTCGGAGCGGGCGGCTTCGGGAGCGCGGCGCCGGCGGCCAGGCGCGTCACGGTCGGACCGGCCGTGGCGACGTTGCGCTTCTTGAACATCGCGAACGCGGAGACGAGATTGGAGGAGGGGGGCGCGATCGAACCTTCTTCTTGCTTGGTCCGGACCTCGGCGGCGGTGCCTTTGACGACGTCTTTCTTCGCGGCCGTTTTCTTGGCGGCGGCGGGCTTCGCGGCCTTGTCGGTCTTGGCGGCGGCGGGCTTCTTGGGGGCGGCGGCGGGAGTCTTTTTAGCGGGCTTCTTTTCCATTTCAAAGCCATTATAGCACTTTTAGGGGGGCCCAGGGAAACCCTGGGCCCCTCCCAAAAGGCTTAAGCGGCTTTCGCGGCGGCGGCGATGATCTTGGCCGCGGTCTTCTCGCCGATGCCCGCTTCTTTCAAGGCCTCGACATTCGACGCCGCGAGCTTCGCCGCGTCGGTGATGCCGGCCTTGACCAGCGCCTCGAGCGTCTTGGGGCCGACGCCCTCGAGCGTGGAGAGGGACGCGTCGGCGCCGGAGGCGGCGCCGCCTTTCGACGGCTTGGCCGGCTCGGCCTTGACCTCGAGGGTCCAGCCGGTGAGCTTCTGCGCTAGGCGCACGTTCTGCCCGTCCTTGCCGATGGCCAGCGCGAGCTGCTCTTCCGCGACGAGCACCTCGGCGATCCGGTTCTCGGGATCCATGACCTGCACCGACGAGACCTTGGCCGGAGCCAGGGCCGCGGCGAGGGACTCTTCGACGCCCTCGGCGTAGGCGATGAGATCGATGCGCTCGCCCGCCACCTCGTTCATGATCGAGCGGATGCGCGAACCGCGCAGGCCGACGCAAGAACCGATCGCGTCCACGCGGGGATCGTTGGACTTCACGATCACCTTGGCGCGGAAGCCGGGATCGCGCACGATGCGGACGATCTCGACGGTCTTGTCGGCGATCTCGGGAACTTCCATCTCCATCAAGCGCTGAAGAAAGAGGTCGGCGGCGCGGGAAAGCACGACGGCCGGGCCGCGCTGGGACTTGTCCACGCGCAGGATGACGGCGCGCACGTTGCCGCCGATGTTGTAGCGCTCGCGGCGGATCTGCTCGCGCGGCGGCAGCACGCCCTCGGTCTTGCCGAGGTCGACGATGATGCTGCGCTCGACGAAGCGATGCACGGAACCGGAGACGACCTCTCCTTCCTTCGGCTTGAATTCTTCGTACAGCTTGTCGCGCTCGACCTCGCGCACGCGCTGAGTCAGCACCTGCTTGGCGGTCTGCGCGGCGATGCGGGCGAAGTCCGCAGCGGGCGCGGGGTAGACGAGCTCGTCGCCGACCTTCGCGCCCTTCTTGATCTTCTGGGCGTCGGCCTCGGTGAGCTCGAGCTCGGGATCGACGACGGTGTCGACGACCTTCTTCGCCACGACGGCGGAGAAGACGCCCGATTCACGGTTGATCTCGGCGCGGATATCCGCGTTCTTGCCCACGTGCTTGCGCAACGAGGACACGACCGCGCCCTCGATCATGGACAGGATCTCGTCCACGGGAATGTTCTTCTCGCGGGCGATCTGCTCCAACGCCGTCATCAGCTCGGACTTGCTCATAAATTAATCCTCCGAAAAATCAACCGCGGCGGAGTCGTCGAGCCGAAGCTCGTCGATGTTCTCGCGCGCGAACGCCTTCATGTTCTTGTCCACCAGGACCATGACCCGGCCGTCGTTGAGCCCCTGAAGCACCCCCGAGAACTTGCGCTGGCCGTTGTCGGCGAGCTTCAGGCGCAGCTTCACGGGCTTGCCCGAGAAGCGTTCGAAATCTTTGTCCTTCTTGACCACGCGGTCGAGGCCGGGGGAGGAGACCTCGAGCACGTAGGACTTCGTGATCTTGTCGCCTTCGTCGAGCGTCGCGCCCACGCGGTCCGAGAAATAGGCGCAATCGTCCAAGGTGATGCCCGCGGGCTTGTCGAGGAACAGGCGGAGCACCCACTGGTGGCCTTCCTTGCGCCACTGCAGGTCCACCAATTCGCCGCCCTCCTGCTCGATCAGGGGGGTCAGAAGGGCTTCGATCTCTTTAGCGTCCATGGTTTTAGTCCAATAAAAAGAGTGGCTCAACACGGCAGCCACTCCTTAAGAAAGCGCGCCCCCCAAGACATATGGGGGGCGAACAGGCACAGTATAGCTCAACCGGGCCCGCGCTGTCAACCGTTGCGCGAAATAATTACAGGGGTTATACTGCGGCCATGAACTTCTTCGACCGCCTCAAGAACGGCTGGGTTCTGCTGGGCAATTCGTTTGCCGTCATTCGCGCCAATCCGCGCCTTCTGCTC
>CALRXP010000253.1:0-3993 GCA_943372155.1 Candidatus Endomicrobiellum trichonymphae | reverse complement strand
GACGCGATCGTGACGGGAGACAAGCTGTTGAAGGCCGCGCGCGGCACCACGCACGGCCGGGGCGACGGTTCGTGGTGGCGCCGATTTTTCAAAGGTTAAGGAGATTTCATGCCGGCACTCGTGGTCGTGGGCGCCCAATGGGGCGACGAAGGTAAGGGAAAAATCGTTCATTTTCTTGGCAAAGACGCGGATTGGGTGGTGCGGTATCAGGGCGGCAACAACGCCGGCCACACCGTGGTGTTCGGCGGCCAGAAGTACGCCCTTCACCTGACCCCGTCTGGCATTTTGGCCAAGGGCTGCAAGAGCGTTATCGGCAACGGCGTCGTCGTGGACCCGAACGCCTTCATCAAAGAAGTGAAGATGCTCGAGAGCCGCGGCATTAAAGTCCGCGGCCGTCTCTTCCTGAGCCTCGCCGCCCACGTCATTCTCCCGTACCACATCTACGTCGACACCCTCCGCGAGGAGGGGGGGCGCGGCATCGGCACCACCAAGCGCGGTATCGGCCCGTGTTATGAAGACAAGGTCGCCCGCATCGGCATCCGTGTCGCGGATTTCCTTGATCCCGAGTCCTTCAAGAAGCTCGTGCGCAAGAACCTTAAGGTCCGCGCCGCCGACCTCGCCAAGGTGAAGCCTCTTAAGGAAATCGAAAAAGAGGTCTTCAAGGATTACGACCGCCAGCGCCGTTTCTTGGCCCCGTTCGCCGCGGACTGCTCCCTCCTCCTCGACGAGGGACGCAAGAAAAAGAAGCGCCTGCTCCTCGAGAGCGCCCAGGGCTCGATGCTCGACCTGGACCACGGCACCTACCCGTTCGTGACCTCCTCCAACCCCGTCGCGGGCGGCGCCTGCGCCGGCGCCGGCATCGGCCCGACGGCGATCACGGCCGTCATGGGCGTGACCAAGGCCTACACCACGCGCGTGGGCCTGGGACCGTTCCCGACCGAGGTGGAGGGCCATGTCGGCCACTACATCCGCGAGGTCGGAAAGGAGTACGGCACCACGACCGGTCGCGCCCGCCGCATCGGCTGGCTCGACGTGCCCCAGCTCAAGGCCGCCATCCGCATGAACGGCATGACCGCGCTCACCATGACCAAGCTCGACACCCTCACCGGCGTCCACCCGATCAAGGTGTGCGTCGGTTACAAGCTCGGCAAGAAGCGCATCAAGGATTTCCCAGTGTCCCGCCGCGATCAGCTGGACGTCGAGGCGATCTACGAGAGCTATCCCGGCTTCTCCGGGGACCTCTCCAAGGCCAAGAAGTTCTCCGACCTGCCGCGCGGCGCGCGGGAGTACGTCCTGGCCGTCGAGAAGAAGCTCGGGGTGCCCATCGCCATCGTCTCCGTCGGGCAAAGCCGCGAGCAGACCATCGTCCGGGACGCCAAGAAGCTCTGGTCCTAGGCCGCCCGGGGCGACCGCCCCGAAAGACGCCCGGAGAGGATTTATTTCCTCTCCGGGCTTTTCTTTTGATAGTGTTTCGGCACCCGACGACCGGTCGTTTCACGGCTGTTTCGGCAGGCATGCTTTGCATCTAAAAGACACTTTGACGGCGATGGTTTTGTCGAGAGGAAATGCGATTGTCAAGGCAATGGGTCTTGACAACGCAACCAATCCGGCTATACTCCGAATGTCGGAGATTGGAGCGACAAACCGGCAAACCGTTCGCGAGAGCGGGGCGCAAAGCGAAGGGCCTCGGAGGTCCGAGGTCGCCTGGCTACCGAAACCAAACATGCTGAAACAAGGCGTGCTCAACAGCTTTCGCTCGGCCCTTGCTTACCATGGACGGGACAGAGGGGTTCCATGGTTGGTGGGGCCGGGCCTGTTTTTGGCCCTGGCGCTGCTCGCGCCGTGCGGCCGGGCTGAGACCTCGGTCGGTCTCGCCGCCCAAGGCGTCGATCCCCGGGTCGCCGTGGACAACCGTTTGGGGCTCGACGTCCGCGACGCCCAGGGCCGGCCCGTCACCCGAGAGCAAGTCCTGTCGGACCTGAAGGGCGCTTCGGTCAAGCGCGCGGCCGACGGCGCGTTCACCAGCTCGTTGCCGAAAGCCAAGGTCATCCTGTCCGCGCTCGAGCTTCTGGCCGAGGCCGCCGCCGCTTTCCGCTTGGCCTCGACCGGCTTTGCCATCCCCGAGCTCCTGCCCGGCCTGCCGGGAGGGGGGCCGAAGCTCGCCGTCCTGTGGCTGCTCGTCCTGGCCTCCGCGGCCATGACCGTCTCCTTCTGTTGTCGTCCCCAATCGCGCCTCGCGCGTAACCGTTCCCGCCAAAGCTCCATCGAAGTCCTCCGCTGTTAAAAGGGGCTCCAACCCCCCTTTCCTTAGTAACAGCTAGTCAGGACTCGGCGTCGGACACAATTCCGACACCCGGCCCCAGCCGAATAACCGCACTATAGAGGGTCTAATGACCATCCGTGGGTGGATTACGTCTTCCTATTACGCGCGCACGCGAAATAGCGCATGGATTCTTGCGTCCATGCTCTTTTTGGCGTTCGCGCCTTCTTATACGCGCGCGCAGGCGCCTGCGGGCGTCACCGGCGCGGAGATTCACATCGGCAACGCCTCCGATCTGCTGTTGGCGATGCGTACCGCGACTCCCGAGGCGCGCAAGGCGGTAGACGCCGCCGTGGCAAAGGCCGATCCCGCGATGGTGACGGAGCTTCTGCGGTTGAAGGGCTCCCCGGCCAAGCGCGACAACGCTCAGCGCGCCGTTGTGCGTATGGGCCGCAAAGCCGTTCCTGCGCTCTTCGCGTTGTTCGACGACGAAACGGCCGCGGTCACGGCGGGTAGCGTCCTTGCTCGGACCGTGACGGTGAAGGATTTCGATCTGATCCCGCAACTCGTCCTCTGCGCTGAGTCCAAGCCCGAAGTCAGCAATTACTGCGCGACGAGCCTGGTCAAGGTGTCCGGTTCTCTGGCGGCGGCCCAGGTGCCTGATTTAATGCGTTGTGTGAAGTCTGCGAATCCCGAGTTGCGTGCTTATTGCATCGCCGCGATCGGGCGCGTCGGGTCCAAGGCCAGCACCGCCACGGATGCGCTGATTGAAGCGCTGACGAGCTCGGATACGGAGTCGCGCGCGCGCTCCGCCGCGGCGTTGGGTTCCATCGGCCACGGCGCGGTGAAATCCGCGCCGGCTTTGCGCCGGACCCTCAAGGACCCGTCCGCCGAGGTTCGCCGCGAAGCGAAGGCCGCGCTGAGGAAGATCGGTGCATAACCCCTCGCCTCGCCGGTGGCTGCTGTCCACGGCGATGGCCGCGCTCACTCTTTTTAGCCTGCCCGATGCCCGGGGCGCTCAACGCACGATCGGCACGAGCGGCGCGAATACCGGCTATTCCGGCCAGCACAACATGATCTACAAGCCCGGCATCGGTTACTGGGCCTTCTTCAAAGCGACCAACGCCGACCGTGTCGTCTGGCGCTATTCGCCCGACGGCTTGACCTGGAGCGCCACGGACGAAAGCGGCAACAAGGTCACCCAGGCCGACGTGTTCCCGTTCCTCCAGATCGCGCCGAACGCCTCCTGGGGCAACCCCAGCATCGCCTACGCGAGCAGCAAGAACCGCGTTTACGTCGTGGCCAACGACGCGGCGTCCGACACCCCCGGCGGCGGCTCGACCGTAGACGGCGCCCAGGGCGACGCCACCGGCAACAAGGTCTTCATTCGCTGGGGTACGCTCAACAACAACGGCTCCATTACCTGGAGCTCGATCAAGCCGCAACCGATCACCATCCGTATCCGTACCGGCAACGGCGGTCCCGAATGCCAGATCGCGACGAACAACAACAATGTGACGTACGACCCGCGATCGCAGCGCTCGGCGGTGATCGCGTATTCGAGCTCCACGGCCGAGGAGTATGTCTCCGTCGCGGTGGACGCCAACGGCAGCACCGGCTTCGGTATGGGCGCCTTGGCTCTGACGAACCTGACCCCCGACGTTACGGACTAGATCGACGCGAGTAATAATCCCCACGTTTACGCCTATTGTCAGAGCGCGACGGCGAATACC
>CALRXP010000252.1:0-4074 GCA_943372155.1 Candidatus Endomicrobiellum trichonymphae | reverse complement strand
CCTGACCTCCGTGCCCACCGCGCCGTTTCGCGAAGCCGCCGTGTCGCGCAAGGCCATGGAGTGGATCAAGGACAACCTCGGCTCGCGCGTGACGGTGAAGAAAAATCGCGGCGGCTATATCGTCTCCTACCGCGGCGCTGGCAAAGGCCCCTCGCTGTGCCTCGCGGCGCATCTTGATCATCCCGCCTTCGACCTGCTCAAGGTCACGAAGACCGGCGCCACCGCCCGCCTGCGCGGCGGCCTGCCGCCCCACCTTCTGGCCGGGGCCGCCGTCGAGGCGTTCGCCAAGATTCCCAAAGACAACCGCCCGCTCGCCCGCGGCGTGATCGGTCCGCGCCCGAAGAAAGACGGCGGGCTTTGGACGATCACCTGGACGGACGCGCCGAAATCGCCCGCCGCGCTCGACTTCGCCATCCTGGCTCTGACCGCCTGCGAGACGAAGGATGGCTGGCTCTCCTCGCGCTCGGTGGACGACCTGCTCGGTTGCGCCGTCAGCCTCGAGGCGATGCGGCGGCTTTCAAAGGCGAAGGTGAAGACCAACCTGACCGTGCTTCTCAACCGCGCCGAGGAGGTCGGCTTCATCGGCGCGCTCGAGATGATCCGTTCCGGAGCGCTATCAGAGTACGATTCCTATCTCTCGATCGAATCATCCCGCGAGCTGCCCGGCTCAAAACCCGGTCAAGGCCCCACGATCCGTTTGGGCGACAAGGCCACGGCCTTCGACGCCAACCTCACCGCCTTGCTCGACGACGCCGCGGCTGAACTGAAGAAACGAGGAACCAAGACCCAGCGCCTGCGCCTGACCGGCGGCACCTGCGAGGCGACGGCCTATCTCGCCTTCGGCTACGAGGCCGGCGGGGTGGCCGTGCCGCTCGTCAACTATCACAACGGCTGGGGCGCCTCCGCGGTCGCGCCCGAGCGCGTGCGCCTGTCCGACGTCGACGGCGCGGTGAAGCTTCTGGAGACGGCGTCGCGGCTGTTCGGCACGAAGCTTCTGCGCGGCGGCATGCGCGCGCGCCTGGAAAAACGCCACGACGGAGAAAAGCGCGGGCTCCGCGCGTGAAGCTCGAGCATTACTTCGGGCTCAACGACCCGGTCGCGAGCCTCAGCCATCTCGCGGCCGCCGTCGGCGCCCTGGCGGGCGCGTACTTCATGTATCGCAAAGGCCGCGGCGACGCCCTTCGCAGCGGCTCGCTCCTGATCTTCAGCGCCTCGCTGCTGTTCCTTTTCTCGATGAGCGGGGTCTACCACGGTCTGCCGCCGGGGCCGTGGCGCACGATCTTCCGCCGGCTGGATTACGCGGGCATCTGGATCGTGATCGCCGGCTCGTCGACTCCCGTGCACGTCCTGCTTTTCACCGGCCGCTGGCGCTGGGGCCTGATCTCGTTGTTCTGGGGCGCGGCGATGACGAGCCTCGTCTTGATCGACGTCTACTTCACGCGTCTGCCGTACTGGTCGATCGTGCTCGCCTACGTCGGCGTCTCATCGCTCGGCATTATTTCTTATTCCCATATCACGGCGCGGTACGGCTGGAAGGAATCTTCCCTGCTCTTCCTCGGCGGGATCGCCTACATCACCGGCGCGGTGATCGACTACCTCAACGGCCCGGTGATCTTCACGGGCGTGCTGGGGGCGCACGAGCTGTTCCACTTCCTCGTCATCATCGGCGCGGCCCTGCACTGGAGCTTCATCTACAACTGGGCGGGACGGCAGGACCTCGTTACGGGGCCGACGCAGGGGTAGGGCTCGCCGCGGCCTTTTCGGCGCGGTCGATGTCGAGGAGCGCTTCGCGGGCGCCGGGGCTCTCGGTCAGAGCCAGCACGCGCGTGTAGGCGGCGCGGGACGCGGGATAGTCCTTTTCCTGGAACGTGATCATCCCGAGCAGGAACTGTGCGCGGGGATTTTGAGGGGCGCAGGAGGCCGTTTGCTCGTAGAGCGCGCGTGTCGAGCGATAGGTCCAGTTGCGCGACGCGGTAAGCCCCGTCCAGATGACGAGTATGGACGCGAGCACGGCTTCGCGCCCCGAGAACACGTTCGCGAGCAGAAGGGAAAGGCCGGCGGCGGGGAGATAGAGATATCTGTCGGCGACGGGGCTGACGTTCGAGAAGGAGATCAGATGCAGGAACGGAAGGAGGCAGGCGGCGATCCAGGCCGAGGCGAAGAGGCTCTCTTTGGACTTACGCAGGAACCAGACGGCGGCGGAGAAGCCGGCGAGCCAGAGAACCCACGACGAACCGGCGGGGAGAGAACGCTCGAGGCATAACGGATACGGCACGGCCAAGGTCCGGAGGTAAAACGAGAGGGATTCGAGGGTGGAGTACTCGAATCTAACGGGGAACGTTCGGGGCGGGATGAGATAGAAAAAACGCCACCAGAGGTAAACGGCTGAAATGGCGAGGAGCGTAGCGCCAATTCCTTTTAACCGACCTATTTCTTTCCGCACAAAGAGTCCAACGTATAAAAACGACAGGGCGACGGCGGTGAGGCCGGTCTCCTTCGAGAGAAGTGCAAGAACGAGAAAACAGCAAACGGCGAACGGCAATAAGGGTTTCTTCCCCTCCCGATCGGAGCACAGCTCCATGACGCCTAGCACCACCGCCAACGAAAATGACGCGGCGAAGAGATGACCTTTGAAGGCCGAGAAATTGAGGAGCTCGGTGCTGGCCGGGAATGCAGCGAAGAGACACGCTGCGTAGATCGCCGGCCTGCGGCCGGCGGTGAGCCGTTGGGCGACCCGGTATAGGAGCACGGCATTCAGGAGGTGCAGGCCGAGTCCGATGGACCGGTACAGCAACGGATTAGAATGGAATACGTAATGGAACAATGTGACGACCGGTTGGTAGGTTCGTTCGACGGCGAACGAAAAATAATTGCGGGAAACCAAACCCGACCAGAATTCTCCGACCGGGACATTAAAGACGGGATTGTCCCGAACATGTCCCGCGTCGTCATAAATGACGGGTGACAGGAGCGCCGGCGCGTAAACGAGGCCTATGGCGCCGGCGAGCGCGGCGGTGCCGCGCTTCTCGAATGTCAAATCGACAACCTTCGGTGGGTTAGATCGCCGAGCCATAGACATGACAAGGCAAGGAGAATACCTGCGGGGACATCCACGAGGTAATGCCAACCCAATAATACCGTCGATGAGATCACCAAGACGTTTAACACCGTTACGGCTTTGAACAGATTTTTGTTGGGCAGCGCGGCGTAGGTGACCAAAACCGACCAGGCCACATGAAAAGACGGGAAAGCGATGAGCCCACCCAACAACGACGTGACGGGCTGGAAGTTGTGCACCTGCTCGAACTTCAAATGAGTGAGCCTTTGCACCTGCAGGAAATCCGGGCTGGTGAATATCCCGGCCGGGCCCGAGCTCGGGAAGAAATAATAAATCAAACTGCCGGCGATGGATGAGTACACCGTTCCATAGATCAACACTTTCAATCTTTTCTTGTCATGCGCATACGCGGCCACCAGCGGCGCCAGCACGAGCTGGAGTTCGGTCGAGTTGTAGCACAGCGTCAGGAATGAACGGAACATGGGTCGCTCCGCGACCCAATGAAGAATGGTGACCGTGTCCCAGCCCAGCTTGGCGTCCCATCGAGCGAGCGCCGGATCAATTCGGGAGAACGGCGAATACTGAATGCTCGTGGTCAGCACGCCCATCACGGCGGCGGTGAGGGCGTAAAAGGACAGATTAACGGCGACAAACGACGCATACGGCGAACGAGATCGAACGATGAACCCGAAAACCGCGAAATCGAGCGCCACGAACGCCAGCCACCACGCCTCACGGGGGAAGTAGCTTATACCTGTGTAATGGTACCGCGTCGCGTTGACCGCGAAAAGGACGCCGGCGACGCCCAGGGCCGCGAGCAGCCACCCGGCCAGCCAGCGGTCCTCCTTTGAGAATGTCACCGACCCAGTGTACCGCAATCGCCTCGAATTTGGCAAAATGAGCGCATGAAGACCCTTCTCGCCGCCCTCCTCCTGCTCGCGACGTCCGCCCACGCCGACCCCTTCGCCGACTTTCAGTCCAAGATTCAGACCGACTACGTGAAGCCCTTCGCCCTC
>CALRXP010000251.1:0-4077 GCA_943372155.1 Candidatus Endomicrobiellum trichonymphae | reverse complement strand
GTCCCCGTCGCGTCGATGCCGCGGGAGGCCGGATCGAGCGTCATGGTGCCCCGGAGCATGCTGATGCCCGAGCTCGACGTTATGCTATACGTGCCCACGTTGGTGGAGGTCACGGTCATGAACGTGCCGGTCGTCGCGACGATGCCGGTACCGATCGCGCTGATGCCGCGCGAATCCGCGTCGAGGAACAACGAGCCGGCGCTCATATTGATTCCCGAGCTCGTCGTCACGCTGAAAGTGCCGACATTGGTCGATACGACGGTCATGAAGGTCGCCGTCGTGGCGACGATGCCCGTCCCGGTCGCGTCGATGCCGCGAGAGGCCTGGTCTATGTCCAGCGTGCCTCGCAGCATGCTGATGCCCGAGCTCGACGTGATGCTGAAGGTTCCCACGTTCGTCGAGGTCACGGTCATGAAGGTCGCCGTTGTTCCGACGACGCCGTACTGCATGAGAAGATTGCCGGCCGCGGTGAACGTCGAATACGCGATACCCGGGTTGATGCGGATGTCGCCGTCCTGGGCGAGCTGGACCGCGGTGTAGGCGTAAGGGCTCATCGACAACGGCTGGCGGGGAAGCATCTCCGCGTCGGCACCCACGGTCACGCCGAGATAGGCGGATGCTCCGGAGAAAAGGTCCTCGTTGAGAAAGCTCACCGTGCCGATCTGAACGGTGAACTGACCGTTGACGACGGTGACCGTCTGCGTCTCCGTAAACAGCGCCGCGCCGCCGGTGGGAGCGGTGTAAAGCTTGAACTGCATGCTGAAGGGGCCGTTCTTAGGGTTGTTCGTCGCCGGGTCGATGAGCTTGCCCTGGAAGGGGATGCGCATGGGCATGACGACGGCCAAGGCGGGGACTGCCGCGGCGAGAAAGGCGACGGCGAAGGCTCGGGACCAGGTTTTCATCGTGGCTTCCTCAAAGAGTAGCGCGAATCGAGGCGGAATTCCCCGCTATGGGGCGAAGGCGCGGCGAAGGCGAATTCGCGGGAATTTCGCATTTTCAGCGGTTGGCGGCCGACCCCGGGGAGAAGCGGTAGCCGACCCCGTGCACGGTCTGAATGAGGTCGGAGCAAGGTCCGACCTTGCGGCGCAGGGACTCGACGTGCTTGTCGAGCGTGCGGGTTTCCACGTTGCCGGGGTAGTTCCACACCGCGGCCAGGAGCTCGTCGCGCTTGAAGGCGCTGTCCGGATGCTTGAGCATGTGCGCCAGTAGGTCGAATTCGAGGCGGGTGAGGTCGACCGCCTTGCCCATGACGATCGCGTGCCGCGACACGAGCTTGAGCTCGATCGGGCCGCCGGTGAGGATGGTGACGATCTCCTCGGGCGCGTCGCCGGCCCAGACCACGCGCCGCAGCAAGGTGCGCACGCGGGCGAGGAAGATTGGCGGCTGGAACGGGCGGGTGATCGCGTCGTCGGCGCCGGCGTCGAGCAGGCCGACGGTCTCGCTCGAGCCGGCCTTCGGGTCCACGCAGAGAAGGGGAAGCTGGCGCATATCCGCCTCGGCGCGCACGCTGCGGATGAACTGGCCCGCGCCGCTGTCCCCGCCGCAGGAGAGGACGAGCATGTGCGGCTTGGCGGCGCGCAGCGCGGCGATCGCTTCGCCGTGGCTGGTCAGGACGACGGTCCGGTGGCCCGCGCCCTCGAGCAGGCTCACGAGCTGAGCCCGGAACTTGGCGTCGTCGGCTCCCACGGCGATCAGCATCGCATCAGCCGCCGAACACGGGATATTCGCCGAAGACGTCCTTCAGCGCCTGGGTGACCTCGCCTACGGTGGCGTAGGCTTCGACCGACTCCAAAATAATGGGCATCAGGTTCGTCTCGGTCCGGGCGGCGTCGCGCAGGCGCTTGAGGCTGGCCTGAACCTTGCCGTTGTCGCGCTCGCGGCGCAGCTTCTTGAGGCGGCGCACCTGGCCCTTCTCGACCGCGTGGTCGATCTTGAGGATGGGGGGAACCTTGCCGGCCGTCTCGTTGGTGTTGACGCCGACGATCTTGCGGCGGCGGGCGGCCAGGTCGAGCTCGAAGCGGTAGGAGGTCTCGGCGATCTCGCGGTGGAAGTAGCCCTTTTCGAGCGCGGGAACGACGCCGCCGAGCTCCTTGATGCGCGTCATGATCTCGGTCGCGCGCTTCTCGACGTCCGCCGTGAGCGCCTCGAGGTAGTAGGAGCCGCCGAACGGATCGGGCGTGTCGGTGACGCCCGTCTCAAGCGCCAGGATCTGCTGGGTGCGCAGCGCGAGCATCACGGCCTCGTCGGTCGGCAGGGCCAGCGCCTCATCGAAGGAATTGGTGTGAAGGCTTTGCGTGCCGCCGAGCGCGGCGGCCATGGACTGATAGGCGACGCGCGCCAGATTATTGAGCGGCTGCTGGGCCGTCAGGCTCACGCCCGCGGTCTGGCAGTGCATCGGCAGCATCCAGGACATCTCCTTCTTGGCGCCGAGCTCGTCGCGCATGAGCTTCGCCCAGATGGAGCGCGCGGCGCGGAGCTTGGCGATCTCCTCGAAGAAGTGATTGTGCACGTCGAAGAAAAAGGAGAGCTGGGAGGCGAAGTCGTCGACGGCGAGGCCGCGCTTGATCAGGCGCTCGGCGTAGTCGCGCCCGTCGGCGAGCGTGAAGGCGAGCTCCTGCACCGCGTCGGCGCCGGCTTCGCGGATGTGATAGCCGGAGATCGAGATCGGATAGAAGCGCGGAACCTCGCGCACGCAGTACTCGATCAAGTCGAGCACGAGGCGCATGGACGGCTCCGGCGGATACAGGTATTCGTTCTGGGCGATGTACTCTTTGAGAATGTCGGTCTGACAGGTGCCGCGGACGCGGGTCAGCGGCACGCCCTGCTTTTTGGCCAGCGCCATGTACATCGCCAGGATGACGGGCGCGGGCAGGTTGATCGTCATCGAGGTGGAGACCTTGCCCAGGTCGATGCCGGCGAACAGCGTCTCCATGTCCTCGAGGCTGTCGACGGCGACGCCTTCGCGGCCGACCTCGCCCAAAGAGCGGGGATCGTCGGAGTCGAGGCCCATCAAGGTCGGCAGGTCGAAGGCGGTCGAGAGACCCGTCTGGCCGTGCTCGAGCAGGTACTTGAAGCGCTCGTTGGTGTCCTTGGCCGTCTTGTGGCCGGCGAACATGCGCATGGTCCACGGCGACATGCGGTAGCCGCCGCTCTTGAGGCCGCGCGTGAAGGGGAACTGACCGGGGCGGCCGACGGCCTCCGGCGAAGGGGCGTCCGCCGGGCCGTATTCCCGCTTCACGGGAATGCCGGAGAGCGTCGTGGGATCCGGGACGGTCTCGGCCTGGCTCTTGGCCTTTTCGACCGTCCTGCTCACCGGTTCTCCCGTCGGCGGATGTTGTTGCGGCGCTCGTCCATCTTGCGCAGATCCTCTTTGCGGTTGCGCTGGCGCCGCTCGACGGCCTCCTTGCGCTTCTCATTGATCTTGTCCTTCATGGCGGCGCGCTTCTCCATGAATTTCCTGCGCTGGTCGCGCATGCGCTCCATCATCTTCTTGCGCATCTGCTGGCGCTGGTCGGCGGGCATCGCCTTCCACTTCGCCTTCATCGCCGCGAGGCGGCGGCCGTGGCCGCGCATCTGGGCGCGGTGAGCCATGAAGCGCTGGAGCTGGGCCGCGTGCTCCGGCGCGCCGCCCTTCTTGACGGAGGTTTCCTGGTTGGAGATCAGCAGCTCGGGCGCGCCGCCCTTATCGCCGGTGACCTCGACCTTGCCCTCGTCGAACACGCCGACGTGGGAATCGTCGCCGTCCACCTCGACGCCGAACTCGGTGCCGCGCACGGCGGCAACGGCGGTGGGGGTGCGGACCTTCAGGCGCTGGTCGCCGAGCTTCTGGATTTTAGCCAGCAAGGAGCCGAGCGCCAGGTAGAACGACGACTCGCCCTTGGCGGTCTTCTCGAGCTTGAAGTCGGAGTTCTCGCGCACGGTGATCAGGCTGCCGCCGTCGAGGCAGACCTCGGCGGAGCCGCCCTCCGCCGTGACGACGCGGTCGCCTTCCTCGAGAGGCATGCCGTCCTCGCCGGACACCTCGGGAGAGCCGTCGGCCGCGAGCACGGTCACGTCGCCGCTGACAGCACCCAGGCG
>CALRXP010000250.1:0-4085 GCA_943372155.1 Candidatus Endomicrobiellum trichonymphae | reverse complement strand
TGGCCACGAAGTAGCCGTTCTTCGAAGCGTCGCGAACCGTGGCGCCGCCGGCGATCTTCGTCGGCAGGCCCGCGGGGTGGCCGATCACGACGATCGGGTCGCCGTTGGTGATCTTGCCCGTGAGGTTGAGCTTGAGCGCCTTATGGCCGGCGACGGGGCGGTCGAGCTTGATCAGCGCCCAGTCCTGGCCGTCGTTGATCTGCTCGCGGCCGAGAAGCTGCTTACAGCCGTAGACGTCCTTGGTCGCGACCGAGGTCGGCATCTTGTCCTTCTCGGTGACCGCGAAGCCGAACACAAACTTGATGCCGGCGCAGTTCTCCTGGGAGGTGACGCAATGGCCGGCCGTCATGATGATATCGGGCGCCACGAGCGAGCCGGAGCAGAAGGCCGCGGTGACCTGGTCGTAGAAGGGCTCTTCCTTGCAGAGGCCGTTGCCGGTGCCGTAGGGCTCGGTGTCCAGGCGCGACACGGCGCCTTCGGCCTTGACCGACGACGCGCGCACGAGCGCGACGGTCGAATCGGCGAGCGACTTCAGCTTCGTGTTCTCCGTCTGGTACAGATCGATGCGGTCGTCGGAGCCGTAGATCACCTGCCCGTCGACTTGCGCCGCGGCCGGAACCGCCAAGCGCAAAGCGGCCGCGAGCGCGACCACCGTAACCATGAGTCTCTTCATTTGAATCCTCCTCACCAGGGATGCGTCTGCTGGATTTCAGCAAAGCCCCGGAGGGGAGTCAAGCGAAAAAAGGACTTTAGACCTATTATTTAATAGGCCCTATGGGCAGGTGGTCCGGCCCCTAGCGCAGCGTAGGACGCAGGGCGGCTTCGTCGCCGACGACGACCGTGACCATCTTCGACGGGTCGAGGTATTTGCGGGCGACGCGGCGGATGTCCTCGGGCGTCAGCGCGTTGAGGCGCTCGAGGTAGGAGGCCATCTCGGCTTCCGCCGACTGCTTGTTGCGCTCGTAGGCGGAGAGGGAGTCCGCCTGGTAGTCGATCGAGGACAGCTTGAGGAGGAACAGGCCCGCGAGGTAGCGCTTCACCGCGCCGAGGGAATCCTCGGTCACGAGCTCTTCGCGCATGCGGACGATCTCCTTGCGCATTTCGGTCAGGGCGGCTCCCGCGACTTCATTGCGCGTCTCGGCGGTGGCCGTCCACAGCGTGCCGCGCTCGAGGGTCTGGGCGCTCGAATAAGACCCGTAGGTGTAGGCGTGCTGGACGCGCAGGTTCACGAACAGTCGCGAGGTGGCCGAGCCGCCGAGGATCTGGTTCATCACCTTGAAGGCGAGGTAGTCGGGATCGTTGGGCTGAAGCTGCAGCGCCTGCGACACGGTCAGGTTCGCCTGCTTGGAGCCGGGGCGGTCCACCAAGGCGAGGCGCGCATCGCCTTGCGCGGGCAGCGCGGGCGTGATCACGGCGGTCGGCTCGCCGGTCCAGCCGGCGAGCGCGTTCTCAAGAGCGGCGCGCAACGCCACCGCGTCGGCGTCGCCGGTCAGGACGAGCGTGGCACCCTTCGCGGCCAAGGCGCGCCGCGCGTAGGCGGCGGTCTTCTCGCGGGTGATCGCGGCGACCTGCTCGTCGGTCAGCGCGGGCTTGCCGTACGGGTGGTTCGCGCCGAAGAGCTCGGCCTTCATCCGTTCGGAGGCCATGAAGTCGGGCTTGGAGCGGGAGATCTTGAGCTCCTCGACCTTGTTCTCCTTCCAGAGAGCGACCTCATCCTCGGGGAAGGTGGGCTTGGAGAGCACCAGCGCCAGCTCCTTAAAGAAGGAAGCGGCGTTGCGCGACAGGCCGGCGGCGTCGACGCTCAAGGTTTCAAGGCCGCGGGAGACGTCGAGCTTCCAGCCCAAGGCGGCGAAGCCGGCGGACAGGGCGCGGGCGTCCTTGCCCTCGGCGCCCTGCAGGAGCAGCTCCGACATCGCGGCCGACAGGCCGTCCTCGCCGGCGCGCTCGGAGGTGCGTCCGGCGGGAATAGTCAGGCGCGCCTCGAGCAGCGGCAGACGCGAGTCGCGCGTGAACACGACCTTCAGGCCGTTGGACAAGGTGAAGCGCTCGAGCTTGGGAACCTTCGCCGCGGGCTGGGCGTCGATCTCGGGGCGCGGGTCGCCTTCGGGGCGGGGCTTCTGCTCCGGCGCGGGCGGAGTCTCCGGGTCCTTGGCGAGGGCGAGCTCGGGCGTCGGGCGGGCTTCGACGATGGCGCGGCCTTTGCCGACGACCCACTCTTTGAGCGCCGCTTGAATATCGGCGGCGGAAATCGACATGAGCTGCGCGAAGTCGCGGGAGAGGTCCTCGGGATTGCCGACCATGGCGGCGTAGGAGCCGGCGGTCTTGGCGCGCTCGATGAGCTGCTCGAGGTCCTTGGTCCAGGACAGCTCGATCGTGGTCTTGGCGGCGGCGAGCTCCTCGGCCGTCGGGCCTTCGGCAGCCATCTTGGCGAGCACGCGGTCGGCGAGGGCCAGCGCGGCGTCCGCGCCCACGCCCGGCTTGAGCGACGTCATCAGGCCGAACAGGTCCGGGCCGCCGGGGTTGAACGGCCCGGTCCACCACGGGAAATTGGTGCTCACGCTCAGCGCGACTTTCGCGTCTTTGACGAGCGAGCGGTACAGCGGGCTGTCCTCGCCGGCGCCCAGGATCTCGCCGAGCAAGGTCAGCGCCCAATAATCCTTGGTGCCGCGGGCGGGCGCGTTCCAGGCCGTCATCAGGAGGGGGACTTTCGCGAACTTGTCCTCGATGACGCGGCGCGTCTCGCCGGTCATGCGCGGCTCGGACAGGTCGGGGGCGGGCGCGATCTCGCGACGCTCGAGCGGTCCGAAGAAGCGCGCGGCGAGCTCGCGAGCCTCGGCTTCGGTGACGTCGCCGGCCAAGGAGAGCACGGCGTTGTTGGGCGCGTAGTGGGCGAGGTAGAACGCGCGCACGTCTTCAAGACGCGCGTTGCGTACGTCGGCGGCTTCGCCGATCGTGGTGTGCTGGTTCTCCCACTTGCCGAACGCCGTCTCGGCCATGCCGGCGTCGCGCGCCTTGGCGTAGGCCTGGTTCACGTAGCGCAGGCGCATCTCCTCGAGCACGACCTGCTTCTCGAGCGCCAGCGCGCGCTCGTCTACGTTGAGCGTGCTCATGC
Source organism: Candidatus Endomicrobiellum trichonymphae (assembly GCA_943372155.1). Taxonomy (GTDB): domain Bacteria; phylum Elusimicrobiota; class Elusimicrobia; order UBA1565; family UBA9628; genus GWA2-66-18. The sequence goes on along the minus strand of CALRXP010000250.1, from coordinate 973 downwards.
GCTCGGCTTCCGCCCAGAGCACGGTCTTCAGTGCCGACTTCGGCACGACGGAATGGTAGGTCGTGTTGGAGCGCATCGTGTACGCGTTGCGCACGCCGCCGTTGGACTCGATGAGGTGCGAAATCTCGCGGGGCTTGAGGGACTTCGTTCCCTGAGCCATGAGATGCTCGAAGAGATGGGCGAAGCCCGACAGGCCGCGGCTCTCGTTTTGGGAGCCGACCTTGTAGGTCACCGAGACCGCGACGACGGGGCTCGTCTTGTCCGTGTGGACGACGACGGTCAGGCCGTTGGGCAAGGCGAACGTCTTGACGGGAAGCGAGAGGTTGGGCAATGACACGGGCGTCGTGTCGTCGGCCGGACGCTTGGCGGCCTCGCCGTCGAAGGCGCGGCCGGAGTTCTCCGGTTTTTCGGGAGTCGCGGCGGCGGACTGGAGGACGGGTAACGCCTTGGCGGCGTCGGGCTGAACGCCCTTGATGGGTTCCATGGCTTTGGCGGCGGCGGGAACGACCGGGGTCGCGACGGCCGCCGCGGGCATGATGACAGATAGCGCGGGGGTGAGGGAAGCGGAGAGGGCGGGAGAAGCGGTCAGCGAAAGGGGATTTTGAACGGAAATGGAAGGGGAACCCAAGGAGAGGCCGGAATTCACGGCGGGCAGGCCGATCGTCGGGACCAAAGACACCGAGCCTGCGCGGGAGGCGGCGACTTGCGCTTGAGCCAACGGCTGGAGGATCAGGATCAAGGCAAGGGAGGCGCTCATGGTCTTCATAGAGAGATTCTATCGACTCCCGGCGGATTCCCTGTGGGACCGATGGCCTATAGAGGAGGAGGAAGAAGGCCTAGTACGGCTTTCGGGGGCTCACCGCAGACCCGCCCTTTTTTCGATTTTGATTCTTCAGAGGTGGGTTTTGATCGTTTTTCTGATCAAAACTCTCGACGGAGAAATGGAAATCGAAACAACGACCTTATGATCCCC
>CALRXP010000249.1:0-4090 GCA_943372155.1 Candidatus Endomicrobiellum trichonymphae | reverse complement strand
GGAAAGGGCGCAAGGGCTGGCCGCGCGTCTCGTATTCGCCGCCGAACAGATGATCCACCGTCAGACGCGAGCCGTTGCCGTTCTTGCCGTCGAGGCTGATCGTGAGGCCGGCGATCACCGCGTTCGAATTGATCTCCGCGTTGCCGTATTGAATGCGGTCGCGTTCATAAGCGAGATAAGCCTGCGTGCGGTCGGAGAGCTGAGCGTCGATCTGAAGTCGCGCCTTGTCGCGTTCGAACTCGATGCCCGCCCCGCGCTCCCGGCTGACCTGGCCGCGGACGGCGACGGGCACGCGCCGGATGCTCGTCATCAAGGCGACCTCGGCCTGATTGACGGTGGTGTCGGAGTTGAAGCGCTGGCCGACGGACGCGCTGAATTTCATATTATCCATGCCCGGCACGCGGCCCCACAGCGCGGTGGTCCAGTGCGGCGCGTTCTCGAGATTGAGCCCCGCCTTCACCGTGCCGGTCTGCATGAGCTCCTGATAGGCGCGGTTGCTGATGGGCGAGATGTTCTGCATGACGCCGCCGAACACGCCGACGAACAGCTCCTCGCCGGGCAGGCGCACGCGGAAGCCCACGGTCTCGTCGAAGGCCTGGTTCGGCGCGAGGTGCATCATCTTGGTGAGGCTCGTGGCGCTCCAGGCGATGTCCACGGGCCCGCCGAGATGATACGCGCGCCCCATCTGCGCCATCAGGCTCGAGATCACGAGACCCTGCGCCCGGTAGGCGTCGTCGTAGGTCAGGCTCGAGCGGACCTTGTCGAGCTCGGACTGCGGCACGCCGAGCGATCCGGCGAGGTCCATCATGCGGCCGACGCGCGGGTCGGGGCCGTCGTTGAAGAAGCGCGCTTTCATGTCCACGTAGGCGATCTGGGCGCGCACGCGGTAGTCCACCCACGAGCCGGGATCGCTTTCGATCGACTTGGTCAAATTGAGGTACGGGCTCGGCGCGATGAGGTTGGTGCGGCCGTCGATCCCGAGCTGGCCGACCTCGAGGCTCAAGCCCGTCTTCGGATTCGTCACGGTGACGGAGCGCACCGTTTCGTTGCGCACCCGCGCGTCGAAAACGAGCTCGTCGCCGGCCTTCGCCTGCCCCGGCGACAGCGACGCCGTCCCATCGAAGACCCCGTCGAGCACGGCGCGGGCGCGGGTGAAGTCCTCCGCCGTCATGGGCTTGCCGTCGGCACGCGTGATGGCCACGCCGACCGGCACGGCAAGGCCGCTCGCCTTGAGCTCCGCTTCGCGCTTCTCCACCAGCCGCTGCCCGTCCGGCGTGAGGAAGCCCTTCGCGTCCACGAACGAGGTCCAATCCTTCGGCCGGATCAGCCGGATCAAATCGAGGCGGCGCAGGCGGGAACGTTCGCCGGCGGCGAGGTCGTCGCGCAGCTGGGCTTTACGCTCGGGCGTCAACGCGCGATAGCGCTCGACGGGAATGCTCCAGCGCGCCAGCAACTCCTCCGTCACGGGCGGCGCCGCGTACGCCGGGAGAGGGGCGGCGGCCACAGGAACCGGAACGGGTTCGACGACGGCCGCCGAGGCGCCCAGTGCCAATAAGAGGAAAGCGGCGTGCATCACCCTCTGATTATAGCAACGCAGCCGGTTTCTACCCTGGGCCTCTCGGTCCGGCGGGGGTGGGCCCCTACTTCAGGTCGTCGGTGGCGAGCTTTTCCGCGCCTTGCAGGGACTCGTCGATCATGAAGTTCTTGGCGTAATCGAGCGTGACGGTGCTCGCGATCGGATCCGCGGGCGCCTCGCCGTAGGCGATGGTCACCGTCTTGCCCGGCGTCACGAGAACGGTCTTGCCCTTGGCCGTCACCGCGACCGTGTGGCCGAAGCCGGCGTAGGCCGAGGACTTCGTCGCCTTATCAGACTTGCCCCAGAACAAGGTCCCGCGCACGGCGGCCACAGCGGCAGGAGTGCGGACCTTGAAGGACTGCCCGGCCTCGAGCTTCTTGCTCAGGCCGATCAGGAACTCGCCGAACCTGAAGGACAGCGCCGTCTTCTGCGCGGAGCCCTGAAGCGTCATCACGCTTTCCTCGCGGATCAGGACGGCTCCCCGGTCCTTCAACGTCAGCTGCGCGATGCCGCCCTTGCCGACCTTGACCGTGTCGCCGAAGATCAGAGAGTCGCCGCCCTTGGCCTTGACGTACTTCTTCGAGCCGGAAGCCAGAATGGACACCGGGCCGGATATCTTGGCCAAGGTCGCGTCCTGCGCGGAAGCGTACGAGGCGGAGAACGTCGCGAGCATGGCGAGAACGAGAGTTTTCATTGCAGCTCCTTTGGCGTCTTCAATCGGTGTCCGCGGAGGCCCGGTTATTACGGGCCCTCTTGACTCCCGCCCGCTCCCGGCGTATACTGTATATACGACTAATTTAGTCGGGTTTCAAGTCCCGGGAGACACTATGCTGACCATCACGCCGAAGGCCGCCGAAAAAATCACCGATTTCCTCAAGTCCGAAGAGACCGCGCAGGGCAAATCCCTCCGCCTGAGCGTCAACGAGTCGGGCTGCGCCGGCTACGAGTATAAGATCGGCTTCGACGAGAAGACCCCCCTCGACAAGATCCTGCCCCAGTCCGGCTTCGACGTGATCATCGACGAGAGGAGCCTGAAGTTCGTGGCCGACGCGACGATCGACTACTCCGAGGACGAGACCAGCTCCGGCTTCAAGATCAAGAACCCGCTCGAGAAGGGCTCCTGCGGCTGCGGCAAGTCCAAGCAGTTCTAACGATATGATCACCTTGACCGAGCGCGCCGCCAAGAAGATCCAGGCACTGGCCTCCAAGAAAGGCCTGCAGCCGGTCCTGCGCGTGAAGGTCGGCTCGGGCGGCTGCTCGGGCATGAGCTACGAGTTTGTGGTCAGCGACGAGCTCGCCAAGGAAGACATCGTGCACGAGGCGTTCGGTGCGAAGACCGTCGTGGACCCCAAGGCCGATTTCTTCATCGGCGGTTCGCAGGTGGACTACGAAGAAACGATGATGAAGTCCGGCTTCGTGGTCAAAAACCCGCAGGCGACCTCCACCTGCTCCTGCGGCAAGTCCTTCTCGACCTGAAATTCCTATATTGACAAACGGGGTGTCCGGCCCTACACTCCGTAGATGGACGGGCCTCCCGAGGTTCCAGACCTCAAGAAGGCGCTGGAAAACAAGCCGGCCGGCTTCGCCTGGACGCCGGGCGGCACGGTCGCTAAGGCCGCGGCGAGCGCCGCCGGCGTCTCCAGCCGGCCACCATCCACTCTTGATCGCCTGAAAACCGGCCGGGGCAAGCTCGTCCTGGCCGCAGGCATCCTCGTGATCGGCGGTCTCGCCTTCTCCCTCGTCGCTTTCCGGGTCGCCGGCACACCGAACGGCGGCGGCGCCAATCTCGGCGGCGTCGCATCGGCGATGAAGATCCGCTTCGCGCGCCCGAACGATCCCACCGGGCTGATCGCCCGCGAGAAGGCGACGGGCAATGAACGCATGCGCTTCGACCTGATCGCGGGCGCGGCGGACAAAGCCGCCGCCGACAAAGCGGCCGGCGAACCGGGCGCCCCGGGAGAAAACGGAGAGCCGGGCGAGCCGATGAATTACGATGACGGCCCGAGTTCCCGGAAAGGTCCGTCCTCGGGCTCCGGCGGCGCGCTTGATGGGCCGGGGAAAAAGGGCGGCGCGGCCGGCGGCGACGGCCTCGCGGGCGCCGGCGGTAGCCCCAAACTTGGCGCCTCGTTCGGCACGATCAAGTTCCAAGGCATGCGGCGCGTGAGCGCCACGTCTGGATTTCGAAGCATCCAAGGGCGACGCGGAGCGGGCCAGACGCTTCGGACCCAAGGCTCTTCAGCGAACTCCAGCGTCGCGGAACGGGCCGACGCTTCCTCAGGCGGATCAGTCGCGGCTGGCGGCAACGGCTCGGGCGCCGCGGGCGTGCGCTCCGGCCGGAAAACCGACGCCGGCTCGGAGGCCGGAGGTGCGGCCGCGGGCGGCGGAGGCGGCGGAGGCGACGCAAGCGCCCTCGATGCGAGCGGCATCGCCGCGACCAAGGACAGCCCGTCGCAAATCGCGGATCTTCTCGCTCAGGCCAAATCCGATCGGGAGAGGGCGGAGAAGGAAAAGGAG
>CALRXP010000248.1:0-4092 GCA_943372155.1 Candidatus Endomicrobiellum trichonymphae | reverse complement strand
GGTTAGCCCCGGAAAGGGCTTACGTCAACGGTCGTTCCGGTCACCCGCCTCGTGGCGGGCCCTCTCGGCGTCGACCGCGGCCTTCGGGGCTTCTCCGCGAGACACCGCGTCGGAGAGCGCCTCGCCGTCGCCAGAGCGCCACCAGCGGTATTCGCGCGCAGCGATCCAGGAGGCGGGCGCCTTGGCGCGATCCACGAATACCAGCGCCTGCTCGTCCCACCAGACCAGGGCCCAGCGCTCGCGCGGCAGAAAGGTGACATACCACGGCCGCGAAATTTCCCGCTTCGTCCCGTCGGGGTAAACCCGCGCGCCCAGGACGCGTTGGGGGTAGTTGACGATCAGCAGAGCCTCGAAGCCGTTGCGCTCGACGAAGGCGGACATCTCCTCCGCGCCGGTGAGCGCCCGCTGCAGCTCGGGCAGCTGACCGTGAAATAGATAGCGGCCGTCGCCGTACACCTTACCTTCCGGCCCGAGACGCCAGCCCAGGTAACCGCCCCACTCGTAGGTGTTGAAGACGCGCAGCGGCGCGAACGTCGCGCGCTCCGCGACGACGAAATCCACGGCGCGGCGCGAGACGAACACGTCCTGGTACGGCTGCCCCCACTGCACGACGCGCGTGGAGACGGCGAACAGGAGGCTGAGTGCTACGAGCGACGTCTCCACGGGGAGCGTGACGACCATCAAGGGGACCGCGGCCGCCGGCCAATACACGTTGAAGCGCGCTGAGTACAGCGTCGCCGCGCCGAGCGCGATCGCGGCGGCGGCGAGGGCGGGCTCGTGCCGGCGCACGCGCCACGCCGAGGCCGCGCCCGCGAGCAACGCGGCTCCGAGCGGCCACTGAAAGGGATAGCGCAGGGAGAACGCCCCCCACTCGGCCACGAAAGCCCGCACGGGATCAAGCGAATGCGCGACGAAAACCGGGTACAGGCCCAAGCCGTAAGGATTGAGCAACGCGCCGAGCGCCGCGCCGCACGCCTCGGCGCCCAGGGCCTCGGGACGTTTGCCGCCCGTCAAACTCTGGACGAGCGCCCACGCCGGATAGAGCGCCAGGCCGAGGGCGAAGCCCGCGTGCAGATTCACCCATAAGGCGAAGCCGATGAAACCGGCGAGAAAGGACGCCTTGCCCGACGCGAGGCGGCGCAACTGCCAGGCGAAGAAGGCCGCCGAGACCAGATCGGCCCGGACGTCGGCCTTGGGCAGGATCGCCGCGGCCCAAAACGCGGCGCCCAAGGCGCGCTCGAGCGCGGAGGCCTTACGATCCCGCAGCAGCCCGTCGATGGGATAAAAGGCGAGCGCGAGGAGCACGGCCTTCGCGCCCCACAACCCCCAGTCTCCGAGCAGGCCGAAGGGATAGAGCAGCAGCTGGAAGCCCCACTCGAAATCGATCCACGGGGCGCCGGCGCGGGTAAAGCTGAACGCGTCCGTCGCGGGAACCGCGACGTGCGCCCAGATCCACCGGCCCGCCGAGAGATGCCACCAGACGTCGGGGCTCAGGACAGGCAGGCAGAAAACGACGAGGGCCAGGGCATAGGCCCAGGCCCTCAGCGCGCCCGCTTCCTTGTGCAAGGCGGACAGGTAGGGTATTATCGAGTCGGGCGAACCGCGCGCCCGGACTTGATGCAGTCCGTGCACACGTAGACAGTCTGAGTCCGGCCTTCGATCGCAACCTTCTGCCGCTGAAGATTCGGGCGGAAGATGCGACGGGTGGCCTTATGCGAATGGCTATAGCTGTTGCCGGACTTGGGACCTTTGCCGCAACCGGGAATCTGACACTTGAATGACATTGGACTTTGATAGTAGCAAACCTCGACGGGACCTAGCAAGTTGACAGATCAAGCTCTGAGCACTCCCATCCAGTACCTGAAAGGGGTCGGTCCCCGTCGGGCGGTGCTGTTCGAGCACCTCGGGGTTAAGACTTTAGGCGATCTGCTCACCCACTACCCCCGCCTGTGGCAGGACCGCCACGAGACCCAGGATTTGAAGATTCCCACCGGGGGGCTCATCGTCCTGCGGGGACGCGTCTTGCGCGCTTCCAAACATGGCGCGGGCCCGACCTTGGGCATCTACCGGGCGACGCTCGCCACCGCGCACGGCAAGGTCGAGTGTTTGTGGTTCAAACATCTCTCGCGCAGCTACGACGCCTTCGCCTCGCTGAAGGCGGAGGCCGCGGAAGGCGCCGACCTATGGGTCATCGGCCGCGCCGAGCCCGATCTCACCGGCGTGCGCGAGATTCGGGTCGACGAGCACTACACCTTGGCCGACGAGCGCTGGCGCATGCACGCGGGCCGCATCACTCCGATCTACGCGCTGACCGAGGGCCTGACCCAGCGCTTCGTGCGCGAGGCCGCCCACACCGCGCTCGAGCTCTCCGCCGGCTCCGCCCGCGACGTCGTGCCGGCGGAACTCATCACCAAGCGCAAACTGCTCGCCGCCTCGCAGGCGCTGCGCGGCATTCACTTTCCCCGCTCCGACGCCGAGCTCGAGGCCGCCCGCGCCCGCCTCGCCTACGAGGAGCTGCTTCTCCTCGAACTGGCCTGGATCCTCAAGCGCCGCCAGACGCGCGGCCTGGCGAAGCGGTTTAGCTATGAAGTGAAGAGGACTTTGCTCACGCCCTTCCGTCAAAAGGCGGGATTCGAGTTCACCCACGCGCAGAAGCGGGTGATCAACGAAATCTTCGACGACATGCAAAAGCCCTACCCGATGACGCGGCTGCTGCAAGGCGACGTCGGCTCGGGGAAAACGGTCGTCGCGCTCTCCGCCCTTCTGCTCGCCGTGGAAAACGGCGGCCAAGGCGCGCTGATGGCCCCCACCGAAATCCTGGCCGATCAGCACCGCGCGACGCTCGACCGGTTTCTAAAAAGCTCGCCGGTGCGGGTGGCCTCGCTCACGTCCCGCGTGCCGAAGAAGGAGCGCGAAAAGATCCTGAAGGCCGTGGCCGCGGGCGAGGTCGACATTCTCGTCGGTACGCACGCTCTCCTGGAGAGCGGCATCCAGTTTCCCAAGCTGCGGCTCGCGGTGATCGACGAGCAGCACCGCTTCGGAGTCCGCCAGCGCACGACCTTGCGCCAGAAGGGCAACCTGATCGATCTCCTCGTGATGACCGCGACGCCGATCCCGCGCACGCTCGCGCTGTCGCTGTACGGCGATCTCGAGGCCTCGACCATCGACGAGATGCCGCCGGGACGCACGCCGATCAAGACCTTCTTCTCGCCTGAGGCCGAAGCCTTCGAGGCCGTGCGCCGCGAGGTGAAGGCCGGACGCCAGGCCTACATCGTGTATCCGATCATCGAGGAATCCTCGACCCAGGACCTGCAGTCGGCGAAGGCGGAGTTCGAACGGCTCAAGAACGACGTGTTCCGGGGCACGGAAGTCGATCTCATCCACGGCGCCATGACCGGCAAGGCCAAGAGCGCGGTGATGAAGAACTTCGCCGACGGCAAATCCAAAATACTCGTCGCCACCCAGGTCATCGAGGTCGGCATCGACGTGCCCAACGCCTCGGTCATGGTCATCCAAAACGCCGATCGCTTCGGCCTGGCGAGCCTGCATCAGCTGCGCGGCCGCATCGGCCGCGGCGCGGCCGAGTCCTACTGCCATCTCGTGGGCGACCCGCGCACCGAGCACGCCCGCGCCCGCCTCGACATCATGACCGCGACCTCCGACGGCTTCAAGATCGGCGAGGAGGACCTCAAGCTCCGCGGACCGGGCGAGCTGCTCGGCACCGCGCAAAGCGGCGAGCTGGCGCTGGCGGTAGCCGACCTGTTTAAGGATGCCGAGCTCTTGGCCGACGCGCGCGTGGACGCCGACGAACTGCTTAAAGGCGACCCCAAGCTCCTTGCACCGGGCCATAAGGCCGTCCGCGACCGCCTGATCGCGTTGTACCAGAGCCGCTGGAACTGGATCGACCTGGCCTGACGGAGTTCGCCCGGAGTTTGGTTGCGAATCCCGACGGGGCGTGCTATCTCTTGAGGGACGAGGGAGGTTCCATGAATATTCGATTAGCGCTCGCCGGCGGACTCGCTCTCGCTGCCCTCACCGCCCAGCCTGCGTCCGCCCGGAAGGACGAACCGAAGAAATCGGAGAAGGAAGAGG
>CALRXP010000247.1:0-4110 GCA_943372155.1 Candidatus Endomicrobiellum trichonymphae | reverse complement strand
GAGTACGGCGACAGGAACGCGCTCGGCGGCACCTCGATCTGGAACGAGAAGAACGGGAACATGAAGATCGTGCTCTCGGCCCCGAAGGATCAGCGCGAGGCGGAGTTCCGCCTGCGCGGCCTCGATTCCTACCTCAAGTAAAACGATCGGCCCGGCTAGGCGTCCTTGCCGGTGGTCAGGAACCTGAGCACGCTCTTGCGGTCGCGCAGGCCGAAGAGGCGGACGAGCAAGACCAGCCCCGCGATCTCCCCGGCCACGTTGAACGCGGTCAGCCCGCTGAAGACGGGGCCCCATTGCGGGGCCGGAAACGGGCCGAGCAGGGGCCACAGCAGTATGACGGGGTTGTCGTTGCGCCACATCCCGTCGAGCACCAGATGCCCGGCGTAGCAGGCCCCGAGCACGAGGGCGGTCCTGGGCTTGCGTTTCCAGAGCAGCGCGCCGATAAGGATCGCGAGCGAAAACATGGCGGTATGCCCGAGGCTGCGCGTATTGTGGTGGGCGAACTCCGGGAAAATCCGCGACAGCGGCTTGTCCACGAGGTCGGGGCCCAGCGCGAGCAGTCCCGCCCAGCGCGGGTCGACGTGCTTATCGAAACGGCGCGCCGCCGCGATCGTCAGGCCGGCGTGACCGAAGACGTACACCGAGCTAGCGGAGCTGGCCGTCGATCCAGAGGAACAGCGCGATGGTCGCGATGATCCCGCCGAGCGTCAGCGCCGCGAGCACCCCGGCTCCCGCGAGCGCGCCGACGAGCAGCCAGCCGGCCAGGCCGAGCGGCGTCCATGAGGTCAAAGTCATGACGGCCAGACCGATCAAGGCGCCCGTCACGCCCCAGGAGAAGAAGGACGAAGCGGCTTTCTTCGACGAGCGCCAGGTGCGGTCCCAGCGACGGCTCGCTTCCTGGTCCACGACGGGCGTGGGGATCGGACCGCCGGACTTCGCGGACTTGAACGCGACGCCCAAGCTGCGGAAGTAGCCGACCCAGCCCGCGATCGTGCCGGCGAACGCCGCCGCGATCGTCGCGGGAAGGATGTTGGCCATGCGGATCCAGCCATCGGACAGCGCGGCCGCGCCTTCGGGGAACTCGAAGCGGTCGGTGAGCTGGTTGAGGCGCTGCATCTCGGAGCGCAGGGCGCCGTACGTCCAATGGTCGAAGTACTTCTCGACCGGCCCGCCGATGTCGGCGAAGCGGAAGGCGAAGGACACCGACGCGGTCAGCGCGTAGGGCAGGGCCGCGAGCACGCCGGCGACGACGCCGACGAGGCCGAACGCCACGCCGAGCACGAGCGCCACGAGCTTCAGGAGAACGTTGCCGAGGAAGCCCAGGGCACCGGCGTGCTTGAAGTCGTCGGCGACCACGTGCTTGAAGTACGGGCGGCCGAGAAGCAACGCGCCGAAGGCGGCGGAGCCGACGACTCCCGAGACGAGCCCGGCAAACAGGCCGAACACGAAGGGAACGACGCGGCGCAGGACCTTCATCGCGGTCTCGAAGGCGGTGCGCAGGAAGGGAAGGATTTCGTAAACGACCTGGCGCGCGCCCTCGTACGCGGCGACGGCGCCCGCGGCGACGAAGCCAAAGCCCGCGCCGGCGACCGCCCAGCCGGTGCCTAGGGCGCCGCCGATGAGAGCGTACACCGGAGCCAGACCCACCGCGCGTCCGGCGGCGGTCCAGTAGTTCAGCGAGCGGCTAAAGCCCGCGGTCGCGTGATCAAGCGTCGACGGGATCAGGTTCTTCCACAGCACGGGCTGTGAGATCGCGAGACCGACGGACGTTCCCGCAAGCGGCACGCCTGCGTAGATCGCGGCGCCGACCAGCCAGAGCTTCCAGCCGGCCAAGCCCGCGAGCCAGCCGGGGGCGAAGGCGATCGCCGCGACGACGCCGGCGCCGAGGCCGAGGGCGCCCGTCAGGGCGGCGACCCACACCGGCGGGTGGCCGGCGGGCGACTTCTCCGCCTCAGGAGCGGTCTTTTCGATGGGCGCCTTTTCGGGCGCGTCGCTCTCGTCCTTCGGCTGTTCGGAGAGTTTCGCGTTGGAGAGGCTGCGGACGTAGGCGGCGCCGCCGGCGATCGTCAACGCGACGGCGGACGGGATCGCGGCGAGCAGGAAGCTCGCGGTGCGCACGTACAGGCGCCAAATCGGCATCTCGCGGCCTTCGCCGGCGAGCGGGAAGTCGACGACCTTCAGGGCCTTCTCGAGGGCGGCGGGGAGGGCGCGGCGGGTCCAGGTGTCGAAGTACTTCTCGGACTTCTCGCCGGTGCCGGCCCACTTCACGCCGAGAGCGACGCCGTAGGTCAGCGCGACGGGCAGGCCGACGACGAGGCCGAGCGCGAAGGCGCCGGCGAACACGGCGAGTGCGGGAGCGAGCAAGGTCAGGCCCAGCAGGGCGCCGGCGCTCACCTGCGCCTCGGCGGGACGCTTGGTGTTCAGGTCGTCCTCGCGGGTGAAGATGGTCTTGATCGGGTAGAACAGGGCGACCGCGAAGGAGAACGCGGTCTTCAGCGCGCCCCACGCCGTGCCGATGACGAAGCCGAAGGCGAAGGGGATTACGTTCTTCACGACCTCGAGCGCCCAATTGAGGAAGCGCTTGATCGCCGGGAGGAACTGCGTGATCACGGCCATGAAGCCGGCCCACGACGCGGTGACGGCAGCGCCCGCGAGGGTCAGGGCGCCGCCGAGCAGGGCGGAGGGAATCGACGCGAGCGCGCCGAAGAGCGAGGGGATTTTCTGAGCGCGAGGGGTCGCCTCGCCGCGGAGCGCGGCCATGGTGCGGGCGCGCGCGTCGAGCCAGCCGCCGTACGCCTGGCGGCCGGACAGCGCGCCTTCGGAGAACGTCCCGGACGCGGCCGACCACGCCTGAGGCTGGCTCAGCGCGAGGCCGAAGGCGCCGCCGAGGAGGCCGGCGCCGGCGATCGTCGCCCAGCCGGTCAGACCGATCGGGGTGAAGACGAGAAAGCCGGTGATTCCGACCGCGGCGACCGCGCCGAGGACGCCCATCACGGCGGGCAGGGCGAAGCCGGGGCGGGACGCGACGGGCGCCTCGGCTCCGGTTTCGTCGTTGCGGCGCGAGGAAGAGTCGCCGCTCTTGACGTCGACGCCGCGGTAAGCGGCGAGGGAGGCGCGCGCGATGGTCGCCAGAGAGACGAAAGGCAAGGTCAGGGCCGAGACGAGGGAGATCGCGGCGCCGTTGAGCGCGCGCGTCGAGCGGGCGGCCAAGGAGAGGTTCGTTCCGGCGGCGGGGAAGGAACGATTGATCAGCGTCTGCAGGCCGTCGTCATTCTTGATCGCGCGCATCCAGCGGGTGAAGAACGCCTCGGCCGACGGGCTGAGGTTGGACCAGTCGAACGCGAGCTCGAGGGCGCCCATCACGACGTGCACGGGGCTCGAGATCAAGCCGATCACGGCGCCGACGGCGCCGGTGACGAGGATCGCGGCCAGCGCGGCGAGCTGCGTCAGGCGGTAGCCGACCCAGCCGGGCAAGGTCGAGGGCTTGTAGCTCGACTCGAAGGCGTCGCGCGCGATCGGGCCGGCAAGGATCACGGCGCCGGCGGCGGCGCCGAAGAACGCGGTTCTGAGGGCGCCGGCGATGAAGCCGCCCATGAAGGGGAAGATGCGCAGGATGAAGCGCGAGAGGAAGCGGAAGACGCGGGCCATCCACGGCAGGAAGCCGACGATGACCTCCCGAGCGCCGCGGAACGCCGCGAGGAAGGGCGTGCCGACGAGGCGATACGCGGCGCCGAGGACGAAGGCGACCGGGGCCATGACGTAGCCGGCGAGGACGAACAGCCAGGCGATGACGGGGTACTTGAAGAGGTTCGCGGGCGTGGGGGCCGTCGTGTCGGCGGTCTTGCCGCGCAGGACGGAGTCGAAGATCAGGCCGAAGCGCGCCCAGAAGCGGAAGGTCATGGTGCCGGCGGAAATCGCGCTATTCTTGAGATCGGCGGGGAAGCCGGTCCAGGTCTCGACGGAGAAGGCGGCGAAGCCGGCGAGGGCGCCGAGGAGGGTCCACGAGCCGGCGAGGACGAGCGCGGGGACGGCGACGAACGGCGTCAGGAACGAGCCGAGAACGGCGACGGCCCAGGCCGAGGTGTACCAAGCGGCGGCGGCGCCGGCGCC
>CALRXP010000246.1:0-4128 GCA_943372155.1 Candidatus Endomicrobiellum trichonymphae | reverse complement strand
ATGGCCCAGGGGCTGTTGGATTTCGGCAAATCCGCGGATCTCCTGTCCAAGTACGAGACCGTGATCACCACGATCACCGCGCCCGGCGCGGACGGTCATCGGACTTTCACGCTGACGCTGACGCCAAAGGGGGCGAAGAAGGGGGATGAGACGGATTTCACGCTCACCCTCAAGGCGTCCACCAAGGATTTCTTTCCCGGCGAGGCGTCTTTGCGCGTCGGGCGCGCCTCCATCCGCTCTTTGTTTGAAGGCGTGAGACTCAATCCTGTTATTCCCGAGACGGCGTTCAAGTTCACGCCGCCCGCCGACGCCGACCTCTTCAAATCTCCGGAGCCGAAATGACCCTCGATCAAGAGCCCGATCCCCTTCGCCGTATCCCGACCAAGCACACGACCGCTTTGCGCGCCGAGATCGGACCGATCCTGCGCGCGGCGCGGCTTAAGCGCGGACAGTCGCTGGAGGCCGTGGCCCAGCAGACGCGCATCTCGAAGCGCTTCCTGGAAGCGCTCGAGGAGAACCGCTTCGAGCAGTTCCCGGCCGTCGTGTACCTGCGCGGCTTCCTGAAGGGCTACTGCGAGCATCTGGACGTCAATTTCGACGAGATTTGGGGAATGCTGAACGCGACACCGGAAGCTCCGGAAGCCGCGGCCTCCGACGCGACGCCCACCGTTCCGGGCGGGGCCGTCCACGCGCCGAAGGCGGACGCCAAGCCCGCGGCGAAGGCGCACGCTCCGTCACACGGCCACGCGCCCGCCGCTCACGGCGACGCGCACGCGGGCTTCGACGCCTCAGGTGCCACGGGGGCGATCGTCCTCGCCGTCGTGCTGGCGCTCGGACTCGCCGTTTATCTTTTCAAGGACTCCGGCAAGCCCGCCGCGACGGCCCCGAACCAGGCGCCGGCCGCGATGCAGCCGATGCCGCGCGCGGTCGAGCCCAAGCTCATCGTGCGCCTGAAGAACGACGCCTGGCTGCGCGTGTCGGTGGACGGCCAGGTCGTGTTCGAGGGCCGCGCGCCCAAGGACGCGGTCCAGGAGTGGAAGCCCTCCAAGTTCGTGGACCTGCGCACGACCGAGCCCACCGCGCTCGATCTCAACCTCAACGGCCAGCCGCTGGAGCTCCCCAAGCCCGGCGCCGACGGTCAGTACCGCGTCGAGGTCCCTTACTAGCGATGTCGCTGCCCAACCGCCTGACGATGCTGCGCATCGTTCTGGCGGCCGCCGTCTTCGGCGCTTTGATGGCCGACGCTCCCGCGTGGCACGACGCGGCGCTCGTCATGTTCATCGCGGCGATCATCACGGACTGGCTCGACGGCTGGCTGGCGCGCCGCATGAAGGCGGTCAGCTCCTTCGGCAAGGTCGCCGATCCGATCGCCGACAAGATTCTCGTCCTCGGCACCTTGATCGCCCTGATCCAGACCAAGGAGCTCGCCATTCCGCTGTGGGCCGTCTTCCTGATCGTGATGCGCGAGCTCGTCATCGGCGGCGTGCGCGTGATCGCCGGGGCGCAGGGCAAGGTCATCGCGGCGGATAAGTGGGGGAAGATCAAGACGGTGATTCAGCTCATCGCCATCATGGGCATGGTCGGGGTCGTGTGCCTGCGCGACCGCGCCTTGGCCGAGCCATGGATGATCCACGCCGTCTATCCGCTGACCGTGCTGTGCGCGGTCCTGGCCCTCTCGAGCCTCTGGTCCTACCTGGTGCAGTACCGCGTGATGCTCCAGAAATCCTGGGAATGAAGCCCCTCGAGCGGGCGGCCCTGTGGTTGGCGACGGGGCTGGGGATAAGCTATATTGCCCCGACCGGGAAGGGGCGGAAATGGACCGGCGCGGGGTTCCTCGGCACGGTGGAGGGGCTCCTGCTCTGGCCCTTTCTTCCGGATGAGCCCAAGGCGTACGCGGCCCTCGTGGTCGCGCTGATCGCGGCGTCGTGCTGGGTGTGCGGCAGCGCCGAGAGGTCGTTGAAGACGCACGACGATTCGCGCATCGTGCTGGACGAGATCGTGGGCTTCTGGGTCGCGGCCGCGTGGCTTCCCAGGACGTGGCAGGCGGGCCTGACCGCCTTCGTGCTGTTTCGTTTTTTCGATTCGGTGAAGTTGCCTCCGTATAAGTGGCTGGAACGGCTTCCGGGCGGCACCGGAGTCGTGATGGACGACGTCGGCGCCGGGATCGTCGCCAACCTGCTCGCACGCGTGATAATGGGGAGAATGATCTGAAGTCCACGAGAACCGTCCTGATCGGAGCGCTGGCCGCCCTGATCGGGCTTGCCCTGTCCGCCTCCGCCCAGACCAACCCCTGGCAGGCCGCCGCCGTCGCGGCGTCCACCCCGACCGTAGCGCCCGCGACGCAGGCGTTCGGCACCCCGTTGTCGGTCTCTCAAGGCCCTTGGGTGCCGGCCGAGGTCCTCTTCTTCTCGCAGGGCCGCGTCGTGGCCGACTACGCCTGGCGCGACTCCGTCCGCGCGCGCCGCGGCCATCTCTACACCGCCGCCGACCTGCAAAGCGACGTCCAGGACCTCATGACCTTGGGCCGCTTCACCACGCTGACTCCCTCGATCTACGCGATTCCGGCCTCGCCGGTGCCGCCGGAGTACACCACGATCTCCGTCTCCTCGAGCCAGGTCCGCGTCGTCTTCGACGTGACCGAGAAGGTCATCGAAGTCCCGAAGGCCAAGATCGTCACGCCGCCCACCGCGGTCGGCGGCGTCATCCTGACCCCGACCGCCTGGCGCGGCGCGGGCCGCTTCGAGAACCCCGGCCTCGCCCTCGATATTAATGCGGCCTACTTTATCGGACGCTTATACGGCAAAACCTCCTATCCCGACGCGCCGCGCAAGACGAACTACATCGACCGCATCGGCCTCTGGACCTTGACCACCGACGGCAAGATGCAGATCCAGTCGGAGTCCGACATCCGCCCCGCGGTCGCGGTCGGCGGCCAGGCGATGCTCCTGTTCCGCGACTCGCCCCAGCCCACCGTCACCACGCCCGGCGTCTCCGTCAAGATCGACGCCAAGACGACCAAGATCCTCACCGACGGCTACTTCGTGGCCTCGAAGAGGTTCTGGAAGGTGCGCACGAGCGCCGGCGTCATGCAGGGCACGATCGGCGACCTCGCCGCGAACATGTCCGAGTTCCTGACGCCCGAGGCGCTGAAGTTCTATCTCCGCGACAACAACGGCACGCAGGTCGTCTCGCGCACCGTCCCGTTCGCCAGCGTGTTCTATCTGATCAAGCCGGACTATCCCATCGGCTTCGAAGTGATGAAGTTCAACGGCGCGGCCCGCAAGCCCATGCTCATCAACCTCAAGATCGGCCGCTTCCTGAAGATGAACTTCGACCTGGCCTACCTCAAGTACCAGGGCGGCTACGACGTCCTCGGCTTGTTCCAGTTCCGCTACAATCATTTCCCCAAGAAATAACGAGCCGTTCGAAGCGCTCCGCGCTCGCCTGCCCGCTCCGCGGACCAGCCCTCCCGATCCGCAGATCATCGAGACGTCCGTCGTCGTCATGCTGACCCCGGGCCCGAGCGGACTCGAGGTCCTCTTCATCCGCCGCGCCGTGCGCGAAGGCGATCCCTGGTCCGGCCACATCGGCCTGCCGGGGGGGCGACGCGAACCCGGCGACGCCGACCTGCTCGCCACCGCCGTCCGGGAGACGCGCGAGGAGATCGGCGTGGAACTGCCGCCCGCGGCCCTGCTGGGCTCGCTCGACGACGTCCGGCCGAGCACGCCGTCCTTGCCCGCGCTCATGATCCGGCCGTATCTCTTCGCCCTGGAGACCCGCCCCGTCGCCGGCGTGAGCTCCGAGGTGGCCGGCTCCTACTGGGTGCCGCTCGACTCCCTGCACGCGGCGCGCGCCGAGACCACGGTGCCGATCCGGGACAAGAACGTCGTCGTGCCCTGCTTCAAGGTCCCGGGCCTGCCCGACGGGCTCGTCGTCTGGGGCCTGACCTACCGCATCCTCAACGGACTCCTGCCGCTCGTCTGAGCGGACGTGACCGTAGTCCGATTGACGGGGGGCGGGCGCCCGGTTATGCTTCGCCGTGGCCCGCCGACAACGCTTCCTGCTCGCCCTGCTCCTCGCCGCCGCGCCCGCGGCCCGCGCCGAGCCCTTCTTACGCGAGGACTGGGT
>CALRXP010000245.1:0-4130 GCA_943372155.1 Candidatus Endomicrobiellum trichonymphae | reverse complement strand
CACGGTCGTGCCCATGTTGAAGATCAGGAGTCCGACCTCCGGGTCGTCCGCGGGGATGTTCTTGGTCACGAAGGCGGCCGCCTTTTCGGGCGGGCAGGCGGCGAGTTGAAGGAAGGCGGCCTCGGAGCGCGTTCGGAGGGCGATCTTGTCGAGCGCGGCGTCGAGCTCACCGATGGCCTCCAAATTATCGGGCCAGATGCCGGCCGTGATCCAGCGACGATCGGCGATGTCCTCGGTCTGCAAAGGCCGGTAGTCGAGGCCCACGCGCGCGGCGACAAGGGCCGAGTCGAAGCCCTTGATCGGATGCACGATGTCGGAGGCGAGGTTGACGCCGGCGCCGGAGTTGACCTCAACGAGGTAGAACGGGAGATCGCGGCGCTGAAAAAAGAGAGCGGCGGGCGCGGTCCACATGATGGCGCGGCCCGCGACATAGGTCCTGCGATGACCGCTCTTCAGATTCTCAAAGAAAGACGGCGGAGGTGCGGCGAGAAAGCGAGCGAGGGCCACGGACGGGTCCGCCTCAGCTGTTCCTCCGCAAGAGGGGAAGTACGGGACGAGCTGACACTCCGCGTCGCTGAGAGCCTCGTAGTGAAGGCAGGTGAGGTAAAGGCTCCAAGCCTCGCTCCACGCGACGAAATTGCGCTTCTCCCAAGCCTTGGCGATCGGCTTCCACCAAGCGGGCTCGCCGCGCTTGAGCTGATCCGCGGTCCAGCGGAGAATGGCCGAGGTCACGGGCAAGGCTTGCGCCTGAACGGCCCCGTGCTCGAGCTGGGCGACGAATTCCTCTTTCGTCAACGTCGGGCTCCGGCCGCTCTCAGTTGGGGTCTTCGGGCGAGATCAAGCCCATCTCGATGCCTTTGACGACGGCCTCGGTGCGGTTGCTGACCTCGAGCTTCTGGAAGATCGCGTTGAGGTGGTTCTTGATGGTCTTGACCGAGCACTCCATCTTCGCGGCGATCTCCTTGTTCGACATGCCGGTTCCGAGGAACACGAGCACGCGAATCTCGGTCTTGGTGAGCGCGACGGGCGAGTTGCCGTCTCCGCTGGCCATCTGGCGCAGGCCCTGAAGGAGCTTGCCCATGACCTGCTGAGGGATCATCACGCCGTCGTTGGCGAAGGCCTTGAGGGCGTTGACGAGCTCCGCAGCGGGGAGCATCTTGGAGAGGTAGCCGTTGGCGCCGGCCTGGATGGACTCCATCACGTGCGCTTCGTCCTCGTAAGACGAGAGGATGAGCACGTTCGTGTTGGGGCACTCCTTTCGGATCAGGCGGGTCGCGGCGACGCCGTCGAGATGCGGGAGCTTGATGTCCATGAGGATGACGTCGGGCTTGAGCTTTCGCGCCAAGCGGACGGCTTCCTGGCCGTCGGCGGCCTCGCCGACGACTTCGATGATCTTCTCGTTCTCAAGAAGATCCTTGATGCCTTCACGGAAAAGCGTCTGGTCATCGGCGATCAGAACCTTGACCTTTTTCTTGGGGGCAGCCTTCGAAGCCATTTCGATCCTCCTGGATGCTACAAAGCGTTCCGCCGACGCATCTGTGGCGGGCCTCTCAGGCCCGCCCTCGTAATTCGGCTAGTTTAGCAGAAAATTATGGACGGATTTCACAATTCCGTCAAGCCTTGCCGAGCGGTACGGTGAATAGGAAGGCCGCGCCCTTGCCCAGCCCCTCGCTCTCGACCCAGATCCGACCGCCGTGGCTGTCGACGATCTCACGTGAAATCGAGAGGCCGAGACCCAGGCGTCCGCCGCCTGAGGCGCTCTCGCCCTGGTAGAAGCTCTGGAACAGCTTGCCGACTTCCTCGGGGGCGATGCCGTCGCCGGTGTCGCGCACGGAGTAGCGCACTCCCGCCGCGTCCTTCTCGGCGGTCACCGTGACCGTGCCGCCCTTGGGCGTGTGCCGGATCGCGTTCTCCAGCAGGTTGTTGAGCACCTGAGAGAGCCGCTTCTTGTCGGCGGCGATGGTCGGCAGGCCCGGCTGAAGAACGGTTTTCAGGGCGAGCCCGCGCGCGGCCGCGCGCGCCTGAGGTCCGACGGCGGTTTCCTCGACGAGCGAGCCGGCATCGAACAGATTGGTCTCGAGACGGAATTTCCCCTGCTCGATCGAAGCCCAGTCGACCAGATCCTCGATAAGACGGGAAATCTGCCCGATCCCGTTGGAGATGTACTTCATTTTCTTGAGCTGCTCTTCGTCGGGCTTGAGGGACTGGGCGAGCATCTCGAAGCTGACCTGGAGCGTCATAAGCGAGTTCGACAGGTCATGGGAGGCCATCGACATGAACTTCGACTTCATCGCCGACAGGCGCAAGTTCTTGTCGTTGGCGGCCGCGAGCTCCTGCTTGAGGCGCATCTTCTCGAGGGATTTGGCGATCGCCCTTTTGAGGTGATCGAAGTTGACCGGCTTGGTGAGAAAGTCGTCGACCGATTCCTGAATCGCCTTGAGCGCGGTGTCGAGCGACGCGTGAGCCGTGATCATAAGGATCTGGCTGTCGGTGTTGAGCTTACGGATCTGCTGGATGGCGTCGATTCCCGTGCCGTCCGTCAGATTGTAGTCCATCAAAATGACGTCGAAGTGGGTCTTCTTGACTTGGGCGACGGCCTCGGCCGCGCTCGAAGCCTGGGCGGTCTCGTAGCCCTCGACTTCGAGGTTGTCGTTGACGCTCTCGCGCATGTTCGCGTCGTCATCAACGATCAGGATTTTTCCTTTCATGGGTTTCAGGCGGTAGTCGGAATATACAATTTAAACGTCGTGCCGACGCCGACCGTGCTCTCCACATCGACCTTTCCCTTATGGTGGTCGACCACTTTGCGCACAACGGCCAGGCCGAGGCCCGTGCCGCGCGCCTTCGTGGTGAAGAACGGCGCGAATATCTTATCCAGGACGTCTTGCGGGATGCCGCTGCCGGCGTCGGCGATGTCGATACGCACCCAGCCGGTCTCGGGGACGATCGAGCGGATGGTGACCTTGCCCCCCTTCGGAGCGGGCATGACCTCGACGCCGTTGCCGATGAGGTTGCGCACGGCCTGTTGCATCTCGGTCTTGTCGATCTCGACGAACGGATTGGTCGAATCGAAGAACTTATCCACCTGGATGTGCGGCGGGAACGGATACACCGACAGTAGCTCCTCGAGCCAGTCGTTGATGCGGACCTTTTCGAGCTGAAGCTCGCGCTGCCGCGAGTACGTCAAAATCTCGTTGATGATGCCGTTGGCTTGCTGGATTTCCGACTCGATGATCTTGATGTGCTTGGTGATCTTCGCGTCGGGTTCGCCGCCGGTTCCGAGCTTGGTCTTGATGAAGTAGATGGAGTTGTTGATGACGGCGAGCGGGTTGCGGATCTCGTGGCCGACGACGGAGGCCATCTGGCCGATGGCGGCCAGACGCTCCTTCTTAATGAGCTCGTCCTGCGCCGCCTTGAGCTCACGGGTGCGTGAGTCGACGCGCTTCTCGAGGAACTTGGTGAACTTCTCCAGCTCCTGCTTGGCGTGGATAAGCTCTCCCGTCTTTTCCTTGAGGGATTCGCTCATGCCGAGAAATGTCTGGGCCAGGTCGCCGATCTCGTCGTTGGTCGTCACGACCTCAGGCAGGTCCTCGAATTGGCCCTTGCCAAGGCGGTCAGCGGCCTCCTTTAAGATGCGGATGGGCTGGGTGATGTGTCCCGCGACCGCGAGCGACAGCAGCACCGTGAAAAGCACGACCCAGATCAGCACGCGGAAGATCTGAGCCTTCATATCGGCCGCGGTCTGATAGGCGGCCTCGACGGGCTGCTGAACGTAGACGATCCAGTCCAGCTTGTCGATGAGGCTGAAGGCGCCGAGCAGCCGCTTGCCGCCCTCGATCCCGATCTCGCCGCCGCCCTTCACGTTGTCTTGGGAGGTGAGAACCTTCTCGACCTCGGGAGGCATGCGCGCGTCGGGACGATAGATTTCGCGAGGGTCGGAGTGGGCGATCAGGAATCCGTCGCGCGTCATCACCGCCGCCTGGCTTTTGCCGGAGGCCGGGAACTCCATCGCGAGCATCGTGGAGAGACCGTTGAGGCTCACCCGGGAGACGATGGCGCCGACGGGCTTGGCCGGCTGCACGCGCTGATCCAGGATCGGCACGGAGATGGTGACGGTGGGATAAAGGCCC
>CALRXP010000244.1:0-4174 GCA_943372155.1 Candidatus Endomicrobiellum trichonymphae | reverse complement strand
TTTTTAGAGAAGCCTTCTTGGGACGAAGTCGTGTCCAACTCAGTGAACGCGGGCGCCTATCTCTTCGAGCCGTCCGTGCTGTCCCACATCCCCAAAGGAAAGCCCTATTCGCTTGAGCGGGGACTTTTCCCGGAACGGCTCGCCGAGGGGGCGCGCATCGCCGGCTACGTCGCC
Source organism: Candidatus Endomicrobiellum trichonymphae (assembly GCA_943372155.1). Classification (GTDB taxonomy): domain Bacteria; phylum Elusimicrobiota; class Elusimicrobia; order UBA1565; family UBA9628; genus GWA2-66-18. Next base: position 4,000 of record CALRXP010000244.1, on the reverse strand, counting down.
CCGGGGTATTGGATCGACATCGGCTCCGTCGAAGCCTACCTTCAGGTGCACCTCGATTTGCTTCAAGGGCTCGCCCCCTTCAAGGCCGGAGCGAAAGCCCGCCCGTTCAAGAACCACGACGGCGCCCGCGTGACCGCCGGCGCCGGAACGAAGGCCGCGGAATTTTCGCGCTTCGCCGGTTCCGTCAGCCTCGGGGCCAAGGTGTCGATCGGGCGCGGCGCCCAACTGACCGACTGCGTCGTCCTTGATGGGGCCGTTATCGGGGACGGCGCGCGCTTGGAGCGTTGCGTCGTCGGGCCGAAGGCCCGCGTCGGAACGCATGCGACGTTGGGACCCGGCGCGGCGCTCGCCGGCGGCTCCACTGTCGGGGACTACAGCCAACTATGAAGTTCGGACTTGTCGAGCGGGTGCATAAACCTTGGGGCCACGAGATGATCTTCGCGCGCGCCAAGAAGTACGTGGGCAAGATTCTCGTCATCGAGAAGGGGCACCGCCTCAGCCTGCAGCTCCACCGCCTCAAGCACGAGAGCCTGATGGTGCTTCGCGGCCGGCTGAAGCTCACCCTCGGGAAAAAATCGAAGCTCGTCGGCCCCGGCACGGCCTTCACGATCCCGCCGAAGACGGTCCATCGCTTTGAAGCGCCGAAAGGGCGCGTGACCCTCATCGAGGTGTCCACGCCTGAACTGTGGGACGTCGTTCGCCTGCAGGACGATTACGGACGGAGAGGAAAATAAAATGGCGGATCCCATCAAGTTCGGCACCGACGGCTGGCGCGGCGTCATCGCCCGCGACTTCACCTTTCAGAACTGCCGCCGGGTCGCGCAGGCGATCGCGGACTACGTGAAGGAAGAGCAGATCAAGAACAAGAAGGGCCCGATGTCCGGCCCCATGATCATCGGCTACGACAAGCGCTTCCAGTCCGATCTGTTCGCGCGCGAAATCGCCAAGGTCCTCGAGGCCAACCAGATGCACCCGGTCCTCATGGCCGATTCGCTCCCGACCCCCGCCGTGAGCTACATGTCCAAGAAGCTCGGCGGCGTCGGCGTCATGGTGACCGCGAGCCACAACCCCCCCTCCTACAACGGCGTCAAGATCAAGATCGACGGCCGCGCGGCGCTCGATCCCGTCACCAAGGGCGTCGAGGCCTGGGTGGACCGCACCGCTCCGACGCGCGCCGCCGAAATCAAGGTGAAGTCGTATCGAGACGTGTACGTGCAGTATCTCAAGGCCCACGCCGACCTCGGCAAGATCAAGTCCAAGATCAAGAAGCCGATCGTCATCGACTACATGCACGGCGCCGGCTCCGGCCTCATGACCGACGTCCTCCCGGTCAAGAACCTCGTCGAGATCCGGGCCAAGCACGACCCGTTGTTCGGGGGCGTGCATCCCGAACCGATCGAGCAGTATCTCGGCGCCCTGTCCGAGGCCGTTAAGAAGAACAAAGCGACCGTGGGCCTCGCGCTCGACGGCGACGCCGACCGCTTCGGCCTCGTCGACGAGAACGGCAAGTACCTGACGCCCTGCCAGGTCTTCCCGATGATCGCGCTCTACCTGATCGAGAAGAAGAAGTACTCCAAGAAGATCGTGCAGTCCGTCTCGCTCGGCTACCTCGCGGAGCGCATCGCCAAAGAGAAGAACATTCCCTTCGAGCAGCTTCCCGTCGGCTTCAAGCACGTGGCCGAGCGCATCGCCACCGGCGAGGCCGACATCGCCGGCGAAGAGTCCGGCGGCTACGCCTGGGCCGCCAAGGGCGGCATCGCGGAGCGCGACGGTATGCTCACCGCGCTCCTGTTCCTCGAAATGATGGCCGTCACGGGCAAGACCCCGTCCCAGCTCTGGAAGGAAGTCGAGACTCGTTACGGCGCCTCCCACTACAAGCGCATCGACTACCGCATCCACAAGGCCGTCGTCGACAAGGCCGTCTGGACGACCAAGCTCGTCAAGAAGCTGCCCAAGAAGCTGCTCGGCACCGCGATCAAGGAACTCATCCAGATCGACGGCCTCAAGATCGTGCTCGAGGACGGCCACTGGCTGCTGATGCGCCCGTCGGGCACCGAGCCCCTCATGCGCGTGTACGCCGAGAGCGACAAGGCCGAGCGCACCCAGGGCCTGCTCGACATGGCCAAGAAGTGGGTCGCGCCGAACCTGAACAGCTAACGGCATGTTTCCCAAAAAGGCGATGCTCCTGGCGGCCGGCGCGGGCACCCGCCTGCGTCCGCTGACCTACGAGACGCCCAAGCCGATGGTGCCGGTCGTCAACCGACCCGTGATCCATCACGTCCTCGACAACCTCCTGAAGCACGGCGTCGAGGAGGTCATGATCAACCTCCACATGCACCCCGAGCAGGTGCGCGGCTACTGCGGCGACGGCTCGCGCTGGAGCCTGAAGATTCATTACTCCCACGAACCCAAGCTCATGGGCACCGCGGGCTCGATCAAAAAAACCGAGAGCTTCTTCAAGGACGGCCCCTTCTTCGTTATGTCCGGCGACGGCCTCTCCGACATCGATCTCACCGCGATGTGGAAGTTCCACCAGAAGCGCGGCTCCGTCGCCACGATGGCGACCAAGCGCATCGACGCGCGCTTCGAGTACGGCGTGACCCTGACCGACGCCAGCCAGAAGATCAAAGGCTTCATGGAAAAGCCCTCCTGGGGCGACGTGTTCTCGAACAAAGTGAACACCGGCATCTACCTCTTCGAGCCCGAAGTTCTCAAGCTCATGCCCAAGGGCAAGGTCTACGACTTCGGCCACGACCTGTGGCCCAAGATGCTGAAGATGAAGAAACCGATCTACGCCTATGAAATGGACTCGTACTGGTGCGACGTCGGCAACCTGACCGAGTACCGCCGCGCCCAGGCCGACTGCCTCGAGCGCAAGGCCCGGATCAACATTCCCGGCGTCGAGATCCGCAAAGGCGTCTGGGTCCAGGAAGGAACCGTCGTCGACCCGAAGGCCAAGCTCGTCGCTCCCGTCGTCATCGGCAAAGGCTGCCGCATCGCGGCGGACGCCAAGATCGGCCCCGGGACCGTCATCGGCGACCGAGCCCAGATCGGCAAAGGCGCGAAGCTGGCGCAGTGCATTCTTTTCGACAACGTCACCGTCGGGGAAGGCGTCAACCTGACCAACTGCATCATCGGGCCCAACGGACACGTGCGCGAGAACATCTCCGTCTTCGAGGCGGCGGTACTCAACATCCGAAGCTGATGCGAAGCGCGTTCGTCGCGCTGATCTTCCTCACCTCCTGCTCAAAACCGCTACCCGCCGGCGTCGAACGGCTCGCCGGCCTTTCCGACGGACAGGCCTATAGCTGGAGCCCGGACTCGCGACGCCTCGCGTACGTCTCCGGCCGCTTTCCCGACCGGACCTACCTGTGCGTCCACGCGCTCGGCTCGGGCTCCTCGACGAAGAACCGTCTGAAAGGGTACGTGCTCGGAAAATCCTCCGCGCTTTCCCGGGACGGACGCCGGGTCCTGCTCGAGGCCGGCAAGATCGGACCGTACGCCTCGCGCAGCGAGCCGGCGGAGCGCGTGTTGCTGCTCGCCGCGACTGATACGGGTAAAATCCTGCAAGAAGAATCCATCGGCCATGGCGGGGTCGCGGCGCTCGGCCATCCCGCCTGGTCGCCGGATCCCGTCGCGGTCTGGAACGGCAAGGAAGGGCTCATGTGGCGCGCCTTCGGAGCGGAAAAGACCGGCGGCGTTCTGCGCGGCCCCTCCGCGTGGCGCGCTTTGCTTCTCGATCTGCCCTATCTCCTCGCCGCCGAAAAGCAGACCGAGCGGCCGCGCCTGACGGTCTACGACATGCGCGACGGCCGCCAGGCGGCCGAATGGCGCGTGGCCCTCACCGCGACGCCCCTCGCGCAGCGCCCCGACGGCGGCGCGCTCGTGTCGCGCTGGATGTCGGAGAGCGGCATCTACGTCCTCGAGTCGGGAGATCCGAAAACCGGACGGCGCTCCCCTCTCCTCGAGGCCGACGGCGAGATCGAGACCGCCGTCGAGA
>CALRXP010000243.1:0-4181 GCA_943372155.1 Candidatus Endomicrobiellum trichonymphae | reverse complement strand
CGACAAGCTGCGAAAGGCCGAGATAACGCCTGACGAACTCAAGCAGGCGAAGGCGTACCTCGCTGGAAGCTTCGCCCGCTCCCTCGAGACCCAGGACGGGGTCGCCGACGCGGTCTTGAAGCTACGATTGCGCCATCTGCCCGACGGCTGGTACGACGAATACGTGTCGCGCGTGCAGGCCGTGACGGCGACCGGCGCCAAGCGCGCCGCGGAGGTCTTCATCCGGCCCGACGAGCTGACCATCGTCGCCGTCGGCGACGCGGAGAAGACGCGCGCGGTGCTGTCCAAATTCACCAAGAAGCCGATCGTCGCCGTTGACCAAGACGGCAACTGACGGCCGCCGCTGCGTCCCGCCCGCGCTCGGCGCGGGAGCGGCGCTGTCGGCCATGACGTTCGCCTCGCGGCTTCCGGTCACGCTCGATTTCATTCTTCCCCGGCGAGCGGGCTGGGCGCTTTTCGTCGCCGGCTACGAGACGCTCTCGCGTCCGGGGCCGCGCTTGGCGTTCACCGCCTTCGTCACCGCCCTGTTTCTGCTTTCGCTGGCGCGCTTCGTTTGGCTCGCCGCCGCCTCTGCGAAGGGGAGAAAATGGTCGTTGCGGGAGTTTTTGACGCGCGGATTTTCCCTGGCCGTCGTCGTGCTTCTCATGCGCTGGTCGTTCTCACTCTGGTTCGAGGTCGCCCAGAGAGCGTGGTTTCCCTTCGGCTCGATGAGCGCGGCCGAGCCGTTCGTAAACCTTTTGGTCTGTTCCGCGCTTATCTGGCTCGCTATGTCCGCCGCGCTCGCGCTTCTGGCCCAGCGTCCTCCGAGCTCCGGGCGCGCCTTCATCCGTCCCCTTTCCGGCGTCCTGGCCGGAATTCTCCTCTTCTGGTCGTGCGGCGGCGCGGCGGTTCGTCGGTACGATCGTCTCCGCGCGGATTCGTCGGCGAGCCGGCGTCTCTTCGTCGTCTTGACCGAAGAAGAAGGGCGCCCGAGCCAAGCTGCGTACGATCTTCCGACCGGGGATGAGAGCGCATTCCCCGACACGGCCGGAGCTGTGCTCGATAGGCTTCCCCTCCGGCGTCTTGAGATTCTCCGCGACCGCTACGAGCAGCGTGCGAAGCTCATGGATCCGAACGGGCTTCGCGGGGCTTTGCTCGAGGGCGTGAAATACGGCGACGAGCTCGCCCGCTCTCTCCTGCTCGAGAGCCTTTCCGCGGTCCCGCCTTCGCCCGAAGCCTTCGACGCTCTTGCGCGGCTCTCTGACGAAACGGTTCATCGCGTCGGCCCGATCGGCGCCTCCCGGATCGCTCTCGCCTACGCGCATCTCGGGGACGCTTCACGCGCGCGGAGCTGGGCCGATAAAGCCGCCGCGGGCCCGCGGGGCATACCGACCGGCTTGCTCGATTTGAACGGTGGGGGGGCATTGAAACCCGGACGCATCGCGGGCCGCTTGGAGGGTCTCAAACCCATGAAAATCGCCCTGTACCGGAAATCGGACCCTGCGGCACCCTACTTGCTCGATGCGGCCGCGCTCGTCGCGTCCTCCGTGCCCGACTCGAAAGGGCGGTTCTCCTTCGAGGGCCTGACGGCGGGCCGGTATTATGTGGCGTTCGCGTTTGCGCCGGACGCGTCCCGTGGTGAGCTTCGGGTCTCCGGGCATCGGGGCGATCTCGTCCTCGACGCCCGCAAGCCCGCGCTCGAACTTTCGCCGCTGACGATCAAAATCCGGTAACCGGCCTATCCGAAGCCTAGGTCATAGGACCTCTGGCGAGATTCGTCGACAGGGCCTATACTAAGCTCGTGAGAACCCCTATAGGCTTTTTCGTCGTTCTGCTGCTGTCCCTCAACGCCGCCGCCGCCGTCGTCAGCGGACCGTCTCCTCTCGCGCCCGCGCTCGGCCTAGTTCAGGCCTCACCTTCCTTTCAAGCCTCGGTTCTCGAGCAAATTCAGCTGGTGGCGTCGCTCAGCGGCCAGCCGTCCGCGAGCCTTTCCCTCTCTCCGGTCACTGCGGTTATGTCCGCTCCCGCTCTGGCCGCTAGTCCCTGGCGCCCGGAGGCCGCGCGTCTGGTCACGGCGCTCATCGCCCAGCCGGAGGCTCTCTCCCGAAATAAGGCGGAGATCCGCGCCGCGCTCGGTGATCAGGCCTACGAACGCCTGACGAAGTCGGCGAGCCGCATCGCCGCGAAGGCTCAGGCCAACCCCGCCCTCCTTGAGCAGTTGGCCGGTCTGCGTCGCGGCCTGGACCTCGAAAACCCGTCCGCGATTCAGGAACTCGATACCCGTCTCAACCGCATCTATGAAAATTCTCACGCCGTGGGCGAGGCGCCCGCCGTTTCCGCCGGTTCCGGGGAGACCCGCAAGCCGCTCGTCTCGCTCGTTCACGCCGGGGCAACGCCGGCCATGTCCGCGGCGGAGCTGGAGGCGTATGTCGCGGCACATGCCGTCGTCACTCCTCGCGGCATCAAGCGCGTGAATTTCGCGTCCGGTGATTATAAGACCGAATACGACGCCGCGCTGCGTCGCCTCGGCGTCGATATCGTCATCATCAAGACCCCTTCCCGTGCCGAGCTCGCGAAATTCAGCGAAGAGGACGGATTCCACTTCAAATCCGAGTATGAGCGCTGGGTCATGCCCGTCCGCACCTTGGATGAGCATAAGACGGCACTGGGCAAGGCGCAACGCGTGCGGCAGTTTGAAAATCAACTCGCCGCCAGCGAGAATATCCGCACCGAGCTCAAGCCGCTTACCGTGGAGCAGTATGAGCAGTGGTATCCGGTGTACGAGGACGAGGTCGTCGGCAAGCCCGGAGGCAAGCGCAACGTCGGTCTCGATTTCGCGCGCAAGCAGGCCGAAAAGGGAACTTTGGACGGCTGGTACGGACTCTTCTACTACGACCCGGTCGATCCGACGAAGATCATTGGCGGCGTGATCATGAAGGCTTGGCCGGAGCGCGGCATGTTCGTGATGGGCTATGCGGCCTATCGACCCTCGTTGAAGGACATCAACCCGTCCGTGCGCACCTTCGTGGAGTCGTCGAAGCTCGCGAAGAGCCTCGGTTACAAGGTTTTGAGCTTCGGTCAGGACACGAATTTCTTCGGCTACGATTACAGCCTTGGGCTGATGTCCAACAAGGCCGGCTTCTTGCTCACGCCTTACCCCGAGGACGAGATCGTTTTGCAAAAGGTCCTCGACTCGTCCAAGCCCGCGTCGGTCAAGAACGGCCAGGGCAAGACCGGCGGCTACTTCTTCTTCGGCATCAAGCGCGATAGCCCTCTCGTCGAGCGTTATCTAGCGTCTAAGGAGGCCGGAGCGCCCAAAGAAGCGCAGGACCTGCTGGGCTCCAACGAGTATTTCGACGGGAAGGTCGTCGACGCCAAGGACACGGTCGTCGGCTGGCACTACAAGGGCGACGATCCCAATCCGCTGCGCGTTCCCGTGGGTATCGACGTCAAGGAGCGCTCCCTGGACCTGCCGGCGGGGGAAGCCCGGCCGTAGCCGGACCTCCCCCGCTGACGATAAAGCTTACTTCGCGCTGACTTTGTAGATGGTCCCGCGATAAAGCACGGTGACCTCCGAACCCAACGCGAGATAGCGCGCGAGCCCGGGATCTTTCGCGAGCAAATCGAAGTAGCCGGCGCTACGCGCCGTCACTTCGACCGAGCGCAAGGAGGCCGCCTCCGGACCTTCCGCATCGGCGTCCACCCAGGTGCCGCCGCGATCGTAAAAAGTCTTTCCGCCGACCGTGCGCGTCGCCACCGAGACCAAGCCCTTTTCTCGGTTGTCGCTGCGGGCTTTCGCCTCGAGCTTGTCCATGACCGACGTCGGAGCGTAGGCGGCGCCGTCGAACGAGGCGCCTTTCTTTGATCCGATCGACCGGACGAACGGCGCGGAGAGATCCTTCATCGCGCCGAAGGCCATCGAATCCGCTTGCGCCTCACGCGCCGCGACCGCTCCCCCGCTGAAGCCGCTCGTGGCCGCGCCCGCCGAGAGCGCGTTGAAGCGACGTCGGCCCTCGTCGTCGGCTCGGCGCATATCCGTTCCTTCCTCAGTGACGAGGAACGAGGTGTACGGCGTCACGATGCCGTGCTTCTTGGCCAACTTCACGATGGAGGAGACGACTTCGGGATCGGCGGGCCGTCCGGACAGCCGGATCAGATCCAGCTCGTGACCGATTTTCTGCGAGGCCCAAAGCCGCGGCAGG
>CALRXP010000242.1:0-4191 GCA_943372155.1 Candidatus Endomicrobiellum trichonymphae | reverse complement strand
GCCAGGATATCGAAGCCGTCGCCGGAGAGCTCCGCCTTCGTGACGGACGTCGCGGCGGGCAGCTCCTCGATGAGGCCGATCGGTATGGCGACGGCGGGCTGACCGGCGGCGGTGAGATCGTTCGCCAGGGACTCGGCGTTTTCCGCCGTCGAAGGCTCGCCCAGCAGCCCCCAGGAACGGCGGGCGACGGGGATCAAGCTCTCCGCCGGCAAGGTGGAATGCTTCGCGAGCGCGGCGGCGACGACCTTGAGATCCTGCTTCGTCGGCGCGCGCAAAACGACGGCGTGCGGCGGGCGCTCGCTCACTTCGGCGGAATCAGCGCGTAGCCGCGCCCGGAGACGCTGACCAGCCACTGGTCGGATTTCCAGCCGAGCTTCAGACGCACGCGGCGAACGTGCACCTCGACCGTCTTGAGCGCGCCCTCCGACGGCGCCTCGACGCCCCACACCTCGCGGTAAACCTCAGCCCGTTCCGTCGGGCTCGGCGTGCGCTTAGCGAGAAAGTACAACAGCTCGAATTCCTTCGGCGTGAGATGCTGGTACTCTTTGTTGCCGAGCTTGACGAGCTTCCTGGGATAATCAAGGCTCAGGCCGCCGACCTCGACGCTCGACGGCGGGTCGCTTCGCTTCTCTCCTTCATTTCTGCGCAGCAAGGCGCGCGCGTAGGCCAGCAGGCGCTCGCTCTTGACCGGCTTGATCAGGTAGTCGTCGGCGCCCATGTCCAGGCACGCGATGTCCTGCCCGTCCTTGTCGTTGCCCGTGAGAATAATAATCGGCACGTTAGCGGTCTTGGCGTCTTGCTTCAGAAACTGGCAGACCTCGAGGCCCTTCATGCCGGGCATGATCAGGTCGAGGATCACAAGATCGGGCGGATCCGACTGCGCGGACATGATGCCCGCCTTACCCGAGGGGGCCTGACGCACTTCATAGCCCTCAAGCGACAGCACGTCGCTCACGGCTTTGCGGAATGAGGCGTCGTCTTCGATCAAAAGAACCTTGGCCATGCCCGGATTTTATATAAATGCGGGGTGGAACCCAAGCACTTCGCGCTGGCCCTCCTGTTTCTCGCGGCCGGCGCGGCCCTCGGCTACTCGCTCGGCAGGCGCCGACGCGTCCGCGTCGAGTCCGGGGTCGCTGACGAGGAACGCCTGGCCTGGCTGCAGCGCCTTTCCACCATCGGCCAGATGATGTCCGGCATCGTCCACGAGGTCCGCACGCCGCTGGCCACCGTCATTCTGACCGCCGAGCACGCCCAACGCGTCCTCGACAAGGGCGGCGATCCGCGCGCGCAACTCCAAGCCGTTTCAAGAGAAGCCGATCGCGCCGTCGAAATCCTGTCCGACATCCTCGACTTCGCCAAGCCCTCCCCCCTCGACCTCAAGCCCGTTTCCCTCAAGACGATGGTTTCCACGACGCTCGAAAACCTCCAGATTCGCTTCGATGAGCGCGCCATCGAGACCTCCGTCGTCTCCCCCGACAACCTCTCCGTCCTCGCCAGCGAACGCCACCTTCAGCAGGTGCTCACCATCCTGCTCATCAACGCGCTCGACGCGATGCCGTTCGGCGGCCGCCTCGACGTCACGATTTCCGTCAAGCGCGGCATGGGATGCGTCGCCATCACCGACACCGGCGTCGGCATCGACAAGGCCGCGCTCAAGGGTCTCTTCGAGCCGTTCGCCACGGGCCGCGCCGAACGCGGCGGCACGGGCCTCGGCCTCAACGTCGCTCGCTGGATCATGCACAAGCACGGCGGCGACGTCTCCATCACGAGCGACGGCATCGGCAAGGGCACGACCGTCACCCTCACCCTCCCGACGGCTTAACCCTCGAGCTTCACGTGCTCGCGGAGCGCGCGCTTAGCCTCGCGCCCCACCAACGTCACGGTCGTCACCGTCGCCAGCAGGCCCACCGCGAAAAACGCCCACTCCGCCGGCGTGCGCGCGCGTCCCTGCGTCCCGGCCTTCACCGCGGCTCCCGCGGCGGCACCCAAATACACGAAGAGCAACGTTCCCGGAATCATGCCGAGGCACGACGCCAGCGCGTAATCCGGAAACGAGACGCGCGTGAGGCCGTAGGCGTAATTGAGCGTGCTGAACGGAAACAACGGCGTCAGCCGCGTGAGGAACACGACCTTGCGTCCCTGCTTCGACACCGCGGCGTCGATCGCCACAAACAGCGGGTACCGCGCCAGCCTTTTCTCGACCCAGGAGCGCAGCCAGTGCCGTCCGATGAGAAACGACAGGCACGCCCCGAGCGTCGCGCCGAGCCACACCAGCGTAAATCCCGCCCCCACGCCGTACACCGCCCCCGCCCCAAACGTCAGCGCCGACACCGGCAGAAAGGCGATACAGGACGCCGCGTAAAGCAGCACGAAAAGAAAATGACCGGCGGGCCCCATCGCGGCCAGGTGGGACATGAGATGGCGCAGCGTCTCGGTCATACCGACATGCTACTACTAATGCTAGAATCGGCGCCGACGAATTGGAGGATGCATGGCTTTTTACCGTAAGAAACGGCGCAAAGCGGGCCCGAGCAAGAACGAGAAGAAGGTGGGCCGCGCGCAGAACGCCGAGGATCAGGAGCGCGCCGCCGGCACCATCTCCACCCGCTTTCCCACCGTCCGCGCCCTGCGCGTGAAGGTCTCCATCGCCACCCCCCAGGGCGTCGTCCTTGAAGAGTCCGAGGAAACGTACGGCCCGAACGACCCCTTCTACCTCGAAGCCGACTGTCCTGGTTCGTGCGGCTCCGGCTCCTACGACTTCGCGAGCCTCATCGCGCAGTCCATCGAGGGCATGCAGGAGCGCGGCTCCGCCCAGATCATCTGCGCCGAGCCGTCCTACAGCGGCGCCGCCGGCGCCACCTGCGGCTGCATCGCGAAGTGCGAGTTCACCGCCGAGAGGGCCCCGTCATGAGCGAAGACATTCAAGCCGAGCTGGCGCGCCTGCGCGCCGAGAACGAATCCCTCAAGCAGGCCGGCTCGCGCGGCATCTCGCTGAAGGTCAGCCAGAAAGGCGCCGTCAGCCTCTACGGCATGGGCCGCTTCCCCGTCACGCTCTACAAAGAGCAGTGGCAGAAGATCCTCGAAATGTCCGAAACCATCAAGACCTTCATCAAAGACAACGACGCCGCGCTGAAGGCCAAGGAATAGTGCGCCGGGCGGCGTTGCTGGCGCTACTTTTTCTCAGCGGCTGCGCCGGGCTCAGCAAGCAGGACGAAACGTTTCTCGAGGGAGACCGCGCGCACGCCACGTCTTCGAAGAACGACACCGGCTCCTGCAAGCCCTGGTTCGTGAGGCCCGATAAGGATTGGGGCGAGGGCTCGCCCAAGCATTCCTGCTGGAACCTCGTCTGGGAAATCCCCACGGCGATCGTGACCGTGCCGCTGGCGCTGGCGCTCATCACCTCTCCGGTGTGGGTGCCGATCGTGCTTCTCAAATAACGCGGCCTTGTTATTACCCGGCGTAACTGCTATCCTGTGTTGCGGGGTAGAGCAGCCCGGTAGCTCGCAAGGCTCATAACCTTGAGGTCGCTGGTTCAAATCCAGCCCCCGCAACCATTTAGACGAATTCGAACCTGAGACGAGAAATGTCAGGACTTCAACCCACCGAAAGGTGGGTTTTGTGTTTTATGAGCGCCCGACCTACGTCGGCACAATACTGGCGGATTTGAGACGCTGGGGCTATACTCGTGTCGATGAGAAGAGAGGTCGGCGTTCTAGTCCTTTTGCTATCGGCGCTGCACGGAGCCGGCCAAGCACAGGATTCCTCCTTTGAGTCCCAAAACGGCCGTGACTCCGGCGAGCTGGTCCGGCAGATGCGGACCTCGAGAAAAACGAATGCGCCGGCAGACCCCGCTTCGCCGGCGGCCGTGCCCGCCATTGGCCACAGGGCCACGCCTCAGCCGTCCTACTACAACATCTGGTCCTCGAACTGTCACACGGAGGCGAACTTCTTCACGGCCGTGGCCAGCGCCAGAGGCATCACCGCCGGCATTCTGGTCTGCCAAGGAAACCCCGAGTCCGACGCCCAGTTTCACACGGCGAACTGGATGCTGGACGGCAAGGGCAGGACGTGCATCTATAATTGGGGTGCGCCCTGCTGCTGGGACGCGTCCGCCTCGCCGCCGGATATCTCCACCGGGAAAGGCCAGGAGTGCGCACGCTTAGCCTGCGACAAGCAATACGACTGGAGCCA
>CALRXP010000241.1:0-4208 GCA_943372155.1 Candidatus Endomicrobiellum trichonymphae | reverse complement strand
CCCGATTATCAAAGCGTAAGCGCTCGCGTCTTGCACGGGCGCTACGCGTCCTTAATGATAAGGCCCGGCGGGATAGTCATGTTCGGCGGGGCGTAGAATCCGGACGCGACCGATGGGCTTTTATGCGTCGCGCCGGATTCCCGAGGGCGGGTCAATCCCGCCCGTCCCCGCCGAATATGACTATCCCGCCGGGCCGTCTTAAGGACGTAGCGTCCGCGCGAGGCGCGTGCTACTTCTTCTTGCCGAAGAGGAAGGAGAGAACCGCGCCGGCGCCGATGAGGAGGCCACCGATCAGGGCCATCGCGACGAGCGGCGTGCCGCCGAGCAGAAGGCCGCCGACGAGCAGAGCCGCGCCGGCGCCGATGGCGTATTTGCCGTAGGTGCCGTACTTGTCGGTCGGAGATTCGCCGCCCGACGTCGAGCCCTGGCCCTTCACGGGCGTGTAGATCGTGATGCCGTTGAGAGGCTTCTTCCCTTCGAAGTAATAATCCGCATTCTCCCCGTCGGAGGGGCCGCCGAGGCGGGCGGGCGGATCGGGCACGGGCTCTTTGACGACCGGCTCCTTGCGGGGCTTGGGCGCGGGCTCGTCGATGACCGGCGGCGGATTTTTGCGCGGCTCGCCGGAGAGCGGAACGTACTCGACCGGCGTCAGAGTCTGGATCGTGAAGCTGTTCTCGAAGGACTTGCCGGCCTGGAGCGAGGCGCCTTCGCGGTTTGAGATCACCGCGGGATCGGCTGCGGCCTGGCTGCGCAAGGCTTCCAACGTGGCGCTCATCGCCGCGGGATCCGCGGCGGCCGGTACGGCCAAGAGCAGGAGTAAAAGCGCCCGTGTCATTACGGTAAGATTATACTAGAAGTTTAAGGAATTTCCGCAACACTTCTGCGCCGGACGCTTGCGTCCGGCGACTCACCCGCGGCCGGCGACTAAGGGACGGCGCTAAGGAAGGATTTGAGTCGACGCGCGCACGCCCGCGATCAGCGGCTCCGGGTGCAGCCCGAACAGCAGGACGCCGACGACCGCGACGGCCACGCCGCCGCACACGTACGCCCCCACCGGGATAGCGACCTCGTCGGAAGGCTGGCGGAAGAACATGCGGTGCGCGATCGCGAAGTAGTAGTACACCGAGACGACCGAGTTCAGCACGCCGACGACGGCGAGCCACCACTGCCCCGCCTGGACGGCCGAGGAGAAGATCAGCAGCTTGCCCATGAAGCCCGCGAGCGGCGGGATGCCCGCGAGCGACAGCAGGCAGAACATGAGCGACAGCGCGAGACCGAGCCGGTTCTTGGCGAGGCCGTCGAAGGAGCTGAGTTCGTAGCTGCCCTTGGCGGTGCCGACGGCCTGGATCACGGCGAACGCGCCGACGTTCATCGCGACGTACACGAAGGAGTACAGCATCACGCCTTCGCGGCCGAGCGGCGTGCCGACGGCCAGGCCGATGAGCAGGTAGCCCGCCTGGGCGATCGAGGAGTAGGCGAGCAGGCGCTTGGTGTCGGTCTGGAACATGGCGGTGAAGTTGCCGATCGTCATCGTCAAGGCGGCCATGATGGAGAAGAGCAAGGTCAGGTCGTAGGCCTGCAGCGGGAAGATCGCGCCGAACACGCGGGCGAGCGCGGCGAACGTCGCGAGCTTGGGCGCGACGGAGAGGAAGGTGGTCACGGGCGTCGGCGCGCCCTCGTAAGCGTCGGGCACCCAGAAGTGCATGGGCGCGAGCGACGCCTTGAAGCCGAAGCCGAGCAGGATCAGCACGAGCGCCAGGATGAGCATCGGCCCCGGCGCGGCGGAGGCCGCCGCGAGATGGGTCGTCCCCGTCGCGCCGTAGTACAGCGAGATGCCGTACACCATGATCGCCGAGGAGAAGGCGCCGAACAGGAAGTACTTCATCGAGCCTTCGTTGGACTTCGGATTCGTGCGCTCGAAGCCCGAGAGAATGAAGGAGGAGATGGAGACCAGCTCGAGCGCCACGAAGATCAGGAGCAGGTCGGTGCCGGAGACGAGGTACATGAGCCCGGCGGTCGAGAGCAGCATGAGCGCCGAGAAGGTTCCGGCGTGGCGCTCCGGGAGGGGCTTGTAGTCGAGCCCGAGCAGGAGGCAGAGCACGCAGGTCAACAAGGTCGTCAGCTTGAAGAACTGGCTGAACGGATCGGCCGACCACAGCGAGCCGACGCCGTGCGTCGAGGCGTCTCCGAGGCTGAACGCCACCCACGCAAGCACGCCCGCGGCGGAGATCCACGCGAGATGATACAGCGCCCTCGCCTTCTTGACGGGCACGAAGAGGTCCGCGAACGCGATGACGAGAGCCAAGGTCGCGAGGACGGATTCCGGCAGGAGGAGGCGCAGGTTGTTCATCTTATTTGCCGAGCATGTGCTCGAGCGTCTTGTTCATGAGGTCGAGGGGCCACTTCGGGTACACGCCGAAGAGAACCGTCAGAATCGCCAGCGGCACGATCGAGATCAGCTCGCGGGTGGTCATGTCTTCGAGCTCGTTCCACTTCTCGTTGAACTTGCCGAGGAACACCTTTTGCATCATTCGCAGGAAGAACGCGGCGGTGGCGATGATGCCGAGGACCGAGATCGTCGCGGCCCACTTCCAGGTCTGGAACGCGCCGAGGAAGCACAGGAACTCGCCGATGAAGCCGGCGAGACCGGGCAGACCCAAGGACGCGAAGCAGGTCATCGCCATGAGGCCGGCGTAGACCGGGAGCTTGACCGCCAATCCGCCGAACGCGGAGATGTCGCGGGTGTGAGCGCGGTCGTAGATCACGCCGACCAAAAGGAACAGCGCGCCCGTGATGATGCCGTGCGTGATCATCTGGAACACCGCGCCGGTGAAGCCCGCGGTCGTCATGCCGGCGATGCCGAGCAGGCAGTAGCCCATGTGGTTGACCGAGGAGTAGGCCACCATCTTCTTCATGTCGGTCTGCGCCATGGCGCACAGCGCGCCGTAGACGATGTTGATGACCGCGATGACGATGAGGGCCGGCAGGAACCACTGGAAGCCCGCCGGCGCCAGGGTGTAGGCGATGCGCAACAGGCCGTAGACGCCCATCTTAAGGAGGACGGCGGCCAGAATGACGGAGATGGCCGTGGGCGCTTCGACGTGCGCCAGGGGCAGCCAGGTGTGGAACGGGAACGCCGGCACCTTGATCGCCATGCCGAAGTACAGGCCGAGGAACACGAGAATCTGGAAGTGACGGTCCCAGCCGCCCGCGATCTTGGCCAGCTCGATCATGTCGAAGGTGTGCGTCGGGCTCGCGAAGTACATGGCCAGGATGGCCAGCAGCATGAATACGGAGCCGGTCAGGGTGTAGAGGAAGAACTTGATGGCCGCGAACTCCTTCTTCGGGCCGCCCCAGACGCCGATGAGGAAGTACATCGGGACGAGGGTGAGCTCCCAGAACACGTAGAAGAGGATCAGGTCGAGGGCGCAGAACACGCCGAGCATGCCGACCTCAAGGACGAGGAACCAGAAGAAGTACTCCTTGACCCGGTTCTCGATGCCGAGCGAGCCGATGAGCGCGATGACGCTCATGAAGGTCGTCAGCAGGACGAGCGGGTAGGAGAGGCCGTCCACGCCCATGAAGTACTGCACGCCGAACGAGGGGATCCAGGCGAAGCGCTCGACGTACTGCATCTCATGCGTCGCGCGGCTGAAGCCGGGAAGCATCAGGAGAGAGGCGAGCAGCGCGAGGCCCGCGAAGGCGAAGGCCACGGCCTGGATGGCCTTGACGTTTTCCTTCGGGATGCACAGGATGATCAGCGCACCGACGAGGGGCGCGAACGTGACGAGGCTCAGCATGTTCATTTATCCGTTCTCCTAATTAGCGCGTCAGAATCAAGGTCGCCGCGAGGCTGAAGGCGATCGCGACGTACATCAGATATTCCTGCACCTGGCCGTCTTTGACGAGGGCGCGCACGCCCACGCCGAGGTCCAGGCTCAGTCCGCCGAAGCCGTCGACGGTCCGGTCCACGAAAAGAGCGTCGAGAAGGTTGCTGATCTCCGACACGATCCGCATCAGCAGGCCCCAGCCGTCCACGAACACGCGGTCGACGATGTTCGCGTCAATCCAGAAGGCGAGGGCCGCCACCTTGTCGCAGAACACCACAAGCAGGTTGAACGCGTCGTCGAGGAACCAGCGGCGATCGAGCAAGGTGAAGATCGGCCCGAGGTTCGCTTTGAGGGAGTCCGCGATGGGATACGTCGGTC
>CALRXP010000240.1:0-4237 GCA_943372155.1 Candidatus Endomicrobiellum trichonymphae | reverse complement strand
AACGAAACGTCCCTCGTCCAGAAGCGGACGCCGTCCAGGCCGTCGTTCTTGGCGGCGTACATCGCCCGGTCGGCGCGGGCGAGGAGTCGCTCGGCGGTGAGTCGTGAATCGAGGAGGCAGGCCCCGATGCTGGCCGAGACCGCGGCCCGCCGCCCGAGTATGCTGAACGGCTTGCGCAGCAGGCGCAGTATTTTCCGCGCGATGCGGACGGCGTCGGCGCGGCCGGCGATGGGGTGGAGGAGGACGGCGAATTCATCTCCCGCCAGGCGGGCGACCACGTCGCCGCGACGGACGCTTCCCCTCAGCCGCGCGCCCACCGCCTGCAAGAACGCGTCGCCGGCGCGATGCCCCCAACGATCGTTGATGTCCTTGAAGTGGTCTAGATCCAGATAAAGGACGGCGAGCCTTCCGACGGCCGTGCGCGTGGCGAGGACGCGGGAGAGTCGCTCGTTGAACAAGCGCCGATTCGGTAGGCTCGTGAGGGCGTCGTATTGGGCGAGATGCTGAAGCCGCTCCTCATTGAGCTTGGGGCTCGTGATGTCCCGCGCGACGCCCAGATAGCACAAGATGCGCCCCCAGCGGTCCTTGATCGCGCTGATCGTCAGCCACTCCGGGTACAGCGCCCCGTTCCGGCGCCGATTCCAAATTTCACCCTGCCAGCGGCCGCTCGTCCGCAGGTCGCTCCACATGCGCCGGTAAAAAGCGCGGCCATGCTTGCCGGAATGAAGCAGGCGCGGATTGCGGCCGATCAGCTCCTCCCGCTCGTAGCCCGTGACGGCGCAAAAGGCGTCGTTGGCCGCCATAATCGTGCCGCGGGCGTCGGTGAGCACGACACCGTCCTGCATGGCTTGGAGCACCTGCCAAGAGGAAATGGAGAGCGCCGGCGCGGGCGACATGGGCACGTGCGCGTATTCCGCAATAGAGAGGCCATTGCTGGACGTATCGTTGCGGCCCAACTGGTGGATTCTTTAGGGGAGGCATTATGAACCGCTTTCAGCCGAAGTCCGTCGTGGTGGGGTATGATCATTCGGAGGCTTCCCGCGCGGCTTGGAAGCACGCGGCCGCGCTTTCGGATACCTTCGGCGCCGAGCTCCATATTGTCTATGTCGAGCCGTGGCACGCCGGCGTCGATATGATGCCGCCACCCGACTTGACTCCTGAGCGCGTGCGCTCGATACGAGCGCGGATCGCCAAAACCGTCGGCCCGAAGGCGGAGATCGTGATCCTTCATGGCGATCCCGCCGAGCGCATCCTGTCCTACGCCCGGCGGCGCCGGGCGGACCTGATCGTCGTCGGTACCCACGGGAGGACGGGCCTCAAACGAGCTTTGCTGGGGTCGGTGGCGGAGGCGGTCATCAGCGCCGCGGTCGTTCCCGTTCTCGCCTCGCGCGGTCCCGTCCGGCCGATACGCTCGATCCTCGCTCCGGTCAATTTCACGAATTACTCCGAGCACGGCTTACGTCTCGCGGCGGAGGCCGCAGTCGCCCTGGGGGCGGAACTGACGGCCTTGCACGTCACCGACGACCCGATTTGGAGCGGGAATCTTCATTTTCGCCTCGACCGGATGCTGAGCCACCTGCCGCCCGCGGTTCGCGAGGCGTGCCGTGCCAAGCCGGAGGTGCGCCTCGGCGAGGCCGCGGCGGGAATACTCAACGCGCGCCGGGGGCACGACTGGATCGTCATGGTCGCCCACGAGAAGTCGATGCTCAAGGACGCGTTCTTCGGTACGACGCTGGAACAGGTGCTGCGGCGCTCCACCGTACCGGTGCTGTCGCTGCCGTTCGTGCCGCAGAAGATCGGGGCTCCCCGTGACGCACACGCCGTCGCCGCGGGCGGGCATTAGGCGGGTTCAAGGACATCCTCGGAGCCCTACTCAAGGAGCGGTCGGCCCTACGGGGCCGTCGGCTCCCAGGTGGCGCAAGATGTCCTCCATCAGGCACCAGCGCGTGAAAGCCGATTGGAGGAGGTTCGCGCCGACGAAGGCGGTGAACCACAGGAACCGGACGTCGACCCAATGAGCCAGGGCCAGGCTCGCGAGAATGAAGGTTCCCGCGATGGCTCGGATCATGCGCTCAATCGTCATGGCTTTTCTCCCCGGCGCGTCCGCGCCGATTCTCCAGCATGAAATACAGGACGGGCACGGCGATGCGCGAGAGCACGGTCGAGGCGACCTCGCCCGCCATCAGGGCCACCGCCAGGCCCTGGAAGATGGGGTCGAAGAGGATCACGCCCGCGCCCGCGACGACGGCCGCGGCGGTGAGCAGCATGGGCCTAAAGCGCACCGCGCCCGCGTCGATCACCGCGTCGCGCAACGCCATGCCCTCTCGGCGGCGCAGGGCGATGAAGTCGACGAGGATGATCGAGTTGCGCACGACGATGCCCGCGCCGGCGATAAAGCCGATCATCGAGGTCGCCGTGAAGAACGCGCCCATAGCCCAGTGCGCGGGCAGGATGCCGACCAAGGTCAGCGGGATCGGGGCCATGATGACGAGCGGGATCGTGAAGGACTCGAACCAGGCGACGACGAGCCCGTAGATGAGCAGCAGGACCAAGGCGAAGGCGACGCCCATGTCGCGGAACACGTCGTAGGTGATCTGCCACTCGCCATCCCACTTCAGCGCGGTCTTCGACGCGTCGTCGGGCAGGCGCGTGTACCAGGTCTCAAGGTCGACGCCCGCGTCCTTCGCCAGCGCCTCGATGCGCGGCTTGAGGTCGAGCAAGGCGTACACGGGGCTTTCGGTGCGGCCGCCCACGTCGGCGATCACGTAGGACACGGGGCGCAGATTCTTGTGATACACGGGCGCGTCCGCGTCGAGCTTGGCCTCCCGAGTGAGCGCGCCAATTGTGATGGGCGCGCCGGAGCGCGCGATCAGGGACACGGCGCGCGCGCCGTCGATGGTGCGCCGCCTGTCCGCCGGCAGGCGCAGGCCGATCTCGACGGGCTCGAGCTCGCCGTCCATGTGCGCCAGGTCCAAGGTCTCCCCGGCGAGGCCGATGCGCGCGGCCGCCGCGACCGAGGCCGGCGCGATGCCGTTGAGCGTCGCCTTCTCCCGGTCCACGACCAGGCGGCTTAAGGGCTCGGCCGACGGAACGTAGGTGTCCACGTCGGTGATGTCCGGCGTCATCTCGAGCAAGGCCTTGAGCCGGCGGACGAAATCGTCGCGTTTGGCGGCGTCGGGGCCGTACACCTCGAACACCAAGGTCGACAGCACCGGGGGGCCGGGGGGAACCTCGGCCACCTGGACGCGCGCGCCGTATTTCTTGGCGATCGCGGTGACGGCCGGGCGCACGCCGCGGGCGATCGTGTGGCTTTGCCGCCGGTGTCCCTTCGGCGCCAGCTGGACGACGATGTCGGCTTGGTCGGGGCTCGTGCGCAGGAAGTAATGACGCACAAGGCCGTTGAAGTTGTACGGCGCGCCCACGCCGAGGTAGGCGATCACGCGCCGCGCCTCGGGGATCGCCCGGAGCGTCGCCGCGAGCTCATCCGCCGCGGCCCGTGTGGCCGCCAAGGACGATCCTTCGGGCATGTTCAGGACGACCTCGAAGTCGTCCTTATCGTCGAAGGGAAGCATCTTGATGATCACGCCCTTGAAGGGCACGAGCGCGGCGGCGGCCAGCAGCATGAGCGCGGTCGCGGCGAGATACCAGCCGCGTGCCTTGCGGTCGTCGAGCAGGCGCCCCATGACGCGCCGGTACAGGCGGTCGAGCGCGCCTTCTTCGTCGTGGGCCTTCGCGGGCGCCGGCTTCCAGAAGGTGAGGATTTTCACGAACGCCCAGGGAGACACCACGAAGGCGATGAAGGCGGAGAACAGCATCGCGAACGAGGCGCCGATCGGAATCGGGCGCATGTAGGGTCCCATGAGGCCCCCGACGAAGGCCATCGGCAGTATGGCGGCGATCACGGCCCAGGTGGCGAGCAAGGTGGGGTTGCCGACCTCGTCGACCGCGTCCACGGCGAGCTTCCACAGCGGGCGGCCGTCGCCCATGGAGAAGTGCCGGTGGATGTTCTCCACCACGACTATCGCGTCGTCGACGAGGATGCCGATGGAGAAGATCAGCGCGAACAAAGTGATGCGGTTGAGCGTGTAGCCCATCAGCCAGTACACGAGCAAGGTCAGCGCGAGCGTGACCGGGACCGCGATCAGCACGACGAGCGCCTCACGCAGGCCGAGGGCGAGGGCGACGAGCGCGGTCACCGACAAAGTCGCGAGTAGCAGATGGAACAGCAGTTCGTCGG
>CALRXP010000239.1:0-4267 GCA_943372155.1 Candidatus Endomicrobiellum trichonymphae | reverse complement strand
GGCCAACGCGATCCTCATTAAGCTCAATCAGATCGGCACGCTCACGGAGACGGTGAAGGCCGTGACCGACGCGCAGAAAGCCGGGTTCTCGACGGTCATCTCTCACCGCAGCGGCGAGACCGAGGACGCGTTCATCGCGGACTTGGCGGTCGCCCTCAACGCGGGTGCCATCAAGACCGGCGCGCCCTGCCGCTCGGAGCGCCTGGCCAAGTACAACCGCCTGCTGCAGATCGAGGCCGCTCTCGGGAGCAAGGCGTCCTACGCCGGCGGCGCGGCGTTCTCCGCCACGGCCGGAGCGCGGTGAAGGACCGGGCCCGGCGCGCGCAGGACTTTCTCCGCGCGCACTGGGGCCGCCTGCTCGCCGGGGCGGGCCTGTTTCTCGTTTTCTTCGGCAACGGCGGCTTCCGTTCTCTGACGCGCAACTGGCTCGAGCTGCGCCGGCTCAATAAGGAGATCGTCAGCCTCCAGGCCGAGGAGGCCGAGCTCGACGGGCGCCTGAAGTCCATGCGCTCCGGCGACGGCCCGGTCGAGCGTCTCGCCCGCCGGGAGCTCGGTTACATCAAAAAGGGCGAGATCGAGTACCGCTTCCCGCCGCCCGAGAAGAAATAATGTTCCCGGTCCTGTGGTCCTACGGGCCGCTCAAGCTGTACGGCTACGGCTTCATGATCGTGCTCGGCGCGGTCGTCGTCGCGCGCCTGCTCTGGTCGCGGCGCGAGAAGATGGGCCTGCGCGATGAGGAGTCCTACTGGGCGCTGATCAACATCGCCGCGTTGTCGGGGTTCCTCGGCGGCAAGCTGCTGTTCCTCGCCCAGTACGGCTGGCAGGGCGGTCTCACGGTCATGAACGGCTACTCGTCCTTCGGCGGCTTCATCAGCGTGCCGCTGGCGATTTACGCGTTCGCGCGCTGGAAAAAAATCCCGTTCCTCAAGCTCGCCGACTACATGTTCCTGCTGGCCATTTCCTGGCACGTCTTCGGTCGCCTCGGCTGCTTCCTGGCGGGATGTTGCTACGGCCGACCGACGACCATGCCCTGGGGCGTCGTTTTCCGCGACACGCGCTCGATGGTCCCGCCGGAGCTTCTCGGCCTTCATCTGCATCCCACGCAACTCTATGAGGCGCTCGGCAACCTGCTGATCGCGGCCGCGCTGTACCGGCTGCTGCTCAAGATCGAGGCGGGCAAGTACAAGCCCGGTCTCGTCGTGGCCGGACACCTCGCGGCCTACGGGACGTTGCGCTTCGCGCTCGAGTCCGTGCGCGGCGACGACCTGCCCTCCGCTCTCGGCCTGACCCAGGGCCAGGCGATGGGCCTGGCCTTGATCGCCGCGTCGGCCGGGGTTCTGGTCTGGAGGCGCCGGTGCTACCCGTCCTCCTAAAGCTCGGCCCGCTCGAGATCTCGACCTACGGCGTGCTCGTCGCCCTCGGCTGGCTCGCGGGCGTCAAGTGGCTCGTCTCCCGGCGCGCGGACCTGGCGCTGACCGAGGATCAGATCTGGGACCTCGTGTACTGGATCTTCGGCGGCGCGTTCGTGGGCGGCAAGATCATGTACTTCGTGGTCACGCCCGGCTCCTTCGCCTTCACGCTCGAGGCGCTTCGCTACGGCTTCGTTTTTTACGGCGGGTTGATCGGCGGCCTGGCCGCCGGCTTCTTGCACGCGCGCACCCTCAAGCTGCCGTTCCTGAAACTCGCGGACTGGTTCATGACGGCTCTGGCGCTCGGCCACGGGATCGGCCGCTTCGGCTGCCTCGCCGCCGGTTGCTGCTACGGCCGACACACCGACCTGCCCTGGGGCGTGGCGCTCGCCGGCGACCCGTCGCGCCACCCGACCCAGGTCTATGAGGCCTTGCTGAACCTCGCGCTCTTCGGCGTCCTGGTGCGCTTCATCCTGCCGCGCGTGACGAAAGGACGCTGGCGCCCCGGCGCCGGGCTCGCCGCCTACGTTCTCGGCTACGCCGCCCTGCGCTTCGCCGTCGAGTTCCTTCGCGGCGACGACCGCGGGGCCTTCGTCGCCGGCCTGTCGCCGTCCCAGTGGGTCGCGCTCGGGGCCGTCGCCGCGACGCTGGCCGCCATCGTTTTACGGAGAAAATCCAAATGAAGAAACGCCTGATCGTCGAGCACGACCTGCCCCGCCTGGACGCGTTTCTGGCCAAGAATCTGACCGGCTACAGCCGCGCCTTTCTCAAGGACATGATCAAGCGAGGCATGGTCAAGCTCGATGGCAAGGTCGTCGCCGCCGACGAGCCCATCCTGGAAGGGCAGAGGATCGAGGTCGAGCTGCCGGAGACGGCCTCGGCGTCATCCGACGATTTCGAGTCCTGGGTCCTCTACGAGGACAAGCGCCTGCTCGTCCTCAATAAGCCCACCGGCCTGCTCATGCACCCGCTCGGCGACTCCTGGCTCAAGAGCCCGGAGGCCGCGCGCGCCGGCCGCGAGACCAACGTGGCCGCCGAGCTTCAGGTCCACCGCCCCGCGATCCTCAAGGCGGGCACGCCGCGCTGCGGCATCGTCCATCGCCTCGATCGCCCGACCTCGGGCGTCCTGCTGGTCGCCAAGGATCCGGAGACGTACGCCGCGATCACCGACATGTTCAAAGAGCGCTACATGGACAAGACCTACCGCGCGATCGTGCGTGGCGTCCCGCCGCCGACCTCGCGCGTCAACGCGCCTATCGGCCGCGAGCCGGGCCAGCGCCAGATCGTCGTCACCCCGCTCGGCAAGCCCGCCGAAACCAACTTCCGCGTCGTCACCGAGAAGAAGATCGCCTGCCTCGTCGAGGCGAAGCCGCTCACCGGACGCACCCATCAGATCCGCGCCCACCTGGCGCATATCGGCCACCCCGTGATGGGCGACTCCGAGTTCGACCGCAAGGGCGTGCCCGCAGCGCCCCGCCTGATGCTGCACGCCTACCGCATCGCCTTCGAGCATCCGTTTACGGGCCGCCCGGCGCGCTTCGAGGCGCCGCCGCCCGCCGACTTCAACAAATTCTGGAAGGGGCTCAAATGAATCCCGCTCTCATGGTCCGTCTCGGCGCCGGCCTGATGTTTCTCGCCGTGGGTTTAGGCGCGTTCGGCGCGCACGCGCTGAAGGCGCGGCTTGAGCCCGACATGCTCGTGATTTTTGAGACCGGGGTGCGCTACCAGGTCTATCACGCGCTGGCCCTGCTCCTGCTGGCGTCCCTGCGCGGCCCGTCCAAAGCCGCGTGGTGCTTCACCCTCGGCATCGCGCTGTTCTCCGGCAGCCTGTATCTGCTCGCGCTGACGGGCGTGCGAAAGTGGGGGGCGGTGACGCCGATCGGTGGCGTCCTGTTCCTGGCGGGTTGGCTCATCCTGCTGTTCAACCGCGCTTCGCCCGGCGCCGACTCGGTCCTCAACCGCCTCAACCTCTGATCGCCGCCTCTTGACTCTCGCCCCTTCCGGGGCCACACTGGGGTGTGCACGTGAGACGTATGATCCTCGTCGTCCTGGCCTTCGCGGCTTGGGCGCCTTCCGCGTACGCGCAGTCGCGCGTCGGGGGCGTCGCCGCGGAGTCCGGCGTTCCGGGCCAAACCGGAGTTACGACGCAGGGCTCGGGCCTGCAGGCCGGGGGAGCGGTCCCCACGCTGACGCTGACCGTCGCGCCGCTGGCGGGCGGATTCGTTCCGACCTTCACGCCGGCGATCCAGACCGGAATGACCGTCGCTCCGTCGGCGGCCGCGCCCCAACGGCCCGCGCCGATCGCGGCCCAGGCACAGGCGCCCGTTGCGGGCGCGCTGCTCAAGACCGCCTCTTTTCAAGGCGCGGGCGCCACGCCTTCCGGAGTTCTCGGGCTAACGCCGAACGAGGGGGGCGATCACCGGACGCGCCGCGCCGTCGCCACGATCCGCGACACTTCGCGTGATTGGACCGGCGAGGCGCCCGAAGACGACGACGATCCGACCCACGCCGCGCACTGGGTCTCGACCCAGCGCCGCCGCGCGGGCGCGCTCGAGAAGGCCTCCGCCGAGGCGCGGCTGGGTCCCGTTGAAGGCGCGATCGCGCGCACCCTCTGGTCGGTGGAGGCGAGGCAGCTGCGCGCGCGCGCGGACCGCGAGGAGAAGGCGGGGCCCGGCGTCTCCGCGCTGCTCGCGCGCTACGGCGTGGCCTTCAACGGGGAGCGGCGGGCCGCGCTCGAGGAGCTGAAGCCCTACGTGCCCGGGTTTAAGCCGGAGCTCGTCGTCGGTGGCGAGGCGTTGGCCGACTTCACCGGCACGGGCGCGACCCCCGGCGGATATTCCGTCATCCCATTGCGGGAC
>CALRXP010000238.1:0-4304 GCA_943372155.1 Candidatus Endomicrobiellum trichonymphae | reverse complement strand
GCGAGCTTTTGAGCTGGAAGGTCCTTACCGCCTCGCTCGAACGAGTCGCCGAGCGCAAAACCCTTTTCTCCGAACGCACGGCGCCGGGCTTTGTCGCGGAAAGCGAAGGCCGCGGTGGATGGCGCCCGGACGGCTCCCGCGTCAGCCCGGCGTCCGAAGCGCGCGTCAAATCCCTCGAAGAAATCCGAGCCTCCGCCGCCGAATATGCCGAAGCGAAGGAGGTCTATTCCCTGGACCGGTACCAAACGGACGAGAAAGCCCTGAAGGTCCTCGCCGCGTTGACCGAGGACATGCGCGCCGCCGGGACCTCGGTGATGGTCGTCGTCCCCCCCTATCACGCGGCGGTGCTCGCGCGCCTCGCCAAACGGCCGGATTACGCCGGGGTCATGCCCCGCTTCCTGGCTCTGCTCGACGAGGCGTCCGACCACGGTCGACGGTACCCCGTCTGCGTGGCTCTCGATCCTGCCGCCTCCGGCTGCGACGAGCGGGAATTCGCCGACGGGATGCACATGCTACCCAGCTGCAACGCCAAGGTCCTGAAACATTGCCTGTCGTCCGCCCCGGACTGGAAAGCGATAGCCCCCATCTGGTAGAATGTTCAATCATCGAACAACCTCCCATTCCGCTCTCTGTTCCCCAGATCGAAAGCAGCGCCTGGCGCTACGTCAAGGACTGCCTCGACACTCAATGGGTCTCGTCCGCGGGACCCTATGTCGGACGCTTTGAGTCCGCCGCCGCGCGGTTTACCGGCGCCGCTCACGCTGTCGCCGGAGTCAACGGCACCGCCTGCCTGCACACCGCCCTGCGACTCTGCGGAGTGGGGCCCGGAGACGCGGTTCTCACCCCGGCACTGACCTTCATCGCAACGGCCAACGCCGTTTCCTATACCGGCGCCGACCCGATATTCGTCGACTGCGAGCCCTCGCGGTTTAACATGGACCTCGATAAAGTCGAGGCCTTCCTGAAAACGAAGAAGGCCAAGCGAGTGAAGGTCCTCCTCGCGACCCACATCCTCGGCTATCCCATGGACATGGACCGGGTCGGCCGCCTCGCCCGGAAATTCGACATCACCGTCGTCGAGGACGCGGCCGAGAGCATCGGCTCCTACTGGCGGGGCCGCCACACCGGGACCTTCGGCAAGGCCGGCGCGCTCAGCTTCAATGGCAATAAGATCATCACCACCGGCGGCGGCGGAATGATCCTGACCAACGACGCGACCTTCGCCAAGCGCGCGAAGCATCTGACCCAGCAGGCCAAAACCGCGGGCGACGAGTACGTTCACGATGAAATCGGCTACAACTACCGCCTGACCAACATCGCCGCCGCGCTGGGCGTGTCCCAGATGGAGTCTTTGCCCAAGTTCCTGAAGCAGCGCCAGAGAATTTCCCGCTGGTACGCCGAGCACCTCGAAGGCCTGGCCCCGATCGAGCCCGTCGAGAAGAAGGCGGTCTGGAACCGCTGGCTGTTGTCCGTCCAGGCCGTCGACCTCAAGGGGCGCGACCGGATTCTCGCGGCTTTGACGGCCGCCGGCATCCAGGCTCGGCCTTTGTGGCGCCCAGTGCCCCTGCAAGCGCCTTACCGCCGAGCCGCCTCGGAGCCGATCCCCGAGGCCGTGCTCGCCTACCGGAGCGTCGTCAACATCCCTTCCTCGACTTCCCTGACGGAAGCCCAGGTCGCCCGCGTGGCCAAGGTCCTCAAAGGACTACCCCTGGCCCGATTATTGATCTAATGTCCTATACTGCGAAGAGGAAGCCCAAGTGAAAAACGCCAAAAAACCCGAGCTGAACGTCCCGCTGAACGCCGCGAATTTCTCCTGCCTGGACGGCCTCACCGTCCTCGTCACCGGCGGCACCGGCTCCTTCGGCAAGCGCTTCGTCGAAACCGCGCTCAAGCACTCCAAGGTCAAGAAGCTCATCGTTTTCAGCCGCGACGAGCTGAAGCAGTCCGAGATGGCGCTCGTCATCAAGGACCCGCGCATCCGCTTCTTCGTCGGCGACATCCGCGACCCCCAGCGTCTGCAGCGCGCCTTCTTCGGCGTGGACGTCGTCATCCACGCGGCGGCGCTCAAGCAGGTTCCCACCCTCGAGTACAACCCGTTCGAGGCCGTCCTCACCAACATCATGGGGACCGAGAACATCATCAACGCCGCGATCGACCAGAAGGTCAAGAAGGTCGTCGCCCTCTCGACCGACAAGGCCTGCAACCCGATCAACCTGTACGGAGCGACGAAGCTGTGCGCCGAGAAGCTCTTCATCGCGGGCAACACCTACGCCGCCGGCTCCGGCACGCGCTTTTCCGTCGTGCGCTACGGCAACGTCGTGGGCAGCCGCGGCAGCGTGATTCCGTTCTTCCTCGAGCGCCGCAAGGATGGCGTGCTTCCCATCACCGACGAGCGCATGACCCGGTTCTGGCTCACGCTCGACCAGGGCATCCGCCTCGTCCTGCGGGCCGCCGACGCCATGCACGGCGGCGAGATTTTCGTGCCGAAGATTCCCTCCATGCGCATCATGGACCTCACGAAGGCCGTCGCCCCCGAGTGCAAGACCAAGATCGTCGGCATCCGCCCCGGCGAGAAGCTGCACGAGGCCCTGCTCACCGACGATGAATCGGCGCGCACGCTCGACCTCGGCGACGTCTACCTGATCAAACCCAACTTCCAGACCTGGACGAAGGAGATCCCGTGGAAGGGCGCGGCCCTGCCCCCCGGGTTCGTGTACGCCAGCGACAGCAACGATTGGTGGCTGACCTCCGAGGAGCTCAAGACCATGATCGGCTCGGGCAAGGGAGAGGCCGTCAAGGCATGACGATCCGCATCCCTTACGGGCGCCAAACGATCGACGACTCCGACGTCGCCGCCGTCGTGGAGAGCCTGCGCTCCGACTGGCTGACCCAGGGACCTAAGGTCCAGGAGTTCGAGGAGGCGCTCGCCGCGTATTGCGGCGCGAAATTCGCCGTCGCCTACGCCAACGGCACCGTCGCCCTTCAAGGAGCCTACGCCGCCGCGGGCTTCAAGGACGGCGACGAGTTCATCACCACCCCGATCACCTTTGCCGCCACCGCGACCGCGGGCCTGTGGCAGGGCGCCAAGCCCGTGTTCGCCGATATAGATCCCGTCACCGGAAACCTTGATCCCGAGGCCGCCGCTCGCGCGATCACGCCGCGCACGCGTGCGCTGTGCCCCGTCGATTTCGCCGGCCAGCCGGTGGACCTGGCCGCCTTCCGCGCGCTCGCCGACAAGCACAAGCTGCTTCTCATCGAGGACGCCTGCCACGCGCTCGGGACCTCGTATAAAGGACGGATGATCGGCTCCATCTCGGACATGACCGTTTTCAGCTTCCATCCGGTCAAGTCCATCACGACGGGCGAGGGCGGCGCGGTGCTGACCAACGACGCGGCGCTCCGGGACAAGCTCGTCTCCTTCCGCCAGCACGGCATCCGCCGCGGCGAGGACTGGATGTACTACGTCGAAGAGCAGGCGACCAACGGACGCCTGACCGACCTGCAGAGCGCGCTCGGCCTGAGCCAGCTCAAGCGCCTCGACGGCTTCGTCGCGCGGCGCCGGGAACTCGCCAAGCGCTACCAGAAAGCGTTCGCGGGCTGGGCCGAGGTCGAGAACGAGTCCCTGCCCGTCGACGACTCCGCCTGGCACCTGTACGTCCTGCGCCTTCAGGGCGCCGCCGGCACCAAACGTCGCGAGGTGTTCCAGGCCCTGCGCGCCGCCGGCATCGGCGTCCAGGTGCATTACATCCCGGTTTATCGCCATCCCTTTTACGAGAAGCTCGGCTACAAGAAGGGTCTCTGCCCCAAAGCCGAAGCATTCTACGAGCGCATCATCTCCCTGCCCATGTACCCGACGTTGACGAACGCGCAGCAGGACGAGGTCGTCTCCGTCCTGCGCGGAATTCTGGACGGCCTCCATGCGGATCGCGTTCTGCGCTGACGGCGGCGCCGCCGCCGGCCTCGGCCATCTCGGCCGCTGCTCGGCGTTGGCCCAAGCCTTCATCGCTCTCGGGCACGACGTGGTCTTTCTCGACGTTTCCCGCGAGTGCCGTTCCTGGCTCAAACGCAAAGGCCTCCGGACCGAGGCGACCGGCACGCGCCGGCGGGATCTGATCGTGGCCGACTCCTACCGACTGTCCCCGGCGAAATACGCCGCTCTCAACCGCCTCGCCGGAACCTTCGTCGTCGTCGACGACTTCGGAACCTACGCCGGCCCCTGCGACTGGGTGCTCAACGGCCATCCCTACGCCCGCGACCTCTCCTTCCGCGCGCCGCGCGCCGCGAGCCTCCTGCTCGGACCCAAA
>CALRXP010000237.1:0-4329 GCA_943372155.1 Candidatus Endomicrobiellum trichonymphae | reverse complement strand
CAACGCCAAGGCGCAGGCCGAGGACTACCGCCTCGGCCAGGTCACCAACCTCGACGTGCTCGGCAGCCTCAACACGCTTCAGCAGACGCGCCTGTCGCAGAATACGGCGCGTATCGACGCCTATTGGTCCCGCGTGCGCCTGGAAGTGGCCGCGGGCGTTCCCGGAGGAAGCCTCTAATGACCCTTTCCGACCTTTCGATTAAGAATCCCGTCTTCGCGTGGATGCTGATGTTCGCGCTGATGATCTTCGGCTGGGTCGGCTACAGCCGCATGGGCGTCAGCCAGATGCCCGACGTGGACTTCCCCATCGTGAACGTTGCGGTCACGTGGGAAGGCGCGGCTCCTGAAATCATGGAAGCCGAGGTCGTCGACATCCTCGAAGACGCGGTCACGTCCGTCCAGGGCGTCAAAGAGATCACATCGTCCTCCAAGCTCGGTCAGGCGGCGATCACCATCGAGTTCGAAATGGACCGGCCGATCGACGCGGCCTTGCAGGAGGTCCAGACGAAGATCGCCCAGGCGCAGCTGCGCCTGCCGAAGGACATGGACCCCGCGATCGTCACCAAGGTCAATCCCGAGGACAACCCCATCATGTGGCTGGCGCTGTCCGGCGATGTGCCGGTCAAGGACCTCATGGTCTACGCCCAGGACCACCTCAAGAATAAGTTCCAGACCGTTCCCGGAGTCGGCGAAGTTCTGCTCGGCGGGCTCGTCTCGCGTAACCTTCGCGTGTGGCTCGACGCGGACAAGATGCGCGCCCAGCAGATCACGGTCGAGGACATTCTCTCCGCCATCAAACGCGAGCACGCGGAGCTCCCGGCCGGCCAGATCGAGACCGACGTCAAGGAATTCAACGTCCGCACGCTCGGAGAGATTTCCGATCCCGCTCAGTTCGGCAACCTGCTCATCACCCAGCGCGGCGGCAACCAGATCCATATTCCGATTCCGCTCAAAGAGGTCGCCCGCATCGAGGACGGCCTGGCCGACATTCGCCGCATCTCCCGCGTCGGCGGCAAACGCGCCGTGGGCATGGGCATCCGCAAGCAGCGCGGCGCCAACGCCGTCGAGATCGCCAACCGGATCAAGGAGAAGATGGCCGAGGTGCGCCCGACCTTGCCCAAGGGAATGCAGATCGACGTGCGCTTCGACTCGACCAAGTTCATCAAGGATTCCGTGCGCGAGTTGACGCATCACCTCGTCCTCGCGGCCGTGCTGACCTCTCTGGTGTGCTGGCTGTTCCTCGGCTCGTGGTCTTCCACCGTGAACGTCCTGCTGGCGATCCCGACCGCAGTGCTCGGCACCTTCATCGTGACCTACTTCCTGGGCTTCACGCTGAACTCCTTCACCTTGCTGGGTCTCACGCTCTCGATCGGCATCGTCGTCGACGACGCGATCATGGTGCTCGAGAACATCGTGCGCCATCGCGAGCTCGGCCAGGATAAGCTGACCGCCGCCGTGTTCGGCGCGCGTGAGATCACCTTCGCCGCGATGGCGGCGACGATCGCCGTGCTGGCGATCTTCATGCCCGTCGTGTTCATGAAGGGCATCATCGGCAAGTTCTTCTTCCAGTTCGGCGTGACGATTTCGGCGGCCGTGAGCTTCTCCTTGCTCGAGGCCCTGACGCTCGCGCCGATGCGCTGCTCCCAGTTCCTCGAGGTCGGCGGCCACGGCAACGCGCTCATCCGGGCGGTCGACAAGGGCTTCGGCTGGTGCGCTGCGGCGTACCGCCGGCGCCTGGAGTGGACGCTCGCTCATCGCTGGACCGTCATCGGCTTCGGCGTCCTGTTCTTCACCGCCTCGCTGATCAGCGTCAAGAAGATCCGCAAGGAATTCGTCCCCGCGCAGGATCAGGGCATGTTCCTGATCCGCATGGAGACGCCCGTCGGCTCGTCCTTCGAATACACCGACACCAAGTTCAAGGACGCCGAGAAGTGGATGATGGAAAACCCTGCGGTCGAAGGTTACTACTCGGCCGTCGGCGGCTTCCAGGGCGGCGAGGTCAACTCGGGAATGCTGTTCGTGACCCTCAAGGACTTCGCCAACCGCGGCAAGAACTCGCGCGGCAAGACGACGACCCAGGGCGACGTGATGGCCGACAGCCGCAAGAACCTCAACGCGATCCCGTCGTTACGCGCGCTGATCATGGACCTGTCCCAGGGCGGCTTCTCCGCCTCGCGCGGCTTCCCCATCGAGTTCACGATCCGCGGCCCCGATTGGGACAACCTGATCAAGGTATCGACCGACTTCAAGGCCGAGCTCGAGAAGACCGGCGAGCTGCTCGACGTGGACACCGACTACAAGAGCGGCATGCCCGAGGTTCGCATCTACCCCGACCGCGCGAAGGCGTACGCCCGCGGCGTCTCGATGCAGGCGATCGGCACCACGATCAACGCGATGGTCGGCGGCGTGCGAGCCGGACTCTTCACCGACAACGGCCGCCGCTACGACGTCCGCGTGCGCACGGAGGCGAAGTATCGCCTGGCGCCCGAGGACATCAATAAGTTCTACGTGCGCAATATCCGGGGCGAGATGATCCGTCTCTCCGAAGTGGTCAAGATGGAGACGCGTCCCTCCCTGCTCGCGATCACGCGCAAGGACCGCGAGCGCGCGATCGGCATTTACGCCAACATCGCGAAGGGCTACTCCCAGGCGCAGATCCTGACCGACATCGAGAAGCTCGGCAAGGAGAAGCTACCCGACGGGTACCACGTCGTGCTCTCCGGTTCCTCGAAGACCTTCAAGGAATCCTTCCAGAGCCTGCTGTTCGCCCTCGTGCTCGGCATCATGGTCGCTTACATGGTGCTCGGCGCGCAGTTCAACAGCTTCGTCCACCCGGTCACCGTCCTGCTGGCGCTGCCGTTCAGTCTCTCGGGCGCGTTCCTGACCCTGTGGATGTTCGACAAGAGCCTCAACATCAACTCGATGATCGGCTTGCTGTTGCTCATGGGCCTGGTCAAGAAGAACTCGATCCTGCTGGTGGACTTCACCAACCAGCGGCGCGAAGAGGGCCTCGAGCCCAACGCCGCGCTTTTGGACGCGTGCCCCGTGCGCTTGCGTCCGATTTTGATGACCTCTATCGCGACGATCGCCGCGGCGATCCCGACCGCGCTGGCGCGTGGCGCGGGCTCGGAAGCGACCGTGCCGATGGCGCTGTCCTTGATCGGCGGCGTGTCAGTGTCGACCGTGCTGACCCTGTTCGTGGTTCCGGCGGCGTACAGCCTGTTCGTGCGCATCGAGAGCGGCAAGGCGGCGACGACGTCGGCCGCCGTGATCCGCGCGGTGCGTCAGGCCGAGCGGGCCGAGAACGAGCGGGCGGGCGCCGGGGCCTGAGGCTCCTTTGACGGAAACCGCCGACGGCGAATTGGCCCGTCTCGCCGCCGGCGGCGACGACAGGGCGTTCGCCGAGCTCGTACGCCGTCACGCCCCGCACGTGCGGGCGTTGTGCGAGGCCACCTTGCGCGGGCCGGCGGAGGCCGACGACGCGGCGCAGGAAGCCTTTCTCAAGGCCCACCGCGCGCTCGGTCGCTTCTCCGGCGAGTCGTCCTTCGGGACCTGGCTTCACCGCATCGCGGTCAATCACTGCCTCGACCTCCTGCGCGCCTCGGCCCGCCGCCGTTCCGATTCTCTCGACTCCCTTCTCGAGTCCGACGCCTCCGCGCTCGGCGCCGCCTTATCTGAGCCCTCCTCGGCGAAGGCTCTCGAGGACCGCGACACCGTGGACCGCCTGCTCGCCCGCCTCAACCCGGATCAGCGCCTGGCGCTGACCTTGCGCGAGACCGAGGGCCTGAGCTACGAGGAAATCGCCAAGGTCATGGGCTGCTCTCTCGATTCGGTGAAGGCGCGCCTCAAGCGCGCCCGCGCCGAATTATTGGAAATGTCGCGACACTTATCGGACTCGGATATCGTCTAATCAGGGAGACGCGATATGACACACGAACATATTCAGGAACGGCTCGGTGAGTGGCTCGACGGGGAACTCGACCCCGCGACGAGCGCCGCCGCGTCCCGCCACATCGACGCCTGCGAGGCGTGCAAGGCGGACGTCGTCCGCCTGCGCCGGCTTTCCTCCGCGCTGTTCCGCGCCCCCGCTCCCGCCGACCCCCGCGCGACGGAGGCCTTCGTCGCCCGGGTGATGGGACGCCTCGAGGCGGAGTGCGTCTCGCCGTGGGAGCGCTTCGCGGCTCTTTGGCTTGCCCCCGCCTTCGGCCTGGCGCTCGCCGCCCTGATCTTCACGATCGCCACGCCTCGCGTCGACGCCGACGCGCCGCTCGGAGTGGCCGTCACCATGGACGCGGACGCGGTCCGGGGGGTGGCGCCGTGACCGCCCGG
>CALRXP010000236.1:0-4343 GCA_943372155.1 Candidatus Endomicrobiellum trichonymphae | reverse complement strand
CGACGTCCTGGTCGAACTTCACGCCTGACCCACGGACCGCCTTCCCTGCTTCGTCGGCTTTCGATTGTGACAGGACCACTTTTTCGAGTTTACCGTCTAAGCTGACACGAAAGAAACGCGTCTGTCGATCGAGCCCCGAGCGCTTGAACTTGATGATGTAGATGCAGACCGGACGCTTGACGTCTTCCGCCTGTGCCGTACTTTCCACGTTTTCATATACGACATAGCAGCTGCGCTGCTCCAGTCCATTGTTATTGTGGCTCGTCACGATATCCTGAGTCTTAACCGGCATGGGCTTATCAAGCCCGATAACGGGGGCGAGGATCTTGTCGAAGTTCGCATCAGCGCCTGTTTTGAGGATGGCCTCGACGAGTTGTGCCGTTCCTGTCCTGGTGTCCTTCACCGAATCCTTCAATTCGGCTTTATTTGAAGATTTGGTTTTGTTAACGGACGTTAAACTCGGGGCCTGGGCATTGACAAGGTTCGGCATGGCCGACATACTTATCACCAGAGCGACTGCCGACTTCCCGAGGTTGCGGCGGATGGTTCTCATAAATTAATGGCCTTCATGTATTGTAACACGTCCACTTCCGTCGTCAAGACCTGTGAAAGAAAGCGCTATTTCCGCGCCTTTCTCGTCGGCGTCGGGCTTTGCACCGCGCTCGCCGCGCCTGCCGAGCAGCCGCCGAAATCCGCGTCGTCAGTCTCGCCGATTCCTGTGGAGAAAATCGGAGTTGAGGAATCGGCAGTTTACGATACGCTTTCGATCGATCTTGGACACGCTGTGTCCGCCGGAAAAGAAAAAGAGAGTCTGACCGCTCAGCAAAGAGAAGATCCCAATAATAAGGCCGTTGCCGCCCAGATCAAAGCCATCGATGAGCAAAATAGGGCGATGGTTGAGCGCGCGGATCAAGCGGTCGAGAAATTCCCGGACAAAGACGGAATCCTGCGCGCTGCGGGCGCCGTCGCCATCCAGGTCGGTGATTACAAGAAGGGCCTCGCCTACGCCGACCGCGCCGTAACTCTCGCCGAGGCCAAGTCCGACGACCCCAAGGCCCTCGCCGCCGCCTTGAAAACCCGCGCCACCGGCGCGCTCTGGTCCGGCGACTACCCGAGGGCCGCCGAAGACGCGCAACGTGTCCTCAAATCATTCCCCGACGACAAAGCCGCGCGCTCGATCTACGAGATGTCCAAGGGACGCACCAAGAACGCCGTCGTGGGGATCGCCACCACGCAAAGCCGCCCGCTCGCGGACTCCCTCGTCGAGACCTCCTTGCTCGATCACCCGCTGCTGCAGCAGGCCGGCCGCCGCGCCGGCGACCGCACCGCAGCCAACAAGCTGGCCGCGGAGGCGATGCGCTTCATTAATGTGGGCGACGGCGCCGCCGCGCTTAAGGCGGCCGACGCGACCGTCGCCGCCGACCCGAGCTTGGCCGACGGCTACATGATGCGCGGCCTGGCCTACACGATCTTAAAGGAGTTCTCCTCGGCCCTCCGTGAGTTCACGAAGGCCATCGACCTCTGGGCGGCGCAGGGGAACAAGGCGACCTTGCCCGTCGCCTACGCCAACCGCGCGGAGGCCAGCCTCGGGCTCAAGGATTATCCCAACGCCCTGCGCGACGCCGAGAAGGCGGTCTCCGGCGACGCGATGCTCGGTAAGGGCTACTTCGCGCGCGCGAACGCCAACGAAGGGCTCGGCGAGAAGGGGGAGAAGATCCTCGCCGACTTCAAGCGCGCCGCGGAATTGGCGCCGGACTACACCACGGCCTACGCGGCCGCACGCGGGCGCTTGTCGGCCGACGCCCCCGCGCCTCCGCTCGAGAAGCCGTCGCGCGACTGGCTTCGCGCGGTTCTCATCGGCGCCTCCGCGTTGCTCGTCCTGCTCATTGGCGTCGTCTGGCGCCTATCCCGTCGCAACGGCCCTCAGGCGCACATCGGCTTCGCCGGGGACCGAAAGGAGCTCGATTCCCAGTACGACATCGTCTCTCCGCTCGGCGAGGGGGGGATGGGGATGGTGTACAAGGGCTGGGACAAGGTGCTTAAGCGCCCGGTCGCCGTGAAGAAGCTGCGCAACGAGTTGCAGACCAACCAGCGCGAGCGCGACCGCTTCTTGAAAGAAGCGGAGCTCGTCGCGTCCCTGCACCACCCGCACATCGTGGATATTTACACGATCATCAAGGATTCGTCCGACACCTATCTGGTCTTCGAGTACGTCTCGGGCATGACCTTGCACGACCTGCTCAACGAGAGCCCCGGCCGGCGCCTGCCTCCCGCGAAGGCGCTCGAGATCATGCGCCAGATCTGCGAGGCCGTCGACCACGCCCACGCCCGCCACGTCATCCACCGCGACATGAAGCCGTCGAACGTGATGCTGGCCGACGGGGGCTGGGTGAAGGTGATGGACTTCGGCATCGCCCGGCAGGTTCTGGATTCGCTGCTGACCACGACGAACACGATCGTGGGCACGCCGGTGTACATGGCGCCGGAGCAGGCCATGGGCGCGGTGGTCAAGGAGTCCGACGTATTCGCCTTGGGCGTCACTTTATACGAGTTGCTGACCGGGGCCTTACCCTTCAAGGGGCCCGGCGAGATGAGCGACAAGATCGAGGGGCGCTTCGTGGGGCCGTCGGTCCTGGTGCCTGACCTGGGGACCGCCATCGACGATGTGGTGCGCAAGGCCCTCTCCGCGCGCCCTGAGGATCGCTACCACCATGCCGGGGAGCTTTATCAGGCCGCTATACGGGCTTTAAACGGCCAAACAACCCCGGCCGGACCTCGGTAAAAACTCGGTAAAGAGGACCCCGTTCCTTGACAAAAAATCAGGGGAGGGCTACACTCGAATAAGGCCTATGAACGTTACCTTGAGTCCGGTCGCGCCGCGTTACGCGGTTTCCGATGCGGACGATCCGTTTAAAAAGTACTGGTGGGCGATCCTTCTTTTGATCGTTTTCACCGCGCTTTGGCTGTTGACCCCCATGTTGGGCGAAAAATCCATCGGCTCGACTTCAATCGACACCGCCAAACCCAAGACCGATAACGTCGAGCAGGCCGTCGCCGTGGGCGATGAGACCGGTGATGGCGGCTACCTGTCGATGGAAGGCACGGGCCACAAGCGCAAAGAAGACAGCGTTCTCGGCTCTTCCCTTTATCAGGCCCCTCCCGACGATCCCGCCACGGCGGCCGCGACGGCCGGTTCGGCGGCGGCCGGCGGCGCGGGCCTCGGCTCGGCTTCGGCGTCGAGCCTGGCCAGCGAGCTCAAGAAGGTCGGCGAGAGCACCGGCTGGGGCGAGAAGGCGCAGAAAGGCTTCAATCTTCCCAAGCTCGCGGGCGGTTCCCTGTCGGGGATGGGTGCCGCGAGCGGCGGCAGCGCCGGTTCTTCGGGCGGCTCCAGCGCGTTCGGCTCGCGCAATGCCAACATCGGTTTCGGCAGCACCAAGGGCCTCTCCGGCGGCGACGCTCCTGAGGCGGATGAGAACGCGAAGTCCAAGGGGCTGCACGCTCTTTCGGCCGCCGCTCAGCAGGCCCAGCTCGCCGCGACCAACAGCAGCAACGACGCGGCGCGCAGCTCGCTCAGCGCGGCCTTCGACGGCGCCAAGACCGGCAACAAGATCGGCGGCAACGTCGGCGGCGGCGCCGGCACGTACGCGGCGCTCGACACCGCGCCCGTCAATCTCAAGCTCGCCGACCCCAAACTTAACGAGAAGAAGATGGAGCCTCCGCCCGGCGCCGACGTCGGGCAGACCAGCATGGACGACAGCCAGCTCGGCAAGCAGATCGCCATGCAAGTGGCGAGCGGCGTGCTGGGCGCGGCCATCGGCGGTCCCGTGGGCGGCATCGTCACCAGCGCCATCATGCAAGCGATTCAGCGTCAGATGGACCAGCAAGAGAAGGTTCGTCAGATGGAAGAGCAGAACCAGTTGAACCGGAGCCGCCGAAGACTCGGTTTGTCTTCGTCGACCCCGTCTTAAAACGAATTTAGAAGGACCGGAGGAGTTTTATGGACCCGAAAACGCAGATGCCCGACATCAAAGCCGAGGTCAACAAGGTTGACGACGGCAATAACAAGAAGAAGTCCGCGGGGCTTCTCGGCACTCTTTTCGGGGGCGGCGGCAGCGGCGCCGGCGGTCTGGGCGCGCTCGGCGCGGGCGCGGCCGGCGGCGGAGGCATGCTCGCCACCAAGGCCGGCATGCTGGCTCTTATTTGGATGGGCTCGGCCGTCGCGGGCGGCATCGGCTTGGCGGGCTACAAGATGTTCGGCCCGAGCGACGCGGACAAGGCCGCGGGCGGCAACTTCTCGCTGTTCACTCCGAAGCCCGTGCAGACGGCGGATCCGAACGCGGTGG
>CALRXP010000235.1:0-4420 GCA_943372155.1 Candidatus Endomicrobiellum trichonymphae | reverse complement strand
AGAGGATGTCGCCCCAGCCTTCGGACAGGCCGCCGTTGACGATGCCGCCGGTGAAGTCGTCCCAGTAGTGGCCGTTCTCATGCTCGGCGACGGTGTCGTAAGCGGAGTTCACGCAGTTCTTGCTCGAGCGGAAGAAGTTGAGGCTCGGGCGGCCCGGCGTGTAGTAGGCGTTGCACTCGTCGTTGACATTCGTGCGGACAGGGAGCTGGGTCTTGTCCATGCGCTCGTTGCTGAGCTTGCGCTCGCGCAGGAAGTTGAGGGACAGGTTCACCTTAGAGAACGCGTTGATCTGCGCCAAGGTGTTCTCGTCCGACACGCTGGTGTTCGGGTTGAAGACGACCTTGTTCTCGCCGGGCACGAGCGTGACCTCGACGCTCAGCGTCTTGCCCTGCTGGTTCTCGACCCGGACGTACGGGCCGGAGAGGGTCGCGGTGAGCTTGAGTCCTTCGGGGGCGGCCGCGTCGAGCTGGAGGTCCTTAGGAAGGTCTCCGTTCTTGTCGGTGACGTAGGACTTGCCGCCGATTTTGACTTCGAGGAAGGGCAGGGGAACTTCGGAAACGGTCGAGTTCGCCAGGATCGGACCCTTGTCGACGGCGTTGCCGGCGACGTTGCCGGTCACGCCGCCCGCGTTCGGGACGGCCGCCGCGCTCTCGAGGCCGGTGCGGTTGTCCCACGCGAACACGAGGCCGGTGACCACGTCCACGGCGACCATGAACGGCAGGCCTTCCGCGACGTAGAGCTTCACGTTGCGCCACTCGCCGCGCGCGTAGATGATCTTCTGCTCGGAGAACTCGAAGGTCGTGGAGACGTCGGAGGCGGGCATGCCGGTGCGCTCGGCGATCTTGCCCATGATCTGGTCGTCGGTCAGGACGGTCTCGGTGTTGACATCGAGCTGCGGGAACACCTGACCGGTCTGCGCGACGATCGTCGGGCGGCCGTCGAGCGTCTTGATGGTGAAGGAGAGGCCCGAGCCGTTGACGACGAGGCCGTTCTTCAGCTGGCGGAAGTAAACGAAGAGCGTGTCGGCCTGATCGCCCTTGCCCTCGAACTTCTGGGCGTGGACGAGGCGGAGGTCGGAGCTGGCCACGCCGTAGCGCGCGCGATCCGCGTCGATCATT
This sequence comes from Candidatus Endomicrobiellum trichonymphae, assembly GCA_943372155.1. Classification (GTDB taxonomy): domain Bacteria; phylum Elusimicrobiota; class Elusimicrobia; order UBA1565; family UBA9628; genus GWA2-66-18. The sequence continues at coordinate 3,302 of CALRXP010000235.1, read as the reverse complement.
GCCCGGACGGCTTCCACGACGGCGCTGGTGTTGGACGCGTCGGCCGAGAGGATCTTGCGGCTCGTCTCGAAGATGCCGCCGACATCGACCGCGCCCGGGACGAGGCCGTAGGCCTCGACGCGGGTGGTGGGCACGCGGTCGGGAGAGGGGATCGTGGGCTGCTCGTCGGCCTGGGAGCCGTTAGGGAGCGTGATGGGCTTCTGCTCCTTGAGGCTCATGGAGCCGAAGATCGGGGCCGACTTCTCGCGGGCGCCGTCGAAGGAGACGGAGGCCGCGGGGCGGCGGAGCAAGGTGTCCATGATCCGGCCGACGACGCCCTTCTGGGCGGGGGCGGCGGCGGGCGCTTTGGCGGTGGGCACGGTGGCGGCGCCCTCGGCGAAGGCGGCGGCTTCGGCGGCGATGCCGGTCGCAGCGGCGCCGGGCGTGCGGATGATGATCGCGTTGGCGCCGTTGGACGCCGAGGCGGCGGCCTGCGCGGTCACGACCAAGGCGGTCGGCGCTTGCTGGGCGGCGGCGACCACGGAGACGAGGGGAGAGGGCGCGATGCTCGGCGCGGAGAGCGCGCTGTTGAGGCCCAGCCCGGTCGCGGCGGAATTATTCAGTGCGCCGGCCGCCGGCGTGACGCCGAGCGCGGGCACGGAGGGAACCCCGACGTTCGAGCCGGCGCCGATCTGCACGCGCATTTGCGCGGCGGCGGGCAGGGGCAGCGACGTGAGGAAAAGGGAAGCGGCAACGAGCACGGGGGAGAGACGGGGCTGTTTCTTCATGTGCGCATTCTAGTAATCCCGGTCTAAATCCCCTGAGGGCCGTTGGGCCTTTTCCTCGACGGGAGAGGGCCCAGACCGATTCGGGACCTTCGGTCCCGAATCGCAGAGCCTCTAGATAAGATAAAATCAGCTCTCATGGAAATCGGCATCGTCGGTCTACCCAACGTCGGCAAGTCCACCATCTTCAACGCATTGACCTCCGGTAATGCGGCGGCGTCCAACTATCCGTTCACCACGATCGAGCCGAACGTGGGCGTGGTCGGCGTTCCCGACCCCCGGCTTCAACGCCTGACCGAGCTGGCCAAGCCCAAGAAGACGATTCCCGCCTCCTGCCGCTTCGTCGACATCGCCGGCCTCGTCAAAGGCGCCGCCTCCGGCGAAGGTCTCGGCAATAAATTTCTGGCCAACATCCGCGAAGTGGACGCTATCCTTCATATGGTCCGTTTGTTCAAAGACCCGGATGTGATCCACACCATGGGCGGAGTCGATTTTAAGAGAGATATCGACGTGATCGAGACCGAGCTCATGCTCGCCGACCTCGAAAGCATCTCCAAGCAGTACGACAAGGTCTCCGGTAAGGCCAAGTCCGGCGACAAGGCCGCCAAGGAAGCTATGGTCGTCCTCGACGCCCTTAAGGGCGGCCTCGAATCCGGCAAGCCCGCCCGCGCCCTCGGCCTCGAGCCCAAGGTCCTCCAGGAGTTCGCCCTGCTGACCTCCAAGCCCGTCCTCTACGTCGGCAACACCGATGAGAACCCCGATCCGGCGACCTTGACCGAGTTTGCGGCCTTCACCAAGGCGCGCGGCTCCGAATCGGTCGTCATATGCGGCAAGCTCGAGAGCGAGATCGCCCAGCTTACCGGCGAGGACCGCGAGATGTTCATGAAGGAGCTCGGCCTCAAGCAAAGCGGCCTCGAGACCGTCATCGTCGGCGCCTACAAGACTCTCGGTCTCTGCTCCTACTTCACCGTCGGCGTCGAAGAGGTCCGCGCCTGGACCATCCACGTCGGCGACAAGGCCCCGCAGGCCGCCGGCGTCATCCACACCGACTTCGAGAAGGGTTTCATCAAGGCCGACATTTACGGCTACGCCGATATCGACAAGCTCGGCTCCGAAGCCGCCCTGCGCGAGAAGGGCCTCATTCGCTCCGAAGGCAAAGAGTACGTCATGAAGGACGGCGATGTCTGTCACTTCAAGTTCAACAACTGACGCCTCTCTCTGCCGCCACTTCGGCACCTGCGGCGGCTGCTCCCTCCAGGACAAGCCCTATGACGTTCAGCTTGCCTTAAAGAAAGACAAGGTTCTGGCCGCCCTGGCCGGCATACCGGATTTGCCCGCGCCGTCGCTTATCGGCGCCCCCGACATCTGGAACTACCGCAACAAGATGGAGTTCAGCTTCGGGGACGTGTATCCGCCCGTGGAAGGCAAGTGGCTGAAGCTCGGCATGAAGCCCAAGGGACGTTGGTACGAGATCTTTAACCTCGAGGAGTGCCGCCTTCCGAGCCCCGAAGCCGCCAAGCTCGTGGCCGCCGTCGCCGCTTGGGCCGAACGCGAGAAGGTCACCCCCTACAATTCCCATAAAAAGACGGGCGTTTTACGCCATCTCGTCATCCGCGAGGCTAAGAATCGTCCCGAACGGATGGTTCTTCTCGTCACGACCGACGGTCAAATCCCCAAGCCCTCCTTTATAGAGGCGGTTCAGGGGGCTTATCCGGCGACGACGATCCTGCTCGGCTCGAACAAAAAAGAGTCCGATACCGCGATCTCGGACTCGATCGAGGTTCTCACCGGTACGGGGTATGTCACCGAGACGCTTTACTTCCCCGATGGAGCGGTCGACTACCGGATTTCACCCCAATCTTTCTTTCAGACCAACTCCAAGGGCACCGAGGCGCTGTACGGTCTTCTCCGATCTTGGACTCGTGAGCTGCCGAGCGCGGGAACGGTCCTGGACCTGTACTGCGGCGGCGGCGGGATCGCGTTGTCTTTGGCGGGGGCCGCGCGCAAGGTCGTCGGCGTCGAGCTCAATCCCGCGGCCGTGGCCGACGCGAAGGCCAACGCCGAGCGCAACGGCTTCAAGAACTGCGAGTTTTACTGCTCCGCCGTCGAGCTTCTTCTGCCCGCCTTGCTCGATCTGAGGCCCGAGGCCGTGGTCGTGGACCCGCCTCGTGCGGGGCTCCACGCCAAGGCGTCGGCGACCTTGCTCGAGATGGCGCCGCCGGTGATCTTCTATGTGTCGTGCAATCCCGAGTCCTTGGGCCGTGACCTCAAGATTCTGGGGGCCAAGTACCGGGTCGACCGGCTCGTCGTGGTGGACCTCTTTCCGCACACGGATCACGTCGAGACCGTTGCTCGCCTCGTCCGCAGGGACTAGTCGCACGCGAAAGATTTTATGTCGTAGAGGTCATTACCGCTCTTCCCGGGGACAGTGATTATCAGTAGTAATATTTCGTGCCCTAGCCACCACCCCCGTCGATAGGCTATAATCTCGTGTCGGGCCGTCGATTGCGCTCGTAATACAAAGGATAGTGTGCCGCC
>CALRXP010000234.1:0-4516 GCA_943372155.1 Candidatus Endomicrobiellum trichonymphae | reverse complement strand
CATGCCGCGCAAGAAGGCGACGGTTTCCGACGCGGGTCCGATCTCGCGCGTCTCCGACGGATCGAGGCGCAGGGCGCGCAGGCGGGATTCGCCGAGCGCGATCGCCGCCTCGAGGGTCAGGATGCCGCGTCCGTACTGCAGACGCTCGCGGCGGCGCGCGAGGCTTTCGCGCACGCCGAACATCCCGTCGAGCGCGCGCGTCCAGCCCGCGTCCGCCGCCGCCTCGGGCAAAGACAGCGTGCGGGCGAGCTCGACGTCGAAGGCGTCGAGCGCGGAGACGTAGGCGTCGAGCGCCTTGTCCTTCAGGAGCTGCTCGCGGGGGGAATCGGTGCGCGAGAGCCACGCCGCCTGCGCGACCCGGCGGGCCTCGGCCACGCGCGAGTCGAGGTCGATCAAGCGGCGCACGGGCTTGTCGAGCCCGGCGGGGGCGGCGACGGCCGACCAGTAGGTCTGCTGGAGCTCGGCGGAGACGGCGCCCTCGCGGGCGAGCACGGCACCCTCGGCGTCGGCGTCGGCCGAGGATTCCTGGCGCAGGAAGCCCATGAGCCCGGTCCAGGACGCGCCGCGCGAGGGGTCCGAGGCCTGGAGCTCGTCGAGCACCCGGGCGAGCGTTCCCTCGATGAGGCGGCGGCGGCCCTGCAGGTCCACCTTCATGAGGCGGTCCAGGCGCGCCGCGGCGTCGTAGGCGTTGCTCTCGACCGCCGCCTCGTCGCGCGCCGCGATCCGGTAGCGCTCGACGAGCACGCGCAGCTCCTCGCGCAGGGACTCGGGTGCGCCGGCCAGCAGCTCATCGTTGCGGCGCTCGAAATCGGAGTCGAGGAGCTTGTCGGCCCACCAGGCGAGCAGGCGCTCGCGCGCCGTGCGCTCGGCGGGCTCGAGCGGGTCGCGTTCGCCGGCGGAGGGACGGGGACGAGCGTAGATGGACGGCGTCACGCCGAGCGCGGTCAGCTCGGCGGTCAGGCGCGCGAAGTCCTCGGCCAAGGCCTGCGCGCCGGCGACGAACTCGGCTTGGGCCCGGGCGGCTTCGCCTTGCGCCGCCGCGATCTCGGAGACCGGCGACAGCTTCATGCGCACGCGCTCGACCGCGCCCATCAGGTCGCGGCGGGCGATCAGCTCGCGCAATCTTAAGGCGGCGACAAGCCGCGTCTTCTCCGCCACGGAGGCCATGAGCGTATGGAGGAGGAGTGCGAGCGACTGCAGGCGCTGGGAATCCTCGAGCTCGCGGCGCAGGGCGTCGTCGATGACCTCGACGAGGCCTGCGCGCACGCGTTCGGGATCGGGAGCCTCGAGGAAGGCGCCCTGCACCCAGGTGCCGCGGAACAGGCCGACGGCCGCGAGCGGCGTGAAGCCGCGCGAGCTCATGCGCTCGGCCAGAAGATCGGCGCGCAGCTGGGGCAGGCGGTCGCGGCCGGTCAGCTCTTCCGGGAGGCCCTGCGTGAACAACGTCTTCTTCAGGAGGTCGAGATCGAAGGCCTCGGCGTCGGCGACCTCGCGCGCGGCGGCGGAAGCCAGATCGCCGTCGGCGGGCGCGGGGAGGAGCGCCAGCAAGGACTCGGGCGGCGTGTCGGGGGGAAGGTGCAGGAAAGCGGCGGTCTCGGCCAGGTCCCGGCTGACGCGCGCCCGCGCGTCGGCGCCGATGCCCACGCCCTCGGACCAGCGCATCAGCGCGGCGTCAAAGCGCAGGCGGGCCAAGGCCATGTCGGCGCGCGCCCGCGCGGCGGCGGCCCCGGCGCGGCGCTGCTCGTCGGCCCGGTCCTCGCGGAGCTTGGCGAGTGCCGCCATCGCCTCGGGAGGCGTCGAGGGGCTGCGCAGACGGGCCTCGAGCCAGCCCTCGACGAAGGATTTTCCGATGGGATCGCCGGACAAGGTCTGGCGGTGATCGTAGTAGCGGATCGAGCCGGTCGCGTCGAGCGGCGGGCCGGACTCGAGCGCCCCGAGGTCTTGCGAGTCGAAGCGAGGAGGCGCGGCGGCGAGCGCGGCCTCGCGCAAGCGGGTCTCGAGCTCGGCGTAGGTCGCGGGGACAGTCCCGGTCTCGCGCGTCGCGGAGCCGCCCCACACGGTGAGCTGGGCGAGGACGAGCGCCTCCTGGCGTTCGAGCTCGAGCGAGGCGGCGCGGGACTCGACATCGTCGCGGCCCGCGAGAGAGGCGCGCGCCGCGCGCACGCGCGAGAGCTCCGCGCCCAGCCGCGCGCGGGCGACGGGCACGGCCGCGTCGAACGCCTCGAGGGCGCGCTCGGCGGACAAGGTGCGCTCGCGCGCGATGGCGACGATCTCCGGAGAGGGGAGGCCGTCGCCCGACAGCGCCGCGATGAGGCGGCCCAGCGAGCGGCCGATCATTGAGATGGGCTCGAGGCGAAGACGGTCGACCTTCAGTCCTTTGTCCACCGCCGTCTCCACCGCGCGAGCGATGTCGAGGCGGGACTGCAGGGCGTCCCGGGATGCGGCGACGGGATCAAGCCGGGCCGCGCGGCCCGCCAGCGCGGCCAGCGCCTCGTCGGCGTCCACGGTAAGCATCAGGCGGGAGTCCATCGGACGTCCGAGAAGATAATTGGCCGCCACCTGGGACTCGTAGCTCCGGGAGTTCAGGTCGATCAAGGCCGCGCGGGCCGCGCGCAGCTTCTCCGCCTGGGCCGGGCTGCCGTCCTGCGCGGCCTCGAGCGCGGGAATCATCTCTCCTTCATACAGCGCGGCCTGCTTCCCGGCATAGGACGCGTCAAGCAGCGCCCGCGTGAGATTAAAGGCCATGTCGGCGGCGGTCTTGTCCTGAAGCTTGGAGTAGAGGCCGGCCTCGGCGCCGTGGCGCTTCACGTCGAGCTCGCGCAGCTCCTCGGGCGCCAGGTCCACGCCCACGACCGGCAGCACGGCCAGGCCCGTGAGGCCGAAGGCGGGGATGAGGGCCACGCCGGCGGCGGTGATATTGGCGCCGAGGGACAGGTCCAGGTCTACCTTGCGGATGCGCCGGTCCGAGGCCTCGAGCAATTCCTGGGCGGCTTGCGAGCGGCGAGCGAGCGCCTCCCAAGACGCCGACTTCGCCACGGCCTGATCGAACGCGGCGTTCATGTTCGCGGGCGAGGTGCGGTCCTCGTCATCGGCGGGCACCGACTCGCGCTGGGAGTCGAGCGAGGCCCACGCGTCCTGCAAGGAGCCCTGCACGCCGAAGGTCAGGGAGTCGGTCGCCGCGTCGAGCCAGCGGCGCGCGCGCGCGCGCAGCTCGGGCGCGCCGATGAGGGCGTTGCGGTAGAGGCGGATGCCGTCGGAAAGCTCCGTGCCCGCGTCCTTCGCCGCGGCGTCGGCGTCGCGCTCGCGCTCGCGCCAGCCGTGCGCGGCGATGAGCTCCGAGCGCGCGCGCAGGCGCGTGGACTTCAGCCGCGCCGCCATTTCGAGGATCGCCGCCCGCGACTGGAGCTGATAAGACGCGTTGACCCGGCCCTTCGACGGGTCGTAGATCGGCAGGCGCACGGTCACGGAGACGCCGAGGGCTTGGCTTGAGAGCAGGTCGGGGAGCTGGGCGCCGACGGACAACGTCAGCTTCTCGATCCAGGGCACCCAGTCGAGCACGGCGACGGAGGCCTCGGGCACCTTGAGCGAGGTGCGCGCCCGCGCCAGCAAAGCGCCGAGGCGCTCCGGCTGATTCAAGGAGCGCGCGACGAGGCGCAGAAGCCGGGTCAGGTCGTTCTGGTTGACGCCGTCGAAAGGCAGGGGCTCGTCGGGGCCGCGTCCGGTGAGCGACGAGTAGCGCAAGGTCGCCCGGCGCAGGGCGTCAGTCGCCTCGATCACGCGCGCCTCGGCCTCCGCGCGCAGGACCGGATCCTCGGCATGTGCGGCCATCCAGCTCGCCAGGTCCCGGCGCCAGCGCGCGAGCGCGATCTCCGCCATCGCCGACTGCCACTCCTTCGTGACGTCGAGCAGGTGCTCCTCGAGGTCCATGCCGAGCGCGAAGAGGGACGCGGTGCGCGCCTCGATCAAGTCGCGCTGGCTCTTGCTCAAGGTCATCTCGGTCTGCGTGCCCGCCTGGAAGCCGCCGCCCGTGGCCAGCTCGGCCGTGCCCGGTCCGACGGGTCCGGAAACGAAGCCGACCATCGCGCGCTGACGAATATTATCGAGGAAGGCGCCGCCTTTCTGGAGCTCCCCGATCTCGCGAGAGAGGCGGCCGATCTCGAGCACTATGAGGCGCCGGCCGGCGTCGGCGTCGAAAGCGCGGGCCAGCTCCTTGAGCGCGGGGTTCTCGGCGTCGTCGCGGGTGAAGAAGTCCCCGAGCGCCTTGTCGAAGTCGGCCAAGGTCTTGCCGCCGCGCAGGTCCTCGGCGGCGGTGCCCGTGACCGAGCGCCACAGCTCGCCCAAGGTGTAGGTGGACTCGAAGGACACGGTCAGGCGGTCGTTGAGGCCGATGTAGCGGCTGCCGTAGGACAGGGCGAGCTCGGAGTTCGTGCCGGTCCGCTTGCGGATCTCGGCGAAGTAGGCCGCGGCCGAGCCCGACAGCTTGCCTTGCGCCGAGATGGTCCAGCCCATGTCGGGA
>CALRXP010000233.1:0-4519 GCA_943372155.1 Candidatus Endomicrobiellum trichonymphae | reverse complement strand
GCGCACACGGAGGCGGCCTTGTCGACCATCTGGAGGACCTTGCCGCCGAACACGGTGCCATGCATGTTCGCGTCGGGCGGGAACATGAGGTCGGCGACGTCCGAGATGGACTCGCGGGCGGGTTTGGCGGTCAGGTTCGAGTTCTTCTTAGCGGGCATATTTGGCCGGGCGGCGGTCTTTGAATAGGTCGCACGCGGGGTGAACCTTCTTATCGCGGGCGGTCCAGGCGTCGATGGCGACCACGGCCGCGGCGGCCCGGTCAGGGCCGAGGCGGACCAGAAGCGAGCCGTTAGGGGAGCATATCTGGGACTGGCCGATGTATCGTAGGCCTCGCTCGACGCCCACCCGGTTGGCCGTGGCGGAGAAGACCCGGTTTTCAAGCGAGCGGATCTTCATGCCTTCGGGAGCCCAGGGGAGCACGAGATTCGAGGGGTGGGCGATGATCTCGGCGCCCAGGAGCGCCAAGGTGCGGGCCGATTCGGGAAAGAACCAATCGAAGCAGATCATCGGGCCGACCTTCACGCCCTTGACCTTCTCGACCCAGAAGCCGGTCGTGCCGGGGGAGAAGAACTTCTTCTCGCCGCCGAACAGGTGGGTCTTCCGGTAGACGCGGCTCTTGCCCCCGTCGACAAGGACGGCGGAGTTGAAGAGCTTGGTTCCGGACTTCTCGGGGAAGCCGGCGACGATCGCGCAGCCGTTGCGCACCGAGTAAGCCTTGAGCAGTGATACGAGGGGGCCGTTTTCGGTCTCGGCGCACTGACGGGCCTCGGCCTTGGTCTTGAAATTGTAGCCCGCCGCGAAGAATTCGGGGAGCACCCACAGATCGGCAGCCTGCCGGTCCATTTCCTCGAAGCACGCCTTGAGGTTTTGGGGGGCTTTAAGGAACCGCGGAGAGTTTTGCACGACGCCCAGTCGGAATTCCATGGCGGCGATCATACCAGAAATTGGGGTCAGGCCACCCGTTGTTGCAGTATTTAATGGGGTGATTCCCCGCAGATACTGCAACAACGGGAGGCCTGACCCCGGCTGATATCAGAAAACGAAGAAGTCCGCCTCCCTGGGAAAAGAGGCGGACTTCTACCGTCGAACCGCGTCGAAGGGGGCGTTACGTCCTTCTTCGCGTCGCGCCGTCTTCCGGGATCCGGGCGTTAGCCCGGTAGGAGGAGGAAAGCGCCTTGTGCTGATAGCGTAGCCGGGGCGGGCGCCCGTCGGGAGGGCCCCTGGTCTCAGGCGCGTCTGGGCCTAAAGTCCTATATCCCGCGTGAGCCTTCCTTTATAGAATCCGAGCGTGATGAAGAAAGAGGCTCTGTCGTGGTGGCGCATGCACCTCGAGGACGACCCGCGCCGGCCTCATTCCCAGATCAAAACCCAGATCGACGGCGTCGAGCGCTTCATGCGCCTCGAGCCCCGCTCGCGCGTGCTTGACCTCGGGTGCGGCTCCGGCCGGCGCACGATCGAGCTCGCGCGCCGCGGCCACCGCGTCGTCGGCCTCGATCCGGATGAGCGCGCGCTCGCGTCCGCGCGCACCGGAGCCAAGGGCGAGAAGCTCAATATCCATTTCATCAAGGCGGACACCGCCGCGATTCCCTATCGCAGCGAGATCGACGCGGTGACTTTGCTCGACGGGGCCTTCGGCCAGCGAGCGAACGATCGGGACGATCTGCGCTGCCTCGAATCGGCGCGCAAGGCGCTCAAGCCCGGCGGCCTGCTGCTCATCGATGCGCTCAACAAAGAATGGCTGATGCGCCACTTCGAGCCGAATTATTGGGAGCAGGGCGAGGAAAATAAGGCCGCCGTCGTGCTCGATCAGATCACGTTCGATTTCGAGCGCGGGCGCCTGGACAACCGCCGCGTCATCGTGGACGCCGACGGCAAGCGCACGCCTTCGAATGTCAGCGTGCGCGTATACACGTTGACCGAGCTGAAGGCCCAGCTTGAACGCGCGGGCTTCGTGTACCGGCAATGCTGGGGCGGTTTCGACGGCTCCGCCTACGGCATGGAGAGCGCCCGCGTCGTCGTGCTGGCCGAGCGCCCCGCCGACCGGGTCGCGAAGGCCGTCGATCCTGATGAGCCGCCCACCGCGATCCGCATCAAAGGACGGAGGAAGAAATGAAGGCGATTTTGACGGCGTTGCTTCTGGCCGCGGTTCCCGCCGCCGCCGAGACGGCCGCCCCCCGGGTCGAAGTCTCAAGCTTCACGCTGGCCAACGGCCTGCGCGTCGTCTTGTCGCGGGACGCCTCCGTGCCTGTCGTCGCGATGACGATGATCGTCGACGTCGGCGGCCGCCATGAGGCGCGCGGCCGCTCCGGCTTCGCCCATCTCTTCGAGCACATGATGTTCGAGGGGTCCAAGCACGTGCCTAAGGGCGGCTTCGACAAGCTACTCGAATCCTACGGCGGAGATAACAACGCGTCCACGCACGAGGACTTCACGTTATACTACGAAGAGGTTCCTTCCAACGCCTTGCCGATCGCGCTGTGGCTCGACGCGGACCGCGTCGGCGCGCTCAGCGTGTCCCCGGAGGCGACGAAGAATCAGATCGAGGTCGTGAAGGAAGAGAAGCGCATGCGCGTGGACAACGAGCCTTACGGCTCCATGCTCTACGTGGATATGGCCTCGCACACCTTCTCTAACTGGCAGAACTCCCACCCGACGATCGGATCTTTCGAGGATCTCGACGCCGCCTCGCTCAAGGACGTGCGCGCCTTCTTCGAGGCCTACTACTCGCCGGACAACATCATCATGGCGATCGTGGGCGATATCGACGTCGCGGAGACCAAGGCGCTGGTGACGTCCTACTTCGGCGCGCTGCCCGCGAAGCCCCGTCCCAAGGCCGCGGACATGACCGAGCCCGAGCCCGCCGGCGAACGGACGGTCGCGCTGACCGACGCGCACGCCAAGCTGCCCGCGTTGGCCTTCACGTGGAAGGGCGGGCCCGCCCGCGGGACCGAGGATTACTATGCGATGCTCCTGCTCGGCCGGGCGCTGTTCTCGGGCAAGAGCGCGCGGCTGTACCAGTCGCTCGTCAAAGAGTCCCAGGTTGCGGTCTCGCTCGACGGCGGGCTCGGCTTCCCGATCTCGGATTCCGACGAATACAAGGCGCCCGGCGCGTTCGGCGGCTTCGTCGTGCACAAGCGCGAGAAGACGAGCGCGGAGCTGAAGAAGCTCGTGGAAGCCGAGATCGCGAAGGTCGTCGACGCGGGGCTGACGCCCGCCGAGCTCGACCGTGTGAAGACCAAATTCCGCTCGGACTGGCTGCGTGCGCAGGAGACCCGCCTCGGCCGCGCCGAACGTCTGCTTTATGCCGCGCTGCTCGACGGCGACGCCGAGGCCGCCAACCGCGAGCTTGACCGCTTCATGGCGGTCACTCCCGAACAGATCCGCCGCGCGGCCGCCGCGCGGCTCACGTCACGGGCTTCGACCTGGTTCACTCTTTCCGCCGGAGGCGCCGAATGATCACGTCCCTGCTGCTTCTGTCCGCGTCGCTCGCCGCCGCCGCGCCCGTCGACATGTCCAAGCCTCCCGAGGTGGCCGCCATGCGCTCGGTCAAGCTTCCGCCGCGTTCCGAATGGAAGCTGAAGAACGGCTTGACCGTCCTGCTCGTTGAGGATAAGCGCGTGCCGCTCGTCACCGCGCGACTGGCGATTCCCGGCGGCCAGGCCGCCGTCGCGCCCGAGGACGCCGGCCTGGCCGACGCCTTGGCCGAGCTCCTGACCGACGGCACGGCCTCAAAGTCGTCGAAGCAGATCGCAGAGGCCGCCGAGCTGTTCGGAGGCTCGGTCTCGGCCGATGCGGGCCCAGATTCCATCGTGCTCGACGCGTCGGCCCTGGCCGACAAGGCTGATGCGATGGCGGCGCTTCTCTCCGAGGTCGTCCGCACGCCTTCGTTCCCTGAGGCCGAGGTTGCCCTTCGAAAAGCGAATATGAAGGAGGAGCTGGCGGCGTCGCGCGCCAAGAGTGACTTTCTGGCGGGCATGATATTCTATAGGAAAATATTCGCCGGGCATCCCTATGCAACGATTGCGGCGACCGATGCTTCGATCGAACGGCTGGGCCGGGATCGCATTGTCGCGGCCTATAAACGCCTATTCACGCCCAGCGGCTCCCTTCTGGTGCTCGTAGGCGATCTGACGAAGGAGCAGGCTCACGTATTGGCCGAGAAATACTTCGGCTCCTGGAGCGGAGGGCCCGCGGCCAAAGATGCTCCGCCCGTAGCGAGAGCCAAGGAGGAGCGGACGATTTACCTGCTCGACCGGCCGAAATCGAGCCAGGTCTCTTTCTATCTCGGAAATCCGGCAATCAGGGAGGACAATCCCGCCTACTTCGACTTGCTGCTCGCCAATCAAGTGCTGGGGGGCTCCTTCTCGTCACGGCTCGTTCGTGATATTCGGGAGACCAAGGGCTACACGTATAGCATCGGCAGCTATCTTGAGCACAGGCTCACGGGCTCGCTGTTCCGGATCCGAACTCCCGTGCGCACTGAGGTGGCTGAGTCCGCTCTGGCGGCCATCCTCGATCA
>CALRXP010000232.1:0-4525 GCA_943372155.1 Candidatus Endomicrobiellum trichonymphae | reverse complement strand
GCCCGCACGCCCAGAAGGGGGGCCCCGCCCGCCATGCGCAGAGGTCCGCCGAGATGACGGCGCGAGAACAGCGGCCACAGATCGGACCAGTCGCGGACCTCGAAGAGGTTATAGACGGGCGCTCCGTAGCTCAGCCGGACGCCGAGCACGAGGTAAGGTCCCGCAAGACCGAGCGCGACCAGCGCCGCCGCCTCTCCCGCCAGCCTCGGCGAAGGCCGCCGCGCCGCGAGCCACGCGGCATACGCCGGCACGAGAAACACGTAGGTCGGATGATGGGACAGCCCCAGGCCGAACAGCACGGCGAACGCGCGAAGGGAAAAAGGCTCGCCGTCGCGCGACCACGACGCCGCGAAATACGCGGCGGACAACGCGAGCAGCTCATTGAGCCCGCGCACCTCGGCGACGAGGGAGTAATACCAGAAGAGGGGGGACAACGCCATCAAGACCGCACCCGCGAGCGCGGCCTCGCGGCGCGCGCCGCCGCGGCGCAAAAGCAGGAAGAGAAAGGCGGCCGCTCCCGCGGAGAAAATCCCTGATAGGCCGTTGACGGCCGCGCCCGGATCGCTCCATGGCAGGCGCGACCAAAGCCAGCCGAGCGCGGTCTGCAGAGGATACCCCGGGGGATGAGGCACCGACCAGGTCAACGCGGCCAAGACGTGCTGGGGGCTGTCCCCCATTCCGAAGGTACGCGCGCGTCCGGCCCAGAAGAGCGCGGCGAGGGCCGCGAACAGGGCCGCGGCGACGCGCCGATCCTCTCGCGTCATAGGATCGCCGCCCACGCGGCAAGTCCGGCCCAGGAGACGAGGCTCGTCGCCGCACCCGCGGAGAAAGCGGCCGGCGCGTAACGCAGGATGAACCGGTGGCGGCCGGCGGAGAGCGCGATCGCGCGCAAGGCATGATCGGCGGCGAGCACGCGGTAACCGTCGGCACGCCAGCCCGAGGCGTAGCTATCGGCCAGCACCAGAATCGCGGGCGACGGGAGATCGGCCTCGATCGTCAGCGAGTCGGAATCCTCCGCCGTCACGCTCGCCGTGCCGCCGCGGCCCGCTGGGTCCGGAGCGGGCACGGGCGCCTCCTCGAGCACGACAGTCTTGGCGGGATCGAAGCCCGGCGCGAGCACGGCCGCCAAAGACTCGTCGCGGCCGGATGACAAGCGCCACGAACGCACAAGCAGAAGCCTCGGGAGCGGCGGAGCCAAACGCGCCACAGGAGAGGGCCCGCGGCGCAGCACGAAGCGCGCGCGGAGCAAGCGCAGAAGCGGAACGTCCCGTCGCACGATCAGGCTGGCGCCCGCCATTTCCGGCGGGAGGCCTTGGGAGGCGAAGAGGAGCTCGGCCCAGCGGCGCGGGACGAGCTGGCCATAGCCCCAGACCTCGGGGACGCCCAGCAGCATCCCCGCGTCGGGATCCGTGCGCATGTCGAAGACCACGCGCTCCCCCGGAGATAGCGACGATAAGGCGATCCGCCACTCGGGCGGGAATTCGCGACGCACGGGCTCGGCGGCGGCGTGCCCCGCCGCGAAGAGCAGCGACTCAAGGACGACCGCGCCCGCCACCGCGGGAGCCCAACGTCCGAGGCGCGCGGCCGCGGCGTCGTAGCCGACGGCGCACAACAGGCTGAGAAAGGCGAATGACGGCAGAGCCAATCGTCCCGGCGCCCGGAACAGGCCGCCGGCGAACGGGACCGTCGGGGCGAAAGCCAGCAGCAGCAGAATGAACGCGCAGACGAGGGCGGCGCGGCCTTCCTTTTTGCGTCCGCCCCACAGCGCCAGCGCTAAGGCGAAGGCCCCGAAATGGAGGCATGACTCCCAGACATAGCCGGTGAAAGGAACGGGGGCGACGAGCGACCAGGCGTCTCTTGCGCGTAAGGCGAGGTTCGCCGCGGCGTCCGCGGAGCGCCCGCTCCAGCGCGTCGACTCGAGCGCCGCCGCGATGCCGGGCAGCCATTGCACCGCGGATAAGGCCGAGCCCCCGAGCCCCACGGCCGCCAAGGCCAGCGCGTAGCGCCCTCGCCGCGACGCCGGGGGCAGATCAAGCGGCGCGTAGAGCGCGGCCGCCAGCGCCGCGAGCCAGGCGACCTGCGGGTTTCCCGCGAGCACCAGGAGGGCCGCGGCGACCGCTCCCGCCGCGGTCCAGCGCGCGGACGGAGCGGCGCGAAGTTCGTCGATCACGAGCAGCAGGCCAGGCAGCCAGGCGGCCGCGCACAGGTACGGCAGATGCCCGGCATACAGGCGCAGGAATAAAGGCCCGCTGAACATGAAGGCCGCGCCGCCGGCGAAGGCTCCCGCCGCCGAGGCTCCGCGCCGCCGAGCCCACGCATAGGTCAGCCCGCCCGCCAGCCAGACGTGAAGGAATAGGACGGCGTTCAGCGCGGCTTCGAGGGGCAAGACGAGGTGAAGCCAATTCGGCGGGTAGAGCAGGCCCGGCTCGAAGGCGCCGTGGAACGGGCTGCCGCCGAAGGCGTACGGATTCCAAAGCGGAAAGCGCCCGGCCGCGATTTCCGCGAAGCCCCACGAGCGCCAGACCGCGAACTGAGCGGCGATATCGTTATAGCGGCCCGTCGCGACGAGCCCGGAGAGGAGGGAGGAGCGGAGCGCGACGACGACCAACGCCGCGAGCGCCGCGACAAACGCCGCGTCCGCCCGCGAGGCCGCCTTCACTTCGCGGGCTTCTCCGCGTAGCGTTCCCGGAACGCGGCGCGCGCGTCCGCGAAGCGCCCGGCGCGGATCGCGACGCGGATCTGCCGGGTGACTTCTTCCATGAAGTGCAGGTTGTGGTAGGAGAGCAGCCGGTAGGCGGCGAGCTCCTTGCAGCGCAGCAAGTGACCGAGATAGGCGCGGGTATAACGTCCGCAGACGAAGCAGGTGCACTCGGGATCGAGCGGCGTGAAGTCTCTCCGGAAACGCGCGTTCATCACGTTGTACTTGCCGCTGGAGGCCATGACCTGGCCGGTGCGCGCCACCCGCGTCGGATAGACGCAGTCCATCATGTCCACGCCGCAGGCGATCGAATCCCAAAGGTCGAGCGGGGTGCCGACGCCCATCAGGTAGCGCGGGCGGTCTTCCGTCAGCAAAGCGGTCGTCTCCGTCAACTGGCTCCAGGTCGTCGCCTTATCCTCGCCGACCATGAAGCCGCCGATCGAGATGCCGTCGGCGGGAGAGGCGTTGTGGTGCTCGGCGGAGCGCTTGCGCAGCGCGGGATGAAGGCCGCCCTGAAACAAGGGGAAGAACAGGCATTTCGAGCCCGCGGCGCGGGCGGCCGCGACCGCGGGAATCGAACGGTCGTGCCACTTCAAGGTCCGGTCAAGAGCGCGCGAGGCCTCCTCGACCGAACACGGGTAAGGCGGACACTCGTCGAGCGTCGTCCACGCGTCGGAGCCGAGGCCGGCCTGCACCGCGATCACCGACTCCGGGGTGAGGCGGTGCTTGGATCCGTCCAGGTGCGATCGGAAGGTCACGCCCTCGTCGTCGATTTCGCGAAGATCGGAAAGGCTCAACACCTGGAACCCGCCGGAGTCCGTCAAAATGAACCCGTCGTAGTCCATGAACTTGTGCAGGCCGCCCGCGGCCTTGACCGTCTCGACGCCGGGACGCAGATACAGATGGTAGGAGTTGGCGAGGATCGCGTTCGCGCCGAGCCGGCGCATGTCGTCGGAGTCGAGCGCTTTGACGCTGGCTTGGGTGCCGACGGGCATGAAGACCGGAGTCTCGACCCGTCCGTGAGGCGTATCGAGCCAGCCCGCTCGCGCCAGTCCGTCTTTCGCCTCGATCGTGAACGCCATGTGGGGGATTCTACCTTTAAAGGATCAAAGTGGCGTCGCCGAAGGAATAGAGACGGTAGCCGAGGGCCACCGCCTCGCGGTAAGCGGCAAGCAGACGCTCCCGGCCCGCGAACGCGGAGGCCAGCAGGATCGGCGTCGAGCGGGGAAGATGGAAGTTCGTGATCAAGGCGTCGATGCCCCGGAACTCGAAGCCCGGGGTGATGTAGAGCGCGCTTTCGCCGGAGCCAGGGCCGAAGCCCTCCGGCCGGCGCGAGAGGGTCTCGAGCGTGCGCGTGGTGGTGGTTCCGACCGAGACGATCCGTCCGCCCGCGGCGCGTGACTCCGCGATGAGCTTCGCCTCGGCGGGCTCGACCTCGTACCGCTCGGCGAGCATGGTGTGCGCGGAGGCGTCCTCGCTCGTTATGGGACGGAACGTGCCGCGGCCGACGTGCAACGTCACGCAAGCCACGCGCACGCCGCCCGCCTTCAGCGTTTCGAGCAATTCGGGAGTGAAATGCATTCCGGCCGTCGGCGCCGCGATGGAGCCGTCGTCCCTCGCGTAAACGGTTTGATACCGGGCCGCGTCGGCGCGCGAGGGCATCCTCTTCTTGGCGATGTACGGAGGTAAGGGCGGGAGCCCATGCTCGGCCAGGTAAGGACGAAGGTCCTGGGTCGCGAACTCGATAAGATACTCGCCCTCGTCGTTAAGCCCCGTCACGGTGGCCGTCATCCCGCCGGGGAACTCGAGCTTGTGTCCAGCCTTGAA
>CALRXP010000231.1:0-4559 GCA_943372155.1 Candidatus Endomicrobiellum trichonymphae | reverse complement strand
CATTTCTTTTTTGGCGCGCTCGCGAACCTTGTCGGTGAGGCGGGAGAGGAAATCGGCGACGCGCTGAGGCGTCTTGGCCATACGGTCCTTGAGCGCCAAGGTCGGGTAGTCCTTGTAGCCGAGTATGCGTGCGACCTCGCGGCGGAGCTCGAGGCCCTCTTTGAGGATCGGGAGGTTCTCGGGCACCGCGCGGTTTTCGTACTTATGGTTGAGCTGCTTGCGGAGCTCGCCGTTCTTGGCGTAGCGCATGAACGGCACGTAAGAGGGGTAGTCCAGGCCGACCTTGTACTTGCCTTCGGGAGTCTTCTCGAGCGAGGCCTTGTAGTCGGCGGGCAGGCCGTCGAGACCCGCCTCGTCCACCTCGAGCCAGTCCTTGCTCTCGTTGATGTTGATCTCGAAGCGGGAGGACAGGTCGTTGAGCTTCGTCTGCACCGCCTTCAGACGCTCGCGCTGCTCGGGGGACAGGCCGAGGCCGTTGTCGCGATAATCGCGAAGCGTCTTATCCAAGAGCTTCTGGTCGGCATCGTCGAGCTTCTCGCCCTTGGCGGCGGCGGCTTCGGCGAGCTTGAAGAGATCCTCTCTCTGGCCGAGCTCGACGAAGCGTCGGTTCATGACCTTCTCGATGGCCTGAGCGGTCATGCGCACGCCCTTGTCGGGGGAGACGTGAGCGTTGAAGGTGAGCGGGATCGCCGCGCGGACGAAATCGCCGACGGCCTTCTCCTGCGCGAGCACGGTGTTGGCGAAGGTCGCCTGGAGCGGAGGGGTGGCGGCGATGCTCTTCAGCGCGCCGTCCAAGGTGGCGGCGGCGCCGCGGTAAGCCTCGCGCATTTCCATCCGCGACAGGCCGAAGTTGAGGGCCGGGACGGTCGGAGCTCCTCCCGGGACGGCCGCGCCGGAATTGACGACCTGGGCGTAGACGGGCGCCGACGGCGAGAAGGCCAGGATCAGCGCTAAAAAGAGGGGGAGGGATTTCATGACGCCATCCTATATAAGCCGGACGAGGGCAGGATGAGCCGGAGGGCCCAACGGCCCATCGTCAGAGGACCTAGGGGAAATTGCTATCCTAGCCGCCATGAGCCAGACGACATCCGGACCTCGCAAGGCGTCGTATGTCCTGTTCGCCGTCGCCTTGCTGGTCACCGTCCGCTTCGGCCTGGGAGCTTGCCTCCTCTCGGGCCTCGTGTCCTTCATGATCATGGATCTGACCGAGCAGCGCCTGCGGGCGGGCGGCGCGCGCGCTCCTCTGGCTCGATGGGCCGCCTTGGCGGTGTTCGCGGTTCTCGCGACGGCCCTCTCCTGGGTGTTCATCAAATTCGTGCGCGTCGCGGTCGAACGGCTGCCCTTGCTCATCGACACGGTTCTGCCGCGGCTCACGGCCTTGTCCGTCGAATACGGCCTCGACGTCCCCGTCGAGAACGCGGTCGAACTGCGCGACCTCCTCGTGTCCTCCGCCAAGGACAACTTCTCCTCCGTCAGCAAGACGAGCGGCCTGCTCACCCGGGGATTCTTCCAGGTGATCGTCGGCGTGTTCGTGGCGGCGATGCGCTTCCTCAATCCGGCCGCCGAGCCGGCGGGAAAGAACCTCTACGAGGACCTGCGCGAGGAGTTCAGCGCGCGGGTGCGGCTGTTCGTGCGCAGTTTCGAGAAGGTCGTCGGGGCGCAGATCACGATCTCGCTCATCAACACCGCGCTCACGTCCGTGTTCCTGCATCTCGCGGGCTTTCACTTCAAGACCTTCCTGATCCTGACCACCTTCGTGTGCGGCATGATCCCCATCCTCGGCAACGTGATCAGCAATATCGCGATCGTCACGGCCGGACTGACGGTCTCCGTTCAGCTCGCGACGGTCGGACTCGTCTACCTCGTGGTCATTCACAAGCTCGAGTATCTGCTGAACAGCCGCATCATCGGAGTGTCCATCGACACGCCCATGTGGATGATCTTGCTCGGCCTGGTGGTGGGTGAGGCCGTGATGGGCGTGCCCGGCGTCCTGCTGGCGCCCGCCCTGCTCCATTACGCGCGTGAAGAGCTGCGCGCCTTGCCGTCCCGCTAGGGCTTCAGGTACAGCAGCTGCGCCAGCCGGGCCGTCGAAGCCGACGGTGAATTCCGGGACTTCATCCATCGGAACACGCGCACCTGAGCGGCGGCCCGCCAGTCGTTGAGCCCCGCGGCGTTCGCGGCCTCCGCCGCCTCGACGATATCCGCGGCGGACTGCTCGGCGGAACCGTTCTCGAGCCCCGAAAGCAGGCGCTCGACGCCGCGCGCGAACGCCGGCTCGGCGCGCGCGGGCGCGGCGGCCAGGCCGGCGGCCTTGGCGCGCTGAACGACCGCCTTGATCTCGTCGAGGGCGCCGAAATTGTCCTCGGCGAAGCGGCGCGAGGCGTCGGCCAAAGCGTGCGCCAACGCCAGGCGGGTCTCATCTTCAAGGCCCACGGGAAGCGGAAGGCCGAGGCCGCGGAACTGCTCGGCCAAGGTCAGCGCGTCTTCGAGCTGATCGCGCCCCGCCGCCTCCCAGCGCGTCAGGCGGCGCTTGAGCACGAGGTGCAGGACCTTCTCGCGCTCGTCGGGGCGGAGGTCGCGCAGCAGGAACATCCGGCCGGGAGGCAGATTCGCCTCGGCGCCTCCGGCGGCCGCGTGCAGCAAGGAGTCGAAGCGCTCGTCGGGAAGGTCGCCGGCGCAGACGAACACCTGCACCCGCTGGCCCGGCAGGATCGCCGCGAAGAAGGAGCGTGTCCACTGAAAGCCGGTGCAGCCGTCGGCGAAGGTCGCACGGCCCGCCGCGACGGTGACCCCGCCCTCGACGCGGCGCGTGAAACGCTCGCTCGCGGCGGAGTGGTGATGGACGAACGCGGGGGGCTGATCCTCGAACAGCAAGGAGACGGCGTAGTGGGCGGCCACGTGATCAGGAGTGACGATCTGAGTCTTCACGAGACGGGTCCAGACGTCGGTCGTGTCCTCGAGGCCCGCGACGAAATCGGCCTCATAGTCGGCGCCTAACGCCCGCGCCAGCTCCAGGCCCCGCGCCGCGTACAGCAGGACCTGCACCGGCTCCAGGCGCGACAACGAGTCGAAAAACCAGCCGCAGCTCGTGAACATCATCAGCGAGTGGCGCTGAAGCTCGAGCAACGTCAGCGCCTTCACCTTGGAGGCCGCGTCCCGTGCCGACGGAGCGTGCGCCGCGAGGAACTTCGCCGTGTTCGCCTCGGAGCGGTCCAGCGCGACGCTGATGTAGGCGTCGCGCGCGGCCCACGGATCGGTCAGCAAGCCCGCGGCCTCTTTCAAGTAGAGCGCGTCGAAGCGGTCGCGCAGGCTCTCGAGGGCCGCGCGCAGGGGCGCGCGCCACTCCAGGCTCGCGCCGTCGACGGCGCCGCAGCCGCAGGCCGAGCGCCAGCGCTCGATCCCGTGGGCGCAGCTCCACGACGTGCCGCCCGGACGCAGGCGTACTTCGTGACGCGGCGGGTGCTGTGCGAGCCACCGGCCCAAATTGACGGGCTCCACGCCCGTCTCGGGCAGGGCGTAACGCAGAAAGTGAGCGAGGCCCATCTCCGCGAAGGACTCATGGTGACCGTAGGACTCTCCGTCGGTGGCGAGCAGGGCCAGGCCCGCCGCGGCGACGGGAGGCACGCGCGCCGCGACGCGCGCGGCGAAGGCGCGGCTGTCGCTCCGCGCGCGCTCGAACGCGACCGCGCGGGACAGAGGGCCGTCGTAGAAAAAAACGGCGAGCCGGCGGGTCCCGTCGCTCCACTGGTAGGCGACGCCGGCACGAAGGGAGTCGGAGGCGTTCTTCCAGGCGCCGCCGGACAAGGGACGCACGGCGTCGGCCTGATGCGGCTCGAGGATGACGAACTTGACCCCGTGATCGGCGACGGCGGCGAGGGTGGCGTCGTCCGCGGCGCATTCCGGCAGCCAGAGACCCTCGGCCTCTCTTGAGTATCGCTTGCGGAAGTCGGCCAGGCCCCAGCGGATCTCCGTGTCGCGGTCCCGCGAAGACGCGAGCGGGAGGATCGCATGGTGAAAAGCCTGGGCGATGGCGTTGCCGTGGCCGTCGAGGCGGGCGAGGCTGTCTTTGTCGCTCTCGATCAGACGGGCATAGGCTGCCGGCTGGGCCTTTTCGAGCCACGCCAGCAAGGTGGGGCCGAAGTTGAAGGACATCGACGCGTAGTTGTCGACGATGTCGGTGATGACGCCGGCGCCGTCCACGACGCGGGCCTCGCCGTTGGGGACGTAGCACTCGCGCGCGATGCGGGCGTTCCAGTCGTGATCGCGGCCGGCCGACGACTGACGCTCCACCGCGCCGGTCCAGGGATTCTCCCGGGGCGGCTGATAGAAGTGCCCGTGGACGCAGGCGAAGCGCTTGGCGGTCATCCGCCTATTTTACTTATTCGGACGAGGGGGAAGGAGGCGAGCGAGATCGTCCTCGCGCAAGGTCTCCTTGGTCATGAGCTCGTCGGCCATGCCGTCGAGGTAGCGGCGGTTCTCGGCCAGCAGCTTCACCACGCGCGCGGTCTGCTCGTCCAGGATGCGGCGGACCTCGGCGTCGATGAGCTCCTTCTGCTTCT
>CALRXP010000230.1:0-4573 GCA_943372155.1 Candidatus Endomicrobiellum trichonymphae | reverse complement strand
CGGCACGTTTGGCCGCGCGGTCGGCCCGAAGAGGGGCGCGGAGGCCCTCGCGCTTGGCCTTATAGTCGTTGCGGATGGCCATGATCGCGGCCTTCTTGTCGGCGGCGGACTTGGTCGCGTCGTTCTTCACGGCTTCGATCGCCGTTTTTTCCTGCGCGCCGAGGTCCTTCACCTCTTCCTTCTGCTTCTTCCAATCCTCGCGGATATCCTTCTTATCCTCGTGGATCTTTTCACGATCGGCCTTGATGTCCTGATTGATCTTCTGGACCGCGGCCTTCTTCTCGGCGTTGACGGCGGGCTGCGCGGCGGCGGGAGGGGGGGTGGTGGTGTCGTCGGCGACGGCGAGGCCGGCGGCGAAGAGAACGGCGACGGCGAGTAGGGTCTTCATGGTTTCTCCTGGCCGCGTTGTCGCGGTCATGTATCTTACGTCGCTGAGGCGGTTTCGTTCGCGGGTCGGATGCAACTTTTTTGAGGGCTCAATCGTATAAAGGGTAGGGAGCCCGGCGGTGATCTATGAGAGTAGATAATGACTCGCACCGGGAAGAGCGAATATCTATGGGAATAGATCATGGCGGAGTGCAGTTCAACAGGTTGGACGAGCACGGTTGCTGGTCCCCGCCCGGAAGCCTGGACTGGTCCGCGGCGGCTCTCGTACGCCGGATGAGGCTTATGCGCGGCTGGACCCAGCGAGAATTAGCGGCTCGGGCCGGGATGGCTCAATCCCATATCGTGAAGGTCGAGGGCGGGGCCGACGTCCGTCTCACGACGGTCGCGCGAATCGTGGTCGCTTTAGAGGGGCAATTGCTGCTACGCGTGCGGCCCGTTACACCGCTGCCAAAGCGTTAAGACGGAAGCGCCGCAACCCAGGCTTCGGCGGCGGCGAGCTTCTCGACCGTACCGATATCGTGCCAAGACCACTTATCGGAACGAAAGGCATGAATGTCCGCGCCGGCGGCGGCGAGACGTAAATAGGATTTCGTGATGGAAAATACGCCCGTCTCGGTCAGTTTGTCGAGCAATTCGGGAGAGAGCACGTGAATCCCGTCGAACGGCAATCGTTGGGGATTGGAGACCGCGCCTTTCGCCCACGTGATGTTATTCTCGCCGCGGTCATGACCGGCAAAGCGTCCCTTCGCGTCGAATACATACGCGCGGCCGCTCTCGCGTTCCCGGACCGCCAAAGTGGCGAGGGCTCCGGAGTCTTTGTGAGCCTTGAGCATCGCTTTGAGATCGAGATCGGTCAGCACGTCGGCGTTGTGCACGAAGATCGGATCGCGGCCCTTCAGCAAGGCGGAGGCCTTCTTGATCGCGCCGCCCGTGTCGAGCAGCAGATCGTCCTCACGCGACACCGACACCGGCACGCCGTGGCGGCGGGAAAGGTCGGCGCAGAAGTCGGCGACCTTTTGCGGATGATGATGCGCGTTGACCACGAAGGATTTCACGCCGGCGGCCTTGAGACGAATGAGGGCGCGCTCGAGCATCGGGACGCCGCCGACGGGGATGAGGGCCTTGGGCGTCGTGTCGGTGAGCGGCTTCAGACGGGAGCCGACGCCGGCGGCGAGGATGAGCGCCTTCATTTCTTGGGCCAGTTTTTCTTTTCGCGGTGAGAGACGATGACGGACACGTTCTGGTCCCGCAAGTGCTTGGCCAGGCGCTCGGCGAGGTAGACTGAGCGGTGCTGGCCGCCGGTGCAGCCGAAGGCGACGGACAGATCGGAGAAGTTGCGGCGGCCGTAGTCCTCGACGGCCTGGTCGATCAGGGAGAACGCGGATCGCGCCCAGCGGTCCACGGCGTCTTCTTTCGAGAGAAACGCGACGACGGGGCCGTCGAGGCCGGATTGGGTCTTGAACTCGATCTGGCGGCCGGGGTTGGGGAGGCAACGGCAGTCCAGCACGAAGCCGCCTCCGTGCCCGCCGGTGTCTTTGGGCATGCCGTTCTTGTAAGAGAAGCTCTGGATTCGCACCGTCAGCTTCAGCTTCGCCGAACCGAACTGACGAAGCACGGACGACGCGACGAGCCGCTTGAACACGCCCATGAGCTCCGGCACCTCGACGGGCAGGCCGTGGGTCGTGAGGATGTGTTCGATGTTGCGGATGGCATAGGGAATGCTCTGCAGGAACAACGGCTTCTTCTCGTGGAAGCCGCGCAGGCCGTAGGCGCCCATGGCCTGCATGATGCGCACGAGCACGAAGCCAGGGAAGTATTTCTTGAACTCGGCCCGGTCGATCGGGGTGAGCTTTCCCGCTTCTGATATGTACAAGTCCAAAAGCTCGTCGCGCAGTTCGAAGGGCACGTCGGCCTTGGCGTCATATAAGAGAGAAGCGATGTCGTAATGCAGAGCCCCGCGCCGCCCGCCCTGGTAGTCGATGAAGTAAGGCTTGCCGTCCACGAGCATGACGTTGCGCGACTGGAAGTCGCGGCACAGGAAGAACTTGCGGTCTGCGGCCAGTAAATAATCCGCGAAAACCTGGAAGTCCTCCTCGAGCCTTTCTTCATGAAACGGAATGGAACCCAACGTGAGGAAGTAATACTTGAAGTAGTTGAGATCCCAGAGCATGGACTGCTTGTCGAAGCTCTTGCGGGGGTAGCACCACTTGTCGTCGATGGTGGCGCCCGCCGTGATCTGCATCTTGGGCAGCCAGCGGACGACGTCTTCGTAGGCGGAAACGACCTCGGACGGGAAGCCGGCGGCGGTGCGGCGCTTACCGAGAAACTGGAACAAAGTCGTGTCGCCGAGATCCTGCTCGAGATACGCCGTCGCGTCCTTGTTTTCAGCGTAGAACTCGGGGACCGGGATGCCGTTTTGGAAAAAATGTTTAGAGAACTCGATGAACGCCCGGTTCTCCTTAGCGTCGTCATTGAGCACGCCGACGGCGGAGATCTTTTTGCCCGTCAGGCGGTAGATGCGGCGGTTGGAGCCTTCCGCGCGGACCGGAACGAGAGAGTCGGCGTCCGAGCCGAACTTCTCCCGGTAGAGGCTGCGTAGAACGTCGAGCGGGTCTGTCACAGAAGGGATACTACCGCTTCCCTTGCCGCGCGTCCAGCCGATGGTCTATGATGGAGGTATGAGAAACCTCCTGATCGCCTCTTTCGTTTTCGCCGCCGCCGCCGTCTACGCCGTGGAGACCAAGGCGCCGGCCTCTCCCGTCCGCGAGTTTAAGTCGGTGAACATCGAGGTCGAGGGCAACAAAATCTGGACCCCCTCGGTCTTCGTCGTCAAGAAGGGCGACAAGGTGAAGATCACCTTGATCAACACCGCCCCGTCGGGCGTTCACGCCTTCGAGATCGACGGTTACCCGTCGACCAAAGCCGCCGTCGACAACAAGAAGGGCGACAACACCAAAACCGTCGAGTTCACGGCCGACAAGGCGGGCATCTTCCGCATCTTCTGCCCGATGCATGCCGGCCACGTGGGCGGCCAGCTCCTCGTCCTCGAATAAATGAGCGCCGCCGACTCCGCCCAAAGGGAACGCGTTCGCGCGATCCTGATTTCGCTGCTGGGCGGGACGTTGATTCTCGGCCTGAAGGCGGCGGCCTACTTCAAGACGGGCTCGATGGCGTTGCAGTCCGACGCGCTGGAGAGCATCGTCAACGTGGTGGCCGCCGCTTTCGGCCTGGGCGCCGTGATCTTCGCGGGCCAGCCGGCGGACAAGGACCATCCGTACGGCCACGGCAAGATGGAGTACTTCGCCGCCGCCTTCGAGGGCGGCCTGATCTCGCTCGCGGCGATCGTCATTTTTTATGAGTCGACCATGGCCCTCATCCGCGGCGTCGAGCTCAAGAGCCTGGGCCTCGGCCTGGCGCTGAACCTCGCGGCGGGGGCGCTGAACGGCCTGCTCGGCTGGTTCCTGTTGACCACGGGGCGGCGGCTGAAGTCCAAGACCCTCGAGGCCGACGGCCATCACGTTCTCTCGGATTTCTACACGACCGGCGGCATCTTCGCGGGTCTGATGCTCGTTCATTTCACCGGCTTCGCCTGGCTCGACCCGTTGATCGCCATGGCCGTGGCCGTGCTGCTGGCCAAGACCGGATTCTCCTTGGTGCGCGAGTCCGCCTCGGCTTTGCTCGACGAGGAAGACGAGCCGATGATCGAGCGGATCGTCTCCGGCCTCGACGGACTGCTCAAGAAAGGCGTGGACGAGACCGGCGTCATCACCGTGCACGGTCTGCGCGCCATCCGCTCGGGGCGCTACACGCACGTGGACGTCCATCTCGTCGTGCCCGAGTACCTGCCGGTCGCCGAGGCGCACGACGACACGGAGCGTTTCGAGAGCAAGCTCATCGCCGCCGTCGGCCTCGAGGGGGAGCTGCACACCCATCTCGACCCCTGCCGGCGCAAGTACTGCGCGCGGTGCTCGGACTCGAAGTGCCCGATCCGGGTCGAGCCGCTCCAAAGCGGGCTGACGCTGACCGCGGCCGAAGCGACGATCGCCGAGCCGACGGAATAACGTGCCCGCCTGCCCGTTGTGCGGCGGCGGCTCCCGCGCGTTTCATCGCTCCGACCGGGAATTCCTGCGTTGCGGCACGTGCGCGCTGACCTTCGCGCCGGAGTCCGCGCATCTGTCGGCCGAGG